>JALRBL010000026.1 GCA_023257795.1 Gammaproteobacteria bacterium
TTTTATTATGAAAACTGGTATACATCCGAACTATCAAGAAATAAAAGCAACATGTAGCTGTGGCAATTCTTTTTCGGTGATGACTACTCTCAAAGAAAACCTTGCCTTAGAACATACATCTAAGGCAAGGTTTTCTTTGAGGGTAGTCATCACCGAAAAAGAATTGCCACAGCTACATGTTGCTTTTATTTCTTGATAGTTCGGATGTATACCAGTTTTCATAATAAAATTAGTTTTAAGGAGGAGCACTATACCAAAGTAACTGCTTTTTACAAATACCTGTGAAAAAATTTTTTTATGATGTCGCCATCAACCGCCCATTAGCACAACTTTATACCTACGAGGGTCCTCAACTCGTTAAAATTGGCTCTCGAGTAAGAATTTTATTTGGTAAGAAAGAGATTCTTGGCATAGTTGTAAAAAGAACTTCTCAGCCTGCTTTTAAAACCAATCCAATAATAAGAATCCTTGATAACGAGCCCCTGTTTTCAAAACATCAACTTAAGCTTTTGGATTGGTCAGCAGACTACTATAAATATCCCATGGGTGAAGTTATCCATGCATTCATTCCTGCATACTTAAAGAAGATGGAAGGTCAGCATCCCTTTGAAAAAGAAAGTATTGGTAATTTTTTAATTCATGAGCCAACCTTATTGCTCTCAAACGAGCAGCAAAAAGCATTAAAAGATATTCAGGCGTTAGATAGTTTTGATGTCCATGTATTACAGGGCGTTACAGGCTCTGGGAAGACTGAAGTATATCTCCAAGCTATTGAGAAAATGCTTCGTAATGATAAATCAGTATTAGTACTTGTTCCTGAGATATCTTTGGTACCGCAAACACTCAAACGTTTTAGAGATAGATTTGGGAATGTTTGTTATGCCTATCATTCAGCAATGACTCCCAAGGAAAGAATGAAAGTCTGGAATTCTGCAGCAAATGGTGCTGCCAGAGTAATCATAGGAACAAGATCTTCGATTTTACTCCCTATTAAAAACCCCGGAATGTTTATTATTGATGAAGAGCATGATAAATCGTATAAGCAACATGAGGGATTTAGATTTTCTGCAAGGGACTTATTAATCAAAAGAGCACAAATGTTGGATATTCCAATTTTGCTAGGTAGCGCCACACCATCATTTCAAACCATAAGATCTATAAATGATTCTCGATATAGTGTTAGCTATCTAAAGGAAAGGATTACTTCTGGCAATCCTCCCAGCTTTACTATTATAGATATGGCATTAAGCAAATCGGAGGCTGGCTTAAGTCAACAGGCTTTTGATGCAATAGAAAGAGTATTAAAACAGAAAAGACAGGCTTTAATTTTCTTAAATAGAAGAGGGTATGCTCCTAAATTTTTATGTTCCGAATGTGGCTGGATTGCTCAATGCAATAATTGTGAATCTAATCTAGTTTTTCATCAGTTAGAAAAACGCATGATATGTCATAGATGTGAATCTAAATACGCTATTCCAAAACACTGTCCAGCATGCAATGAAATTTCTCTTATCATGACTGGGGAGGGCACTGAAAAGATTGAGCATGTCTTAGAAGCAAGATTTTTTGATACAAAAATAATAAGAGTAGATAGGGACACGACCAGAAAAGTAGGATCTATGCAAAATTTAATGGAGGAAATTAACCAGAACCAAAAATCTATTTTAATAGGAACCAAAATGCTCACCAAAGGACACCATTTCCCAAATTTGGCTTTGGTAGTGATTGTGAACTTAGATCAAAGTTTAATTAGCTTGGATCCATTTGCCTTGGAGGATCTAGGACAACAAATTATTCAGGTTGCTGGAAGGGCAGGCCGAGAGAATACTCCCGCAGAAGTATTATTGCAAACCAGTTACCCAAACCATCCTCTGTTGGGAGTTCTCAAAAATGGAAAATATGATATTTTTGCTAAAACAATTCTTGAGGACAGGGAAAGATCAAAACTGCCTCCTTATTCTTATCAAGCGGTGATTAGATGTCATTCGAGAAGTATTAAGAAGAATATGGATGCTTTGAATAGCCTTGCATCTATAGAGTTCAAAGAAGCTGAAATTTTCGGACCAATGCCTGCTGTTACAGCGAAGAAAGGAGGCAATTATTTCCACCAAATTATTATTCAGGCATTATCCCGGAATAAACTAAGCCAAAACTTAGATGTGGTTTTAAGAAATATTCAAACAGCTAAGCGAACGGTTAAATGGACCTGGGATATTGATCCAGTTGAGCACTAAAGATTAAAAGTCTGTTTTACCATCTCCTCAGAAACTTCCCATAATCTCTCTTGCGAGGATTCACTCCTCGCAGCCATCGAGGTCTTCTTAATTTTGCTATCTACAAAATATTCACCACTTAATGAATTGTCATTCATCCTCGCTAGGTAAAGTATGCCTTGCGCTCCTTTAAGAGGCGTTCTAAAAAATGGTTTTAAGAGTATCTTAAGTATCCTGCCTAGCAAAGATTTATTTTGATTTCCCAAGGCAGTATTTACTCCGCCAGGATGAATGCAGTTTACAGCTATACCTTTAGCTAATAATTTTTTGCTTAAATGTTTGGTAAAGAGGATATTTGCAAGCTTTGATTGTCCATATGCCTTAAAGCCCATGTTAAAGTCTTTTTTATAATTTAAATCATTCCATTGCATTTCTTTTACAAAAGCATGAGCTGCAGATGCAACGTTGATAATTTTTCCAGAATGACTGGGCAACAGTCCAACGAGTAAATTAGTAAATAGGAAATAACCTAGGTGATTGACTGCAAATGTATTTTCAATGCCTGCATCAGTTTCGTGATAGGTAGTATTAACCACCCCTGCATTATTGATTAGAACATCAATCTTTTGAGTTAAGTTTTTTATACGATCACAAGCCTCTCTGATTGAGTCAAAGCTCGAAAAGTCGCAGTAGACTGAGTCTAAGTGAATAACTGAATTGATTTCATTTAACTCGAGGTAAAGATGATTTTTTAGATCTTCATTTCGGTATGTAAAGATAATGTGTTGAAAATCTTTGGCAAGATCTAAAACTGCTGCTTTACCAATACCATTCGTTGCACCGGTGATGACGACAACCTCTTTCATATTAAATCCTTACCATAATTTCTTGGCCAGGAAAAATGGGATTACTACCTAATTTATTCCATTCAATAATTTCGGAAACACTCACTCCAAATCGAATCGCTATCTCGGAAAGCACGTCTCCTGATTGCACTTCATACACTAAAAAACCCTGATAGTTGTCCATGATGGTATTGGGTTTGGGCTTCTCTTTAAAGTAATCGTGCAATCCTAAAAAGATCCCTCTTGCAATCATTCTTCTTCCTGGCTTTCCAGATAATCTTTTTGCATCGTCAGGATTCGAGATAAAACCAGATTCGACAAGCACAGAGGGGATGTCCACAGATTTAAGAACTCTAAAATCAGCATATTCAACCTGGTCTTTGTGCATCTTTGTAAATGGATCAGCCTTTAGATATTTAAGAATATGATTTGCCAAGATAGTGCTATTCTCAATTTTTGCTTCATAGGCTATTTCATAGAGAGCTCTGGCAGCATCCTCATCAAAGTCTCTGATATCTAGTTTGCCGATTTTGGATCTAACAGCCGGATCCGTAGCTAAAACTTTTTTAGAGAGGTTATCTGCAGTAATTGAAGAAGCTTCTTCGGACCATACAAATACCGATGCTCCCTTAACTGAACTCAGCCTAAAGCCATCTGCATGGATAGACACAAATAAATCTGCTCCTTTTTCACGTGCAATCTGATATCTATCATCAAGATTTACAAAATTATCTCCTGTTCGAATCATGATGGGCTGGTAACCTTGCGTGTCTCTGAGTGTACGCTCTAATTCTGTAGCTATCATGCGCGTAACATCTTTCTCTAGAATATTTTTACCAACTGCACCCGGATCTTTTCCTCCATGTCCGGCATCAATGGCTACTAAGATATCCCTAATATTTTTAGCAGAACTTTGATTATTCTTCATTTCTAAAATCAGCAGCACACCTTCTTGCGTTTTAACTTGCCAGGGCTTTTTCCAATAAACTGATCTATTTAGATCAATAACCACCCTAGTTAAATCTGGTTCTTGGATGCCTCTTAGAGATTGCACTGGACCAATTGTGACTGTCTTCATTTCACCTAACATGACATCTTTAAGGTCTATAACTATTCGCGAAGGGTCATCTAAAGCATAAGCATTAACTAGCGAAACTTTATCCATTGCAAAGACTAACCTTATATCGCCCTCAGGAGTAACTGAAGACTCTTTAAAACTAACACTGGTGGCATGAACCATGGGTAATCCGAACAACAAGAAAGCTAATAGAGTTTTAGATGCTAAATTCATAGAAAAGATTCCTTAAGTCCGCTATGTTCACTCAAGACATTGCACTCTATTTTTCTCCCTTTGTCACAATGAATTAACCGCATCTCAATGTCGGGATTTCTAACCAGAGGCAATCTATCTGGCCATTCAACTAATAAAATTTTAGTTTTAAAAATCTGGCGATCAAGATCCAATAATTCTAGATCTTCTAAAGTATTTAATCGGTATAGATCACAATGTATGATAAAAAAATGATCTAAATCATACTCTTCACATAAAGTATAAGTTGGACTTTTAACAGCATTTCTCCAACCCATACCCTCTATTAATCCCCTAGCAAGCGTAGTTTTGCCAGCACCTAAATCTCCTATCAAATGAATTTCGAGGCTTGCATTATTTTCTTGTATAAAATTAGCCAACTTTACACCCATGCCATGTGTTTCATTTTCACTAGGTAGATAAATAATCAATTTAATTAATTAAGCTTCTAATTGTGCTAATAATATCTTGTGCGGTTATGCCAATACTACCGACTTCATTTGCAAGAATCTCTCCTGCTAAGCCATGAACAGCAACTCCAGCCTTTGCTGCAGAAACAGAGGTTAAACCTTGTGCCATAAATGAGCCAATAATTCCAGTAAGCACATCTCCAGAGCCGGGAGTAGCTAGAGAGGGAGATCCATTCTCACAAATGAATATTTTCTCTTTAAATGCTATGACAGTATGCATTCCCTTAAGAACAATAATGCACCCAAACTTTTTATGAAGTTTCTTAGCAGCAGCAACTCTGTTTTTTTGAATATTTTCCGATGAGGTTTTTAATAAACTTGCTGCTTCGCCAGGATGTGGGGTTAAAACCGTACTGGGGTTTAGCTTAAATTTAGAAAAAGGTTTTTCAGACAACATGCTCAATGCCCCCGCATCAATTACTAATCTTGATTTACTTTTTTGAGAGTATGCTAATACTTTGTATAGATTTTGCTCTGACCAATAATTTTTAAAAAAACCAGGCCCCGCCACTAAAACATCTTCCCACCCAAACTTTAATTCAAGATCCTGGGCGTTGTCTCCTCCAATCACCATTACTTCAGGGATTTGAGCAAGAGCAGGTGCAATATGTGCTTTTCGAGTCAATAGTTTTATGACTCCTGCTCCTGACATCAGTGCACTCATTGCTGTTAAGATACCAGCGCCACCCATGCCTTCATCGCCAGCGAGGATAGCTAATTTTCCATGATTCCCTTTGTGAGTATCCTGCTTTCTTTCAGGCAATATTTTTCCAATGTCATCAAAGCCAAATAATGTTGAATTGCTCTTTGTGGTTTTCAAAACAGTTTTATTTAAATCTAAGAGAATAATTTTACCTGTATTTAAGATGTTATGAGAGCAAAGATAGAATCCTTGCTTTAGCCCAAGGAATGTGAGTGTAATCTGCGCTTCAAAATTAACTGTTAAGGCTTGTCTTCCATGTGTCAGGTCTATACCAGTGGGACTATCAATTGCAACTCTATGATTAAATGTATTGGCCGCCTCAATAATTCTTTGCAACTTTTTATTTGCTCTAGCTTTGCCTCCAATACCGAAGATACTATCAATAATCACAGTGTTTTTTGAAATCTTATCCATTGATTTTATTTTTTTTAAAGTCAGTTTTTTCCATGCCTCACTATTTAGGTCTGACTTTAATTTCCTTGGAAAGACATCCAATACCAATGCTTCCAATCCATTATTTTGCAGAATGTTTGCTGTATATAAGCCATCAGCGCCGTTATTCCCTGGACCAATCAGGAAAAGAAATTTTTTTTTGGGAAAGTTATTTAAAAGCCAATCCGCAGAGGCATGGGCTGCATTCAACATTAACTCAAGCTGCGGATGTCCCTTATTAAAAAAAGATTTTTCAGAAGCAAATATCTGCTCAGTTGTATAAAGTTTATTCACTTAAAGGCAATCTTGCTTCAGCAAGACGGTCAGAGTGATATGAACCTATCCAGATCGAATGATTATGCACTAAGCCAACAGTACCAACTCCCATGTTGGTGTTCTCAAATGAATGAGATGCTATTGGAGCAAGATTTTTAAGAGATAATTGATTAATAGAAAAGGGTAGTGGGCAATTTGAATTGTCTCCACACTTAAAGGTGTCCATTGCCCCATGATCATGATTGGTTACCCAGACATATCCGTTTCTAATAACAACATTATCAGGAGAATTATGTTTATACTCACTAATCACTTGTTGTCTTTCAAGACTATAGAGAGAAGTTTTGTCTCCTAAATTATAATTTACAATCAAATTATTGTTTGCCATATCAAGCGCAATGCCATTGGGAAATGAACCAGCAGTGAAACCAAGCTCTTTGAAGCCATTTTGTTTATTCCAATATGCAACTAGGCCTGTATTAGACTTCATAAATACATTCCATACCAACCTAACAAGAGAATAATCTTTAGCAAACATATGTGTTGCATAAAAATTTCCCTCTCTATCAAGAGCCACATCATTAAAATAATATTTTTCGTTTAGATTGATGCATCCTTTCCACTCAAGGTACCAATCTTGGTCTTGTATCAGTTGAAACATTTCAATGCTTTCATATGGATAATGGCTTACAACTGCAAGCTGAAATCTTCCATCATCTCTCTTAATCAAATCAATGCCATGAGGACCGAATGGAATACTTGCATCTCTATGACATGATGGCTCACCCCACTCGTTGGGCCCAAACTTTATTACAGGCATAATCTTAAGTTTTTTGTCTAAATCAAAAAAACTTAAACTACCCGATGTCATAGGAGCAAGAGGTGCCATGCCCCCAAACTCTGCGACAATAAGGAATTTGTTGTCAGGGGTGATAGCTAAGTCTTCTGGATTTTGAAAACCACAGTAAACAATGAGTTCATTATTGGATTCGCAACCTTGCAATGGAGAGATAGACTCTAGAGTGCAGCCATAAGCTAGCATGATAGTAAAAGCAAGAATTAAGTTTTGTTTCAAAGCAAAAATACTCCAATCAAGCAAATAGAGATAGAAACCACAGGAATGATTCTTTCAAGATGATCATTAATCAGATTTCTTGAAAGAGTCACAAAGAAAGTCATTAGAATGCCAGAAAAAACCAGCAAACATCCAATAAATCCAATTACTAAAATCCAGGCATAGAGCGTTTCAAAAGTTAGTGCGTACCAAAGCACTACAATTCCTATGATTAACCTTACGATGCCAGCGACTTTAATTGCTTTTGGCGATGTGATAAAAGGCTTGGCTTTTAATACTAAATGACGGCATAAGAAAACAGATGCCCCAACCACTATCATTGATAGCGCTAAGATGTTTTGTGGATTTTCCATTGTTTTAGTTTAGCGTTAATCATATCTACAAGTAAGAGTGGCTCATCCAATAAGACATGATGAGCTGCATTATTAATAACTTCAAAGTCCATAGTTGTTTTAAATGCTTCTCTCATGTATTGCATAATCCGAGAATCTAACAGCGCGCTTTTTCCTCCAGCTATAAAAAGCGATGGGCAGTGAAATTGAAATTCGTAGCCATGTAGCCTATTTAAGGATTGAAATATGGTGTCATCAAACCTCCAGCGCCAGCCATCAGGTGTCTCTTTAGCTGAGAATTCAGCAATGTATCTTAAATACCAAGAGTTTTCACAATCTTGGGGCGGCATTAACCTAAATCTATTCAGGATTGAGAGCTTATCCTTATAGTACTTTATCTTCCTTATTGGGATACTTGCTTTATGGCTGGTGTAGTCATAGTTGGGAGGTCTAATTGGCGTATCTATCATAATCATGCCTGCATACATATTCTTATTCTCACTTGCCATAAACCCTGCAATATGACCACCTAGAGAGTGACCTATTAGCACTACCTTTTTATGAAGACAATCCTCAGCTTTTAGTATTTGTTCTAACCCATCTTTAAAAAGAGGAAAGCTATAGGTATCATGAAAATCTGATTCCCCCATTCCAGGTAAATCTGGAATGATTAAATAGTGACTTCCATTAAAGAGCGGACCTAATGGACGCCACCAATTCTTATGAGCTCCTGTCCCATGAATAAGAAGCAAAACAACCTCCTCAGCGGAATCTCCAAGGGTTTGGTATACAATTTTTTTGTTATTTATCGCAGTTTCTTTAATTTGAAAATTTAGATTAATTGATTCCTGGAACCATAGCGGAGCATTTTTTAGATCTTGATTGAGGTTTTTGGTAATTTCCATTAGCACTTATTCTAAAGGATAATAGCTTTACCATGGAATCTAAGTTAATTCATCCAGCTGCTACGGTTATGCTTGTAAGAGATCGCAATCAGTGCCTGGAAGTTCTCATGGTAAAAAGAAGCACCAAAAGTCCCTTTGGCGATATTTATGTTTTTCCCGGAGGGAAAATAGATACTTCAGATCACAATCATGACTTGTATGACCGTTGCAAAGGGCTATCAGATATAGAGGCGTCAGCTTTATTAGGGCTAGAGAAGGATGGACTTGCTTATTGGGTTGCAGTTGCTAGAGAATGTTTTGAAGAAGTAGGCATTATTTTAGGGAAAGGAACTTTCTCTAATGGCAGGCTTATTGATGACAGAGCATTACTAAATAAAGGAAAGCTTAGCTATAACGATCTTTTAAAAAAATACGATGCTACCATTCAAACAGAAAATATAGCTTATTGTGCACATTGGATTACTCCTGTCATTGAACCTAAACGTTTTAGCACAAGATTCTTTATAACCATT
>JALRBL010000058.1 GCA_023257795.1 Gammaproteobacteria bacterium
AATTTTTAATTGGTTTGTTTGCTATTGGTATGCTTAACGCCCAAGAAACTAATGATGTAGAAGAAGTCGTAGTAGTTGGCTCTCAAATCAAAGGCGCAAAAATAACTGGGGCCCTTCCAGTTAATTTGGTTACCGCTGAAGATATTGAATCTATGGGAATAGATTCAGGAGAAGACTTGTTTGCAAATATTGCTGAGCAAGGCGGAAACAACGCCAACCAATCCGATTTTAATGGTGGATACAATGCAACTCGGGGTGATGTTGGCTCCATTAATCTACGAAACATTGGAACGGGTAATACCCTCACCCTCCTAAACGGTAGAAGAATTGTTAACTCGCCGGGATATCAAACTGAGGCTGTGGGTGGAAGCTTTGTTCCTGTATTAAGTGCTAACCCAAATAGCATTCCTGTATTTGGAATAGATAGATTGGAAATCTTAAGAGACGGCGCATCAGCCATTTATGGTGCAGACGCAGTTGCTGGTGTTGTTAATACTGTTTTAAAGACCGATTACGAAGGCGCTGCGCTAAGATACAGAGCCGTTGCCTACGATCATTTTTCAAATGAAGATCATCGAGTTAACTTTACCTGGGGTAAAGATTTAGGTAATACCAATGTTTCTATATATTTTGATTATTTTGATAGAGGCAGAATTGGTGCCGGTGAAGATCCAAAATGGCTTGTAACTGACTATCGACCACTTTTGGCTCCTGAATTTGATGAATATAACGATACAACCTGGAGAAATGGATCTGCATCGAGTGAATGGATGCAGTTTTATGTTGGAAATGGAAGCAATGTCTTTTCACTATATCCTGCAAGTGATTCAAATTGTCAAAAAACCACTTCCTCTGACTATTACTATCTACCAGGTTACCAAGATCAATTTTGCTTCTACGATGCTAGCAGTATAAGAGATGCTTTAAGAGGTAACTACGGCACCACTTGGGATAAAAGAAGTGAATTGGAAAGGATTAATCTTTTTGTTTTCTTAAATACCGAATTAGCTAATGGAGTTGAAGCGTACACTGAAATTGGCTTTTATACTTCTGAAGATGCGAGAGTGCTGTATGGTGGTGCGCCATTAGGACTTGGAACTGCATCAAGACAAGGTAACAATACTCAACCGGTAAAAATACCTTCTACAAACTATTGGTTAAATCAACTCGTTAGAACTAACGGGAATCTTTTTGTTGATAAAGAAGATGATTTTTTATGGATGAGATATGGAAGATTTACGACTCCACGCTCATACGAATCACAAAGGTTTACCTATAGGTTGGTTCAAGGTTTCAGAGGCAACTTTGGTACTTGGGATTGGGATACTGGAATACTAGTTTCTGAGGGAACATCCAGAATGATGAACCATGGCAGACAATCGATGACGCTGTTAGATGCAGCGCTTGCTGATAGCACTCCAAATGCATATAACCCTTTTTGCGCAGGCATTGCACCATGTAATGAAGATCAATTTACAGTTAGTATCTATAGAAAAAATAGTTCAAAACTATCTTTAGTTGATTTTAAAATGAGTAATCCTGAAGTATTTAATCTCCCAGCAGGGCCAGTGGGCGTTCTTGTTGGAGCCGAAATTAGAAAAGAACAATTAGAAGACCTTAGAGACCCAAGAATAAATGGAACTATCCAATGGAATGGAGGCCAAGGGTATCCATACGTTTCTGATGTTGCTAACTCAAGCCCCTCCCCAGATACTTTTGGAGACAGAAGCACAACTTCACTTTTCGCAGAATTACAAGCACCTCTTTTGGAGAACCTTAATTCTCAAATAGCGTTCAGATACGAAGATGCTGATGATTTTGGGGATACTGTAGTAGGTAAGCTTGCGCTAGGTTGGGATGTTCATGACAGAGTCAAAGTCAGAGCCTCAACCTCAACGTCTTTTAGAGCCCCAAACCTAGTAACGGTCAATGAGGGTCTGATTGCAAGATCCAACTCAAGAGACGATGCTCTTTATGCTTATGCACTCCCAAATTATAACGATGCATATTCTATGATAAGAGTTGCTCAAGGAAACCCTGATCTTGATGCAGAGGAATCTACCAATACTTCAATTGGCTTAGTCTTAAGCCCTATTGAAGGACTAATTGTTACGATTGATCAATGGAAAATTGAGCAAGAAGATACTGTTGGGCTTTTTGGAGAAGAAAATCATATCTTGCTTGATCTACTGCTTAGAATTCAAGGCGGAGCAACAGAATGTACAGGAAATCCTCTTGTGATAAGAGCACCATATGTACTGGATGCAGATACCGCAGACTGGAACAGTGCGCTATGCCCTGCTGGTCAGGTTCAAAGAATCAATGATACTTACATCAATCTTGATAAAAGAACGCTTGAAGGTACAGATATAATTATTGATTATGGCATTGATACAGCTTATGGCGAGTTCAGCGCGAAGTTTGTTTCAACCCATTATGACAATTTCTATCAAGAAGCATCAGGGGTTACCCAGAAACTAATTGATGCAGCTGCACCTGGTGGACCATTAGATAACCCTAATGTGGTGCCTCCAAATGGTTTCCAAAACTTGCTTGGTAAAGACGGCTTCTTTGAAGATAAATACACCATGAATCTTTCTTGGAAAAATGGCCCATATGAGGTATTTATATCTGGAACAAGTTATGGTGATTTTGAAGAAACAGCTGTAACAAACAATGCTAACGGGGGCGATGGAAATAGTTTTTGGGTTGTGGATTCTATGACCACCGTAAACCTAACTCTTGGATATAAGTTTGATAATGGTTGGAGAGTCAGAGGCACAGTTACCAATGTTGAAGATGAGAGAGCTCCGCTTGCTGATGAAGCGACTTGGTGGGCTTGGAATGATGTCCACAATGACTACGGAAGATACTACACCCTAGAACTATATAAAAGATTCTAGTTTCGGTATTTTCCATTAAAATAAAAGGGAGCATTAGCTCCCTTTTTTTAAAATGAAGATTTATATACTGCTCCCACTATTCCTAGCCCTTAGCATCAACGCACAAGTAATTGGATCGTTTGATTTTACCTCATCAGCTAACGTAACAGTGCCTGTCTATTATTCTGCACCCGAGGTTGTTAATGATAAAACAAGGCTTGTAGTAGTCATGCATGGAAGACAAAGGAATGCAGAAACCTATCGAGATCAATGGACTCAATCTTCAAAGGAATTAAATCTACTGGTTGTTGTTCCAGAATTCTCTGAGGAAGCTTTTCCTGGAGTGTTTGGCTTTAATTACGGAAATGTATTTTCACAAACTCTAGCGCCTGTAGAAAAAGATTTGCAAGCATTC
>JALRBL010000108.1 GCA_023257795.1 Gammaproteobacteria bacterium
AGATGACGAAAGAAGGCTTGCAGAAATAAGGTTTGGCAAAGACAGAAGTCAGCTCACTAATCTTGAAAAGTACAAGACTATTTGGACAGACAATGCTAATCACCAAGGGGTCGCCCTTGGCTATGAAAATAATAATTACAAAAAATTATTAGGTCCGATCTATGGAGTCCAATGGCGATCATGGAATCAAAAAGATCAATTGTCCGAACTAATTGAAAACATACAAAAAAATCCAATGAGCAGAAGGCATATATTGAGCGCTTGGAATGTTGCAGAAATTGAAAAGATGGCATTGCCTCCTTGCCATGTAATGTCACAGTTTTATGTCGACAATGAAAATAGGCTTTCATGCCAAATGTATCAAAGAAGTGCAGATATGTTTCTTGGGGTGCCATTTAATATTGCTAGCTATGCGCTGCTTACCCACATCATTGCAAAAATTTGTAATTTAAAAGTAGGTGACTTTGTTCATACTTTTGGCGATGCGCATATTTATCTTAATTGCATTGAGCAGGTGCAAGAACAAATAAAACGAAAACCCCTACCGTTACCGAAGCTGTCTATCCCAGACTTCAAAAGCCTAAAAGAGCTGGAAGATTGTGGTGTGGATGACTTTATACTTGTTGATTACAAACATCATGCGGCTTTGAGCGCACCAATGGCAATTTGATGATAATTTCACACCTTGTTGCAAGATCAAAGAATAATGTTATAGGCATCAACAACAATCTGCCCTGGACATTAAAAGACGACCTTAGCCATTTTAAAGCTTATACGCTGGGAAAGCCTATGTTAATGGGTAGAAAAACTTATGAGTCTATCGGAAGACCGTTGCCTGGCAGAACTAGTATTGTGGTCACTAGTAAAAATATAGCTAGACAAAGTGATCTCTTAACCTGTAAATCTTTAGATGAAGGCATTAGCATGGCAAGCCAAATTTTTTCAGAAGAATTAATAATTATTGGCGGAGGAGAGATCTTTAAAGCAACACTTCCCCTAGCAAATAAACTGGTTATCACTGAGGTTAAATGCAGTTTAACTGGAGATGTTTTTTATCCTGAGATTGATCTATCAAGATGGGAAAGCAGGCTTATTAGCCATCAGGAAAAAAATATATCCAATGAATATGAATTCAACATAATGGAGTATATTAAAAACAATTAAGAGTTTTGTTCGATATATTCTCTTCTAAGAGCTAGACTTCTTACTCGAACCTCTTCATTCTCGGCATATTTAATCCAGTTATTAGCGGTTTTCTTAACCTTGCTATCTTCGTCCCTTGCAGCAATCCTAAATTGTTTTTTAGCTTCTTCAAAATTTTCAAGCTCAAAATAAGCTTGTCCTAGCACGAGCCTAGCTTGAGATGGTTTTTTTAGTTTACCTTTCTTTATTCCTTCATTGATAGCTCTAACAGCATCATCAAGCTTATCTTCTACTAAGTAGAGATTCCCAAGAAGTATAAAAGTTTCTCCATCCTCAGAAATCTTAGCAGCTTTTTCTAGAACCGGAATAGCCTTATCAGTTTCTTGAGCAATTCTCCATGCATCTGCTAATAGTTTTAGATTCTTTTCAGTATCTTTAACAACAGGCTGTATCTCATCTTTGCCTGTTTTCTCATTTTTGATTGCAACTTTTTTATTCTGGCCATGCACCAAAACTTGAGCAGCCCAGTATGGATTTTTATTAAGCAAGAGAAGCTGCGCTAATGCTAAGTACTCCCCCTCCCTATCTAAGAGATCTTTTTCAAATGCCGCCTTAAGTGTAATCATATAATCAACTTCGCGATTCATTTGGCCATAAACTCCACCAAGTTGAAGGAAATATAGTTTTTTTGGATAGTAATTTACGAGGATTTCATAAATATCTCTTTGTTTTTCCAATGCAATCTTTTCAGTAACTTTCTTCTGATCCTTGAGCTCAGAATAGCAAGCTGCTAAAAGCACATACCAGTTTTCTTTGGGCTTGTAGCCCTCAACCTCTTCAGCTAGCCTTACTGCCTCTAGCATAGAATCTAAAGATTTTTGAAAGTTATTGGTTTGAAAATATGCTTGGGCTAACAAAGAATAAGACTGAGCTGTAACATTTTCAACTTCATCCATCCATGTAAGAATAAGCTCGATACCTTTTGCGTAATTTTCTTTAACTAAATACAACTGAGCTAGAGTGTATAAAGATGCTGTCCTAAGAGGAAGTGTGACTTCTGGCTCATTGAGCAAAAGCTCATATGAACGCATTGCCTTATCATAATCTTCATCATTAAAATACAAATATCCCCAATAGTTGTACATGATGGATCGATCATAACTTTTAAAGTTATCTTTATCTCGCTCCATTTCAGTTAGCAGTCTTTTTGCTTGTGCAAAGTCTGGGTTTTCTTTGCCCTCATCATCAACCCTTTCGAGGGCCTCTACAACCTGAGTAATGATCTTAGCTGCTTTGGTACTTAAAACCCTTGCTTTTTTGTAATCGCCCTTGGTTCTAGATTGAGCTTCAATCTCTGGAGAATAAGTAATTACGGTAACCCCCAATATGAGAGAACATGATAAGAATAATGATCTAAATAAATTTTTCATTACTCCTCCTCCAGTATGAAAGTAAACTTGTGTGGAACATCAAAAACTTTTACAGCATTTCCATCAACAATTTTTGGTTTATATTTGAGTTTTAAAGCAGCTCTTTCAGCAGCAGAGTTAAATATGCTACATTCTCTGTATTCGGTTGCTTCATCGGTAGGATCGCCACACCAGCCTTCTAATGGAACCACATCCTCTACGGTGCCAGTTTCAGTAATAGTGAAAGCAACAATAGCATACCCCATGATACCGCGCTCTTGCGCTCTTCTGGGGTATATTGGTGTTACCTTGAAGAGTGGAATATATTCTCCATCTCTAAAAAAAGATCCGCCAGCTGTAAAATTGGCTTTAGGCTTGGGCAAGCTTACATCTACACCAGCAAGAGGCTGCAAATCTACTTCAGGTTGAGCTATATCTTCTGGTTGCTGCTCTGGCTCCTCTGGTTTATCCACTATATCCAATAGCGTATCGATATCTCTATCGGGCATAATAATATCAGCGAGTTTCCTAGAGTTGTCTGTTTTAATAGATGAATCGCCCAATGAAATTAGTGCAACCATCAAAAAGAATAACCCCAAAGTAATAAAGACAGCCATCGTTGCGCTAGCAACAAACTTATTGATTGCAAACAGCTTAGCAAACGGAGCAAATATAGACTCAATAATTTGAGAGCCTTTTGATTTTGGTAATGTAAATTCTGCTCCAGAGCTCATAATGTCTTATTTAGGTTCTGATGCTAATGAAATATTGTAAACACCAGCCTCTCTAGCACCATCCATAACCTTGATAATCGTATCTGCTTGAGCTTTTTCATCTGCCTGAATCACAACAGAGCCTTGGGGGTTATCAGCCAATAACTTTACAACATTGGCCTTTACTTGTCTGGCATCGACTCTTCTTCCATCCATCCAAATCTCTCCAGTAGGGCCTACTGCAATTAAGATAGCAGCATTTTCCTGAACTTCTGAAGTATTAGAATCAGGTCGATTTATTTCTAAACCAGGTTCCTTAATAAAGTTAGCTGTCACAATAAAGAAAATAAGCATAATAAAAACAACATCTAACATTGGGGTTAGATTAATTTCGCTATCTTCTTCTTGAACTGCCGTTGAAATTGCGTTTCTTCTCAAGTTCTTCTCCCTTTAATTCTTAATAATTTCTTTTACAAAAAGCTCTTCTCTGCTCTTTGCTGAATTTAAATAAATCTGTGCAAAAACTCCGCTAAGCGCAGTAGTCATTCCAGCCATGGTTGGTAGAGTCGCTTTTGATACGCCGCCTGCCATAGACCTTGCATCACCACCGCCTGTAAAAGCCATAACTTGGAATACCTCAATCATGCCTGTCACTGTGCCCAACAAACCAAAAAGAGGAGCAAGAGCAACACATGTCTGTATAAGAGGCATGTATTTATTAATCTCATGGTTGGCCTCTGAAATAAGTTTGTCTTTAATTTGGGTAGCTCTCCATGAAGTGTGATCTGGGATAGATTTCCATTGGGACTCTAATCCTTTCATGAACTCTTTATGGCCGGCATTAAAATACCAAATTCTTTCAAGAATTAACGACCACATAAAGAGAGCTAAAAATGCAATCAGCCAAAGGACGCTACCTCCGGCTGTCATGAAGTCTCTCAATGAATCGAAAGCTTCTGTTATTGCAAACATTATAAAGGCTTAGCTCTTATTAGATTTCTCTGCAACTATTCCTGTGCTCTGCTCTTCGAGGACATTAATAATACCTCTTGATGAAGATGCTGCAAAAGAATGAAGAAGAGTGGTTGGTATAGCAACAACTAGGCCAAGCACTGTAGTAACAAGTGCTTGTGAAATACCGCCAGCCATAATCTTAGGATCGCCTGTTCCAAATAAAGTAATTTGTTGGAAAGTAACAATCATACCGGTTACTGTTCCTAGCAATCCGGCTAATGGAGCAACAACAGAGATTATCTTGACAACATTAATGCCCCTTTCTATTGCTGGACGCTCAGCCATAATTGCTTCGGCTAATTTAAGCTCAAGGGTTTCAATATCTTTGCTTAAATTATCTTTGCCTACCTGTAGAACTCTTCCAAGAGGATTATCATGACTTGGATTGTCAGCTGATTTGGCTTGCTTTTTAACTGCAAGTCCCATCATATAAAGCGTATAGAGTTTCCAAAAAGCTATCCCAATTCCAAAAATACCAACAATAATGATGATGTAACCAACTTCTCGTCCTTGGTTCACTCTCTCCATGAGGCTTGGAGTCTGAATAAGGTTAGCAAGCAAGCTTCCTCCAGCAGGGCCAGTGGGATCTACCCCAAACTTAACTTGTTCGCCAGCATCTGCATTTGAAAGTTTTTTAGCTGTGCTTGTATATTTGCCTTCTGGCTGTTTCGGTAAAAAGGCATATTGGCCCTTGGAGGGCACATATTCTAAGTATTTACCATCACAAATAGCATTGTAGAGACCAACTCTTGTCACTAGACAGGTAGTTGTAGCTCCATCTAGATCAATAACCTCAGTCTCAAATTTAACAACCTCACTACCTGCAACCATTTCTCTTTGAAGTTCATACCAAAGTCTTTCAAGCTCAGAAATGGTAGGCAAAACAGTAGCATCCGACATCTTTCCTGTGAGCTCATTTAAGAACTGCTCTCTTTCTCTCCCAAATTGAGCTGCAGTCAATGACTCAGAAAATAAAGCACTGGCCTCTCCAGCAGTACTTTGCAAATGGCCAAAGAGCTCTGTCAATGAGCCAAGCTCTTTCTTATATGCAGCTTCTTTTACTTTAAGAATTTCTTCGTTCTTCTTGTATTCATCTTCAAGCTCATCTGCAATCTTTTCTTGCCTTGCAAGTTCTCTTTTTTCTGCAGCAAGAATAGCAGCCTGCTTATTCTTGTCTGTCATAAATTCTTTTTCTCTTTGTGAGTTTGCAGTTTGTTCTGAGGTTCTACCCTGCTTTACAAGTTCGAGGAGAGATTGAATTGTTGTGGGTTCTCCTTCAGAGTCTTCAGAATTATCTTGTCCATAACTTAGACCAACAAAACCAAGGACTAATAGTAATGCTAAATATTTTGAATTAGTTTTCATTATTCTTCGCCTCCAGCAGTAACTGGCAATACCAACATATCTATAGGCGCAAGTTTTTGAGCCATACGAATACCATCTCTAATTTGAGTTCTGTAACTGCCTGATAGTTCTTCCCAGGCTCCTGTCTGTGGATTCCAGAATCCAGTTTGTCTTTCGTCTTTTGTCTGATAGAACATTCCAAGCCTTCCTACTCTTAGAATATTTACGACCACTTCTTGATCACCTAGAACAATAGACTCTTCATAAGCATCAAGTTTGCGGCCATATTCAGCCTCGATATTGAATGCTTCCAATATTTGCCTTACTTGTTCGGATGCAGTAACTTTTGGATTGGATAAAGATGACCTAACTAGATCTACCCTTTCAAGTCTTTCTTCCAAATGAAAAGGAGTATCTAGGTTGATATATTTTTCAAGTCCTTCAAGCATTCTTTGAGCCAATGGTGGGATCTGTCTTTGCATAACAACAACCTGAACTAGTTGCTCATCATATTTATCCATTAAATCTAGTTGTGCTTGAATTTGAATTCTTTTTTGAGCGTTATAAAGCTTTAAACCCTCAACTTGTTTTGAAACGACCTTCCATTCATTAACAATTTTATCGGTTGCTGTATCTGTTGCATCAATTCTTGCTTGTGATGCTGCAGACATTTCTGAATTGTCTCTGCCCACTTCAAGAACTGCTTCCATTTCGGTTGCAAGAAGCGGCAAGGAAAGACACGTCATTAAAAGATATTTTTTTGGTGACATAACACGACCCCTATATTTGAAAAGCTATTCTAACAATCATTAGAAAGGTATGAAAGTTTAATTTTTTTTAATTTTTTTTAATTTTTTTTAATAAAT
>JALRBL010000040.1 GCA_023257795.1 Gammaproteobacteria bacterium
ATTCCTACTTGCCTTGCAGGTTCCATTACTTTAAAATCGTGCCCCTATGAGTAAAGTATGTCAAGTTACAGGGAAAATGCCGCTAACAGGTAATCACGTTTCCCATGCTAAAAACAGAGTTAAAAGAAGATTTTTGCCAAATCTTCATACCCATAAGTTTTGGGTTGAGTCTGAGAGCCGTTTCATAACCTTAAAAGTATCTGCTAACGGCATGCGTATCATTGATAAGAAAGGCATCTCTGCTGTTCTTAAAGACATTAGAGCAAGAGGCGATAAAGTTTAAGTTTAGTAGACTACTGCTTCTTCAAATTTTACCGGCCCACCAAGCATAGTTCTATCGCTCCTAACCTCGGAACCATCTTCATTTGTAATACCATATTTATTGCCAAGCTCAGCAATAATTAAAGTTTCGCCTGTAGACGCATGTCTTTCATCATCTTCATAAAAAGCATGAATTACTTTGCCTGCAAAAGTCTGACTAGCTGCTCCTTTTAAGAATTGAGCATATTGCTCTCCGTGCATTTCACTTACTTTTTGAGTTTTTTCATCCTTAACAATCCCCGACCACATGGAGACAGCGGTGACTCCAAGTTCTTTTAGATCATATGCCATATCAAATGCCATCTTATCAATTCCAGCTTTTTGAGATCCATAAATTGGGCCATGCATATAGCATCTTGCACCATGTGATGAAATATGGACTATGAGTCCTGATTGGTGCTTTATCATTAATGGAGCTAGCGCATGGGTGAGAAGATAGTTTGAACGCAAACCAACCTCAATAATAGACCATAGCTTAGTTGATTTCTCCCAAAAAGGTTTTGGCTCAACCAAATCATCGTGTATCTGGCATGCTGCATGCACCAAAATATCAAGCCTGCCAAATTTAGTGTCTATATAATTTGCTAGCTGAATTATTTCTGAGTGAGAATTAAGGTCTATGGAATATGGCACTGCATGAGCGCCTAAGTCATTTAGGAGATTGCAGGTTTCTTCTGCGCTACTTGAGATCTCAAATCCAAACTGCTTTACCTTGGTGCCCTTGGCAATACTTCTTGCAGCACAAATAACAGTATCGCCTTTTCTAGCTATACCCTCTGCAATACCCTTGCCTACTCCCCTGCTAGCACCAGTAATTAAAATAATTCTTCCATGACTCATTTGCTGTAACCTCTCCTGTAAAATTATATCTTATGATATATCTGGCTTCTCAATCTCCAAGAAGGTCTCAAATCCTGCAAGATGCTAATATTTCCTTTGAAATTTTGATTTCAAGTGCAGAAGAGGAATTCAATGATGCTCATTCTGTAGCCGATAATGCTAAAAGACTTGCATTAGTCAAAGCAAAAGCAGCTCTGGAAAAGATTGAAAGAGAAAGCAGGCAATATTTGCCAATACTGTCAGCTGATACGATTGTGGCTGTTGATGGTAATATGCTTGGAAAACCGAAAGATGCTGCAGAGGCTCGAGATATGCTTAAGTTACTTTCAAATAGACAGCATTCAGTGGTTACAGGGGTTGCATTAGTTGATAGAGAAAAGAAATTTCACACTATTTCAGTCGAGACCTTGCTGTACTTTAAAAAACTAGAGGAACAAGAAATTGAAAACTATATAAGTACCAATGAACCGTATGACAAAGCAGGTGGAATATCTAGCCAAGGAGGAGCAAAAAAATTTATTACCAAAGTAATCGGCAGTAGATCAAATGTGCTTGGATTGCCCTTGGAGGAATCTCTGGATTTGTTAAAAAGAGCAAAGGTTTACAGTTAATCGTAATTAGTTTTACGCGCCAACAAAACAGCATCTCTTTGCAAGGCTCCAAGCAGCTTTGCATTCAAATCATCTTCTTTAAAACTTCCCCAAGATTCTAAAATAGGATGGATTTTTGTTCCCTGAACTACAGGATACTCAAGATTGAGATAGGCATATTTTTCTTGCGCCCATTCGGAGGTTAGCCACTCAAGAAGGTTGATCGCTGCTTCAGACTTTTTACTGTATCTCACTAAGCCGCCTCCAGAAATATTTACATGCACACCAGTGGAGCCTTGATTGGCCCAAACAAGGTTGAGATTTGTGCCTTCATCATCTACTAATAACCTTCCTAGATAATATGAATTAACAATCGTTGCATCGCATTGCCCAGCTTGCACAGCTTTTAATGCAAGAGTATCGCTTGAAAATACTTTTGTAGATAAGTTATTTACCCAGCCTCTCACAACTTTTATTGCCTGATCCTCTCCAATATTTGATATAAGACTTGCAATAAGAGATTGGTTATAAACCTTTTGAGAGGTTCTAAGACAAAGCCTATTTTTCCATTTCTCTGAGGATAAATCTTCGTATGTTTCTGGAGATTCTATAAGGCCGATATCATTAACAACAATCGTTCTTAAGCGCTTGGATAAACCAAACCATTGGTTGTCTGGATCTCTTAAATAATTTGGAATCCTTCTATCCAGAAGCTCAGAATCAACTTGAGCAAGTATACCTTTTTCAGCAGCTTGCCATAAAACTCCAGCATCCACTGTGATGAAAAGATCGGCGGCGGTTGTTTCTCCTTCAGAGTTTATGCGTTCTAAGAGCTGCTGAGCATCTCCGGAAAGAAGCACAATTTTAATTCCAGTTTCTTTGGTGTATTGTTCAAACAGTGGCTCTATTAGCTGAGGCTGTCTGGAGGTATAAACCACTAAACTCTCTGGATTTGATTTGTCAGAACAACCAGTAATAGCAAGTAAAAAAGAAATAAGTAATAACTTTTGCATAATTCTTAATTTTACTCTAGATATCAAAAATGCCTTCTGCACTTTTAATAAAAAATTTCTTGAGAGGGTTAATGTTATTTACCAGTGAAAAACCTGAATTTCGAATGACTCTTATATAGATATTATCGCTTTGAAAAAGAGCATGAATTCTATGAATACCTTTAATCATAGAGTCATTAAGAAGCTTTCTTTTAATTTCATATCTTTTTAATACCTTACTCGATCCAATATCTATTCCTTCATTCCTTGCTTTGTTAATTTCTGAATAAAGAGCATAACAATCAGCCAGACCAAGATTAAGTCCCTGACCTGCCATAGGATGAATAACATGAGCAGCATCTCCAATCAAACAAGATCTGTTGGTGAAATACTTAGTGGCTATAAATTTCTTGAGGGAAAAAGTTTCAATGTCTGAATCAATCAAAAGCTTTGCGCCTAACACATCCTCAATTTTTGTAAGGTTTGTGTTCACATAATCTATTGGGCTATCCTCTGGTGCTTCAAGAGACCAAACTACCGAAAATGTATTAAGCTTTGACTTAGTGATTTTGTGAATAGGCATTAGCGCAAAAATATCCTTGTTATAAAATACCTGGGTGGCCCTAGTAGGCAGAAGTTGGCTGCTGGAAATTAAAAAAGTTGCAGCCAATTGCTCGTATTCATCTGGAGCACTTAAGCTAAATAAGTTCTTAATAGGCAAAGGCTTTGAGTTACTGGCTATTAACAATTTTGCATCCAGAGTATCACCATTAAGTAACTCAATAGAAATAGTGTCGGATGTAGAATGTATGTTCTTAGAAATATAGTCTGTACTAAGATGATTTATTTTCGTATTTAGTTTTTGAATAAGTTCAGAATAGTAAACGGTAAAAGCTAGCTCGCTTTGCTCAATATCTTTTGCATCAAATTCAATCTTCCCTGTACCTACCGCATCTCTGACTAGCATGCTTTTAATAGGGCAAGCTTGTATATCAATGCCCAAAGACTTAAAAAGCTTCATGGATTGCAAATTGAGTGTAACAGTTCGAAGAGAGTGGTTTAATTTAGCTGACTGATTATCAATAATTTTGACTTTCAAGCCTGCTTGTTCCAGCAATAATGCAATTACAGCGCTATTAATCCCACTGCCTGAAATTACTGCATCGAGCATGACTAACCAGCCATAAGAGCTTCAATATCATAGGTCTCTACTGGAGCGCTTGCTGTAAGATTTTCGTTTCCTTGAGCTGTGACGAGAATATTATCTTCGATTCTTACTCCAATTCCTTTCCATTTATCTTCTACACTAGCTTTATTTGAAATATAGATACCTGGCTCAATGGTTTGAACCATTCCAGCTTGGTAGTTGGTAAAATTAGTGCCATCAGAATAAGCACCCACGTCGTGAGTATCTAGTCCGATCCAATGGCCAATCTTATGCATATAAAAGGCTTTATGTGCACCTTGTTCAATCAGATCTTCGGTATTGCCTTTAAGTATCCCTAAATCAATTAACCCCTCTGTTACGACTCTCTCAGAGATCTCTTGAGGTTGCATAATATGATTTCCAACTTTAACTGCAGCTATAGATTCTTTTTGAGCCTGCAGGACTATGTCATAAATGGCGCGTTGTTCAGAGCTAAACTTTCCATTAACAGGAAAAGTTCTAGTGATATCTGAGGCATAATAATGATATTCGCCCCCAGCATCTACAAGGACAAGATCTCCATCTTTTAGTATTTGATCATTTTCAACATAGTGCAAAATACATGCATGCTCTCCTCCAGCCACAATGGGAGTATAAGCAGGAAAGCGAGAACCATGCTCAGCAAACTTATATAAGTAATATGCCTCCAAAGTCTGTTCGTTCATTCCTG
>JALRBL010000049.1 GCA_023257795.1 Gammaproteobacteria bacterium
ATACGCTGGGTAAAAATAATTTATCGGATGCAAAAAACCAGAAGCAAACCTACGTAACGAAATTTGGAATGAATGCAGCCATGCATTTTGCCCAAACTCATATTAATGATGCTCAGAAGCTAATCCAAACATCTTTTCAAAACCCAGAATACATGACTGAGCTTGCAAATATGGTAATCAAACGAAAATCATGAAGACGTTCAAAGAGATCCCGTCAACTAAACCGATTACAAAACTACTTGATAACATTAACTTTCCCAACGATCTTAAAAAGCTAAACAAACATGAGCTTGTAAATCTTGCAGATGAGCTAAGAGAATTTCTGCTTTTCTCTGTAGGTCAAAGTGGTGGTCATCTTGGAGCCGGGCTGGGTGTTATAGAGTTGACTATAGTTTTGCATTACATTTTCAACGCCCCGAAAGATAAAATCATTTGGGACGTAGGACATCAAGCCTATCCCCACAAGATTCTTACCGGTAGAAAAAATCAAATAGAAACTATTAGAAAAAAAGGGGGGCTTGCACCATTTCCTACCATGCAAGAAAGTGATTACGATGCATTCGGTGTTGGTCATTCGAGCACCTCTATCGGTGCAGCACTTGGCATGGCTGCATTAAATAATGAAACTAAGACAGTGGCAGTCATCGGTGATGGAGCAATGACCGCTGGCATGGCATTTGAAGCATTGAGCCACGCAGGTCACATCAAACCAAATATGCTCATCATCCTCAATGATAACGACATGTCTATTTCGGAAAATGTTGGAGGGCTATCTAATTATTTTTCTAGGATATGGGCTTCTAAAACTTATAAAGGCATAAGAAAGGGAGGGAAATCTTTCCTAAAAATACTTCCCCAAGCGCACCACATAGCTAGAAAAGTAGAAACTCAAATGAAGGCAATGGTCAGTCCAGGATCAATATTTGAAGAGCTAGGATTAAATTATATTGGTCCCATTGATGGACATAACATCAATGAATTGCATGATGTCATTAGCAATTTAAAAGATTTTGATGGTCCACAATTTCTTCATATCATTACCAAAAAAGGTGCAGGATTAGATATTGCTGAAGAAGATCGGATTGGGTATCACGCTATCGGAAAAATTAGCGCCCCCAAGAATCAATCAAACAACGCTCCTAAATACCAAGATATATTTAGCGACTGGATAGTAGCAAAGGGTCACGAGGAAAAAAATCTCATTGCCATTACTCCTGCTATGAGAGAGG
>JALRBL010000104.1 GCA_023257795.1 Gammaproteobacteria bacterium
CAAGGATTAATTGGATTGGTAAGCATACTATTTTTAAACCTGGTCTTAATAAGATATTTAGAAAAGTAGGCGGGATCCCTGTTAATCGATCGGCTCCAGAATCTTTGCTGCAGGATATTAAAAAAGTTACCGATGAATATCAGAACTATATTTTAGCCATAGCACCAGAGGGAACTCGAAAAAAAGTTCAAAAATTAAAGACAGGATTCATAAGAATATCCAATCAGCTTCAATGCGACATTATGCTTGCCGGTCTAGATTTTAAACGCAAGATGATCGTTATTAATGAATCTTTTAACCCATCTGGTAATTTTGATTTGGATGTAATACAAGTAAGGGAGTACTTTGCTAATTTTGGAGCAAAAAAAGTTAATAATTTCTAAATGACCAAAACGAAACTATTACTACTTATTATTTTTATATCAAGCTGCTCACACCAAAGATTTGATTTAGCAATCGTTAATGGCTTCGTAATTGATGGATCTGGTAATCAAGGAAGTATTCTGCAGATTGGCATTATTGATGAAAAAATAGCTTTCATTGGAGATTCTCTGCCATTTAAAGCAAACTCAATAATCGATGCTTCTGGTCTTATTGTATCCCCCGGTTTTATTGATCCTCATACTCACGCCATAAGAGGTATTTTTGATGTTCCTACTGCAGATAGTTCATTATTACAGGGTATAACCACATTAACTGAGGGAAATGATGGAACTTCGCCATTTCCCATAGACCAGCATTACCAACAAATCGAAAAAACAAAGATTAGTCCTAACTGGGCGGTTTTTGTTGGTCAAGGAACGATTAGGCAGGAGGTTATGGGATTTGATGATAGACCGGCAACGGATATCGAGATTAATTCCATGAAAGAACTTGTCCATCAATCAATGCAGCAAGGTGCTTTGGGTTTATCTACAGGTCTTTTCTATGTTCCAGGTAACTTTACACCAACCAAAGAAATAATAGAGCTTGCTAAAGTAGCTGCTGAATACAATGGTGTCTATATCTCTCACATGAGGGATGAGGCAGCTGATATTTTATCATCTGTAAATGAGACAATTGACATTGGTAAACAGGCCAATATTCCAGTTCAAATAACTCATCACAAGGTCATTGGAAAGAATAATTGGGGATTATCCTCTGAGACTTTAAAACTAGTTGATGAAGCAACACAGGACGGAATAAGAGTGACATTGGATCAATACCCATACACAGCTTCGCAGACATCAATTAGAGCTTTAATTCCTCAATGGGCTCAAGAAGGTGGGACCGAGGAGCTTATCAACAGAATAGATAATCCTGAAATTCAAGTTAAGTTAGTAGACTCAATTATTGAGCGTATTCTTTTCGATAGGGGAGGCGGTCATCCAAAGAATATCTTCATCTCAAAATGTGAATGGAATACGGCTTTTGAAGGAAAGAGTCTTGCGCAAATCTTACTTTCTAGGAACATTGAACCTACCCCTGAAAATGCAGCCTATTTAGTCTTTGAGATTGTTAAAGGTGGAGGAGCTTCTGCCGTTTTTCATGCTATCTCTGAGCAAGATGTTATCAATATCATGAAGCATCCGCTAGCAGCCATTGGATCGGATGGCCCGATAACTATATTTAATCAAGGAGCTCCCCATCCAAGAACCTATGGAACTTTCGCAAGAGTTTTAGGTAAATATGTAAGAGAGGATCAAATCATATCTCTTGAAGAAGCGATAAGAAAAATGACGTCTCTGACAGCAACTACTTTGAATATTCAAAATAGAGGTCTATTAAAGAAAGGTTATTATGCTGATATAACAATTTTTAATTCTAATACAATTATTGATAACGCTACTTTTGATGATCCCCATCAGTTTGCAACCGGGGTGCAGTATGTTGTTGTAAATGGCGAACTAGTGGTATCAGAGGGTATTCATACAGGCAGAAGACCGGGAAAAGTTTTAAGAGGACCCGGTTATAGTTCTAATCAAAAACTCTATTAGAAATGAAAATAGATCAACTTAACCAAAATATTCTTATTTATGTAAATGGTGAATTATTACCAAGATCAAAAGCGGTAATTTCTGTATACGATAGTGGTTTTTTGATGGGTGATGGAATTTGGGAGGGTATAAGATTAATTCAAAATAGATGGATATTTCTTAATGAACACATTGACCGCCTTTTCGAAGGAGCCAAGGCAATCGATCTAAATCTTGGTCTTACTAGGGACCAAATAACCAGCGCTATCCTCAAAACTCAACATGCAAATAATATGTCAGATCGAGCTCATGCTAGAGTCATGTTTACAAGAGGAATTAAAATAAAGCCTTTTCAGCAACCAGCACTTTCTAACTCTGGTCCTACCTTTGTCATTATCATGGAGCACTCTGATCCTTTTGCAAAAGCTAAGGGAATAATTATGGCAACCGTCCCTCAGATTAGAGGAATGCCTATGAGCCAAGATCCAAAATTAAACAGTCACTCAAAGTTGAATTGTATTTTGGCATGTATTCAAGCGAATAAAATGGGTGCAGATGAAGCTCTAATGTTAGATCCTCATGGATTTGTAAATACCACCAACTCATGTAATTTCTTTATTGTTAAAAATGGAGAGGTTTGGACCAGTACTGGAGACTATTGCATGAATGGCATTACCAGAAAAAAAATTATAATGCTGTGCAAAGATAATAATATTCCAGTTTTTGAAAAAAACTTTTCTCTGGTAGATGTATATAGTGCTGATGAAGTATTTATCACAGGCACTCTAGGTTCACTCGTTCCAGTACTTGAACTAGATAAAAGAACTTTTGATGTTAAAAACAATACAATAACTCTAACACTTCAATCTCTTTACAACGATCTAATTCATTCTCAGTAGTACCATGAATATAGCTATGTGGTCTGGTCCAAGAAACTTGTCCACTGCAATGATGAGAAGTTTTGCAAATAGATCGGACGTACAACATGTGATGGATGAACCCTTGTATGCAAGTTATCTATATAGAACCAAGAAAAATCATGCAATGTATGATGAGGTTATTGCCTCCCAAGAAATAGATTATTCAATTGCTGCGCAAACTTGCACAAATAATACCCAGGGCATTTGTTTTCAAAAACACATGGTTCAGCATATTGATTTTGATCAGAACAACGATTGGATCTTAGAGTTAAATAATTTTTTCTTAATTAGGAAGCCTGAACTCGTCATACCTAGTTTTTTAATAAAATTTCCTGGCGGTGATTTAGAAGATCTTGGATTTAAGCAACAAATAGATATTTTTAATTACATAAAAAAACAAACAAAGAAGTCTCCAGTTGTTATTGATGCAACAGATATAAGAAATAATCCCACAAAATTTTTGCCTAAGCTTTGCAAGAAGCTATCCATACAATGGGATTCCTCTATGTTAACTTGGACACCTGGTCTTAAAGAATACGATGGAGTTTGGGCAAAGCATTGGTACCATTCGGTAGAAAATTCGGATTCGTTTAAACCAGAAGAAACTTCTAAAGAACCTTTATCGGATAGAGCAAAACAGTTAGTTCAACAGGCGAATATTTATTACCAGCAAATATCAAAGTATAAAATTTGATATATTAGTCATTGATTTAAGGGGAGGGAATTATTATGCATGATAAAAATAATACTGTTACAGGTGGATGCCTTTGTGGACAACTCAAGTATCAGTTTGAAAAGAATGCTGTCATTACCACCAGCCACTGCTATTGCACTGATTGTCAAAAATCTACAGGCTCTGAAAAAGCCACTCTTGTATTAATCAATGATGCGAGCCTAAAGATAGTTGGAAGAGTGAAATATTACACCGTAACAGGTACAGACGGAGCAGATATCAGCAGAGGGTTTTGTGAGGAATGTGGGTCTCCGGTAATAAGCTATGCATCAACTATGAATGGAATTAAATTTATAAAATCTGGTTCTTTGGATGAATCATCTTGGATTGAGGTGACATCTAATTATTGGACTTCTAGTGCTAATAAATGGTCGAAAGTTGATAAGACTCTTACTTGTTTTACTCATAACCCAATTTTTTAAAATTTACTAAAATTTGCACTTACAACTAAATAAGTTTATAAATTACCTATAACTAAATTAGGGGGAATAATGAATTTATTAAGAACAAGCGGTTCAATGATGTTGATTTCGCTTTTTGCTATATCTATTAGCGCTGCTCCTGAAGGTGCATTCACATCATTGCATGTAAAAGCAAAAGATGTCGATAAATACGTTAATTTTATGAAAGAAAATACTGCTCCATTTCAAGCATTGGGAGCGGATGTAGCTGGAGTATGCGTAACTAGGTCTGGAAATCAATATCCAGGAGAGATGTTTGTTTGGAGTGCCTATCCAAGTATTGAGGCTGCATATGAGGCATCTAGAAAATATGATCCTTTGAAGCCAAGCCCAGCTTTTGAAGAATTAAGAACTGTGCTTTATTCGGTTACTTGGAAGCCAGTAAAAGAATTTGCGCTTAAACCGGGTTACGAAAGACTTTGGAGATTAAAATTAAATGATTGGAAAAAATTTGCCTTCGAAATGGAAAAACTTGAAACTGCTCTTAGTGATGCTGGTCACGACATGCGATTAGGTGTTTTTTATCCTTTGGGAGGAGGTACTGAGGTATTTCATCTCAGGGCAGTAACTGATACTCCTGCTCAATCTGGAAAAATAGCTGATGAATATTTTGCAGGTGCTTCATATGGAAAAATATGGGATAACGCATTCAAATATGTTGACGCTGTAGTCAGTGAAACAGTTGAAGAGTGTGAAATAATTTATACAAAGGATTAATTATGAAATACATTAAATATTTTTTAACACCTATTCTAATATTTTCAATAAATATTGAATCTCAAAATAATACTATTGGTGAAGTAGATCTTGGTAATGTTTCTCATAGCGATGCTTTTAATCATATTAAGAAAATGGTTGGAGAGTGGAAGGGTAAATTACATCAACCTAATGGAACCATTGTTGATACTTACTCAAACTTCAAATTGGTCTCAAACGGTAATACGATCATTGAGACTCTAATTGAAGATGGTGTTGAGATGGTAACTACTTATTCTGATAAGGATGGCGAATTAGTTGTGAAGCATTATTGTGCTTTGGGAACTGAGCCTATGTTTGCTGTTGCATCTCTTGATGGGAACTCGTTGAAACTAAAGTCAGATCCGACTCCAGGATATCATCCTGCACATCATAATTATGTTGAATCCATAGGATGGACTTTCGATGCCACTGATTCTAATAAGGTAAGAGTAGATGCGTCTTTACATCTAGACGGTGTATTACAAGATCAGTATTCACTTATAGAAAGAGTTAATTAAAGAAATTACTACTATATTAAAGCCTGCATCAAGCAGGCTTTTTTTATTCCAATCCATATAAATTAATGCAACAATTAAAAATAATGAAATGTTCTTTTATTATTTTAATACCCTTGCTTATTGCCTCACTGATCGTAAATGCCGATGAAAATCATACTTCGCACCTTGAAAAAATTGTTCTAGGATCAGGTTGCTTTTGGGGAGCTGAGAAGGGCTATGAAGGCCTTCAAGGTGTCGAAGATGCAGTATCTGGATATGCAGATGGATACGATATAAAACCAACCTACAAAGAAATTATTAAAATTAAAAATAGATTTAAACACAATAATTTTGCTGAAGTAGTAGAAGTTACATTTAATAAAGAAGTTATCACTTTAAGATCATTGCTCGAACACTTTTATGAATCTCATGATCCTACACAATTGAATAAACAGGGCAATGATATTGGTACCCAGTACAGATCAACAATTTTATATACTAATTTAGCTCAAAAAGAGGTTATTGAAGAAGTAACTGATGAATTTCAAGAATTGTTATATCAAAATGGTTATGGTCAAATCCAGACATTAATAAAGCCATTAAAT
>JALRBL010000003.1 GCA_023257795.1 Gammaproteobacteria bacterium
TTATTTTTGCTTATTTTTCAAACTGCAATGGTTGATGTTTTTGCATACATCGTAGGATCCAATTTTGGTAAGACTTCAATTATTCCTCTTATCAGTCCAAATAAAACACTTGAAGGCTTTATTGGCGGCTTTCTGATGGCTGCTTTTTTGACTGCTATTATTGCATTCTTTTTATCTCTGCCGTTCAAGATAATTGTAACGCTCATTCTATTGATCCCCTTTGCATTTGCTGGAGATTTATTAGAGAGTTTAATAAAACGTTCCAGTAACCTTAAAGATTCAGGATCTTTCCTCCCAGGGCATGGGGGTCTTTGGGATAGACTAGACTCTCACATTGCTGTCCTCTCTGTTTTACCGATAGTGCTAATACTTTCTTTTAATCTGATATGAAAAATATTTTCTTACTTGGTGCCACCGGAAGTATTGGTAAGAGTGCGCTTGAGGTCATAGGCGCAAATTCAACTAAATTTTCATTAGCTGGAATAGCCTACAACAAAAATCATAAAGCTGCAGATGAAATAATTACAAAATATCATCCAAGATTTATCTTTTCTCAAGCAATTGAAGAGAAAAAACATGGCAAGGAGGCAGCAGTAAAACTTCTAAATAGATTAATTGCATCAAAAAAAATTGACATAGTTATATCGGGTATCAGTGGGATATCTGGCTTGGAATCGACCTTTCAGGCTGTGAAATCAGGAAAATATATCTTGCTTGCAAATAAGGAGAGCGTAGTTGCTGGTGGCGATATTCTAATTCCACTTGCTTCTAAGTCTGGAGCAAAAATTATTCCTATCGATAGCGAACATAATGCAATCAACCAATGCATTTATGGCTCCAAGAAGAATCTAGAAGAAATAACTAAAGTCACCATTACTGCATCAGGAGGACCCTTTATTTCAAGTGCTTTAAAGAATTTAGCTAATGTCACTTTGAAGGAGGCTCTCCAGCATCCTACATGGAAGATGGGGAAAAAAATTACTATAGATTCAGCAACTTTAGTAAATAAATGTCTTGAACTGATCGAAGCCGCATATCTATTTAACTTAAAGTCTTCACAATTAGATGTGATTATTCACCCACAAAGTATTGTTCACTCCCTAGTTACATATAAAGATGGCTCAACCATAGCGCAATTAAGCAATCCAAGTATGACTATTCCTATTGCTAATGCTTTAGGAGGCATTCTCAACAAAAGACTTACCATTAATTTTGATGAATTATTTACTAGAGGCACAAAATTGACATTTAAAAGATTGCCAAGTGATCGTCGTCAAAGCTTTAATCT
>JALRBL010000016.1 GCA_023257795.1 Gammaproteobacteria bacterium
AAGGCAAATAAATTTAAGCTAGTGGTAAACGAATAATCCAATAAGCTAACTGAAACAAAGCCTTCACTGATTGCCTTGTGATCACTATCATCCGATGCATCTGAGGAAATGCTAGATGGTCCTATTTGGAAGATTGGATTCTCAATAGATGGATCCACTACATCGGGAAATGAAGTGGGTCTTAATTTATTTAATACTGTAATCTTTGTTCCCTTATATTGATTTTCAGTAATATCAGGAAAGTTAATATTAATTAGTAAATTTGGGTCAATTTCTAAAGACCTTATTCTTTGAACTAAGTTGCTACTCAGTTTAGCAATAAAACTTAGCTCTTTTGGTTCATATGCTGCAACTGAAATTGCAACAGGAGGAAATTCTAGACCTCTTCCAGCTAAGGCTGCTCCTACCGTACCAGAATACAGAACATCGTTTCCCAAATTTGCTCCCAAATTTATTCCTGAAACAACTTGAGAAATCTCACCAGCAAAAAGAGAGGTCAAACCAAGATAGCTACAATCAGCAGGTGTGCCATTTACAATAAAATTAGAATGAGTAATTTTTTCAACATGGATATCTTTTCGTAAAGTGATAGACGCGCTCAAGCCACTGCAATTAGCTTTTGGTGCAATAACTTTAACCTTACTAAAACTCATTAGACTTTGGTTAAGCTCCTGAATGCCTTTTGCAAAATAACCATCATCATTTGTCAGTAAAATTGCCATCAGCTTGAGATTGAAACCACAGAAAAAACAGCTATACCTTTATCGTGCCCTATGCCTCCAAGGCCTTCTGTAGTTGTTGATTTTATTGCAATATTCTCTGTTGATAAATTACAAAGATTAGATAAAGAATTGGTAATCTCATCTACATAAGGACTAATCTTCGGTATACCGCATACTACGGTAATATCAATGTGATTAAGTTTAAAATTTTTAGCATGCAAAAGCTCAAGCGCTTTTTTAAGGATTAACTTACTATCTAGATCTTTGTTCATTGGATCTGAGTCAGGAAAATAAAAGCCTATGTCTTTGAGACCTGCAGAGCCTAATACAGCATCTGCAAGGGAGTGAAGTAAGACATCTCCATCGGAATGAGAAACGATTGAAACATGACTCTTAAGCTTGACTCCTCCTAAATAGAAACCATTTCCCTCTTCATAAAGATGATAATCAATTCCCCTGCCATACCTATGGTCCAGAATTGGTAATAAATATAGGTCACTTGGGTAAGTAATTTTTTTATTTGAAATCTCTCCTTGAAAGAATTTAATCTTGTATCCAAAGTATTCAAGCAGCTGAGATTCATCCGTAAAGCTCAGTCCATCAATTTTACTTTTTGAGAAGGCATCACTTATAGAAGTCCTTCTAAATATCTGGGGTGTTTGTACAGCATAATACTTTTCTCTATCCACCGCTTTCATATCATCTCCATGACGCATGCTATCAATAATTGAAATTACGGGGACTGCTCCATCAAAATTATCAAGAAATTGGATCTGATTCATAATTAATTCAATTGAGAAAAAAGGACGAACTGCATCATGAACAATCACATACTCAATTTCATTACTAACATTAGCAAGACAATTGCTGACAGAATGATGCCTTGTTAGGCCGCCCTGAGCAACGCTAACCTTATTATGATTTTCAAATCGCATCTCTTTGTATAAGGAATCGCTTTCTGAAATTGCTAGAATAATTTGAGAGACGCTTGGATGGGATGCAAATGAATTGACGGTTTGCTCTAAAACAGTGCTTCCTCCAAGTGAAGCATATTGCTTGGGAACAATTGAGTCAAAGCGGGCACCTATTCCTGCGGCAGGAATCAGAACAGCGATATTATTTTGGTTCATTGGACTGTAATTCCTTGCTTGGAATAAATTCTTCGTTTTGTTTAATTAAGCCAAGCTTGCTTCTTGCAAAAGCCTCAACATAGATATCAGAATTTTGCATTTCTCTAATTTGGTCTTCTAATTCTTTGTTTTGCATCATGCGATCATTGAGTGAAAGCTCTAAATCTGCTTGTTCAATCCTAAGCTCGCTATTAAGTTTTTTTCCTTCACTTCCTATAAATAGTGCCCAGAAGAGGCCAATAAAAATTAATGAAGATATAAAAAAATAAAATCTAGTCCAAATTAAATTTTGCATATTTTATTTCAGGAAAATCATGTTCAATCCAAAGGAGTCTGTTGTACTTTGAATTCCTATCAGATCTGCAGGGAGCTCCTGTCTTAATTTGACCAACGCCCAACCCAACTGCCAAATCTGCAATTGAACTATCCTCAGTTTCACCAGAGCGGTGCGACATTATTGCTGAAAATTTATTCTGATTTGCTAGAGCTATTGTGTCCAAAGTTTCACTTATAGTTCCAATCTGATTTATTTTTACAAGAATAGAATTCGCAATATTATCGTCTATTCCTTTTTGTAATTCTTTTACATTAGTCACAAAAAGGTCGTCTCCAACTAAATTGCATTTTGATCCCATCAAATGAGTTAAGAATTTCCAGCCCTCACGATCATTTTCATCCATTCCATCTTCTATTGAGACAATAGGATAACCTTGATATAAATCATTAAGATAATCTGCAAATTCATGAGAGGTTAAAGATAAATTATCTCCCTTTAATAAGTACTTTCCGTCTTTAAAAAATTCTGATGCAGCGCAATCAAGGCTTAAAGCTATTTCTTCACCAAACTTATATCCGGCAACAGCCACCGATTTTTCAATAAGCTCCAATGCTTCTTTATTTGAGCGAAGATTTGGTGCAAAACCACCCTCATCTCCAACTGCAGTAGATAGGCCAAGCTGACTCAATTGCAATTTTAAAGCTTGATAAATTTCGCTGCACCACATTACTCCCTCAGAAAATGATGCGGCTCCGATTGGCATAATCATAAATTCTTGGATATCAATATTGTTATTTGCATGCTCTCCACCGTTTATGATATTCATCATTGGAATTGGTAAGCTCATTTTTAAGGCATCGCCAAATCTTAATTTGTAAAGTGAATTTAAATATTGAAAAAGTTCTACCTTTTGCTCAATAGCTGCAGCTTTAATAGTGCATAGTGAGATAGCAAGAATTGCATTCGCACCAAGATTCGCTTTATTGGAGGTTCCATCTAGTTTCTGCATAATAGAATCAATTTCATGTTGATTAAAGATATCCCTTCCAATGAGCGCCTTTGAAATTATTGAGTTGATATTATCTACTGCTTTTAAAACACTTTTACCATTAAATGCTCTTTGCTTATCTCTAAGCTCTATTGCCTCCCTGCTTCCTGTGGAAGCGCCACTAGGAACCATAGAGTAAGCTAATGCACTCGATCCAAGAGTAACTCTTGCTGAAATCGTTGGCATACCCCTAGAATCTAGAATTTGAATAGCATCAATTTTAGAAATTTCTGCCACTTTATGACTGGCTCTTAATTAAGTCATCAAGAGCTTTTAGTTCTTTTAATGCAACTGAAAGTTGATCGAGAGGAGTGGCACACGGACCGTCGCATTTAGCTTCATCAGGATTTGGGTGAGTTTCTAGAAAGATCCCAGCAATCTTTTGAGCAACTCCAGACTTTGCCAAAGGTAACATTAACTCCCTTCTACCACCAGCTGCAAAACCAAGTCCGCCAGGTAGTTGTAATGAGTGAGTAACATCAAAGATGACCGGTAAATTTAGGCTTTTCATGATCTGAAAATTCAACATATCTACTACCAAGTTATTGTAACCAAATGTATTTCCTCTCTCGCAGAGCATATTTTGACTATTTCCTGCAGCAATAGACTTGTTAACAACATTCTGCATCTCATGCGCTGCAAGAAATTGAGGTTTCTTAAATTGAATAATTCTTTGAGTCTCAGCTGCTGCGGTAACTAAATCAGTCTGGCGACATAAAAAAGCTGGAATCTGAATAATATCGCAAACCTCAGCGGTAGCAATTGCCTGAGATGGCTCATGGATATCTGTAATAACTGGTACTTCAAATGTCTTCTTAATTTTACTTAGAATTTCTAATCCTTTGTCTAAACCGGGTCCCCTGTACGAATTAAGTGAACTTCTATTGGCTTTGTCAAATGATCCTTTAAATACCCATGGCATCCCCAACTTATCCGTCTGAATCTTAAACTCTTCAGCAACTTGCATTGCTAAATCCTCAGATTCCAATACATTTACACCTCCAATAATACATAGAGGATCATCATTGCTAATTCTAAAATCAGCTAAATTGATAGAATTCATTTTTTAAGCTTAATTGATTTTTTGATAAAGTCATTAAATAAAGGGTGGCCATCTCTTGGATTGGAAGTAAATTCAGGATGAAATTGACATGCTACAAACCATGGGTGTTTTGGGATTTCTATCATTTCAACCAGCTTCCCGTCAACAGATCTTCCGACAATACTTAAACCCTTATCCAAAAAAGCATTATGGAAATCTGGATTTACTTCGTATCTGTGCCTGTGACGTTCTATTATTCTTTCATTTTTGTAAAGCTTATATGATAAAGATTTTTTATTTAACCTACATTCCTGCCCTCCCAAGCGCATAGTTCCTCCTAAATCTGAATTTTTAGAACGAGTTTCTTTTCTTCCAGAAGCATCCTTCCACTCAGTTACCATAGCGATAACTGGATGTTTGGTCTTGATGTCAAACTCAGTGCTATTAGCCCTATCAAGCTTCAGAATATTTCTTGCATATTCAATAATAGCAATCTGCATTCCTAAACATATTCCAAAATAGGGAATATTTCTCTCTCTTGCATATTTACAAGCAATAATCATGCCCTCAATACCTCTTTCGCCAAAGCCCCCAGGTATTAAAATACCATCAGAGCCTCCAAGAAGCGTGTCGACTGATTTGCTTGTTACCTTAGAAGCATCAATAAATTTAATATCTACTGCAGAATTATTCATTATCCCCGCATGATCAAGAGCTTCATTGAGAGACTTATAGGAATCATGCAAATCAACATATTTTCCTACCACAGATATTTTTACATTGGATTTTGGATTGAGCTTTGCAGAGACAACTTTTTTCCAGTCATCGAGTTGAGGTCTTCTTTTTTTTGATAATCCAAGTTTATCAAGCAATATACCGTCCACACCTTGATTATGGAGCAGCAATGGAATGCTATAGACAGTCTTAACATCATGCATTGAGATAACATTTCTTGGATTTACTGAGCAAAAAAGTGCAATTTTTTTCTTTTCTTCATTTGGAATTTCTTCTTCAAGCCTGCAAATCAAGCAATCTGGTTGTAATCCAAGTGATCTTAATTCTTTAACGGAGTGCTGGGTAGGTTTGGTTTTTAACTCCCCCGATACTTTAAGAAATGGCACCAATGTAAGATGAGCTATAGCAGTAGAATTGGTTGGTAGCTCGAGTGTCATCTGACGAATCGCTTCAATGAAGGGTTGACTTTCTATATCACCAACTGTTCCTCCAATCTCAACAATTGCAATATCAGAATTCTTAGCACCATCCTTGATTCTTCTTTTTATCTCGTCAGTAATGTGAGGAATAACTTGAACAGTGCCGCCTAGGTATTTACCTTGCCTTTCGTTTTTAATTACCTGATCGTAGACTTTTCCAGCAGTAAAATTATTTTTAGAGGAGGCTTCAAATCTGACAAATCTCTCGTAGTGCCCTAAGTCAAGATCAGTTTCAGTACCATCATTTGTAACAAAAACTTCGCCGTGCTGAAATGGACTCATAGTGCCAGGATCTACATTAATGTAGGGATCAACTTTAATTAAAGTGACTTTGAAACCTCTCGATTCTAAGAGAGTGCCAATAGAAGCTGCAGCAATACCCTTCCCAAGAGAAGAAACTACTCCACCAGTAACAAAAACGAATTTTTTTTGAGCCATCTTTATAGTCTAGATGGGAAAAAAGAATAACAGATTATGCCGTTAATAAAAACAAATATTATTTTAGTCTGCAAAAAGAGGTCTAGATAAATCAGCCCAATCAATATCTCCATCTGAGGGGCTATCTTTAAAATGCAAAATACCTAATTCATCAAATTTTTCTTTCACCGTATCTGTTAGTAACCCTATCCTTGCAAGATTTGGCATCACTCTTTGGAAAAGCAATTTTTGAAAAGTCTTGAATATTTCTGATTCCATCTGAAATGCCCGTGCCTCTTGAACATCCCAACCAAAATATTCATAAACATCTATTGATAACATCCTTTCTTTGCTCAAATAACATGCCTCATAAGCAAATTGAGCCCTCTCTTCTTTTTCATCTTGAGAAAGTGTCTGAACAAATTCTTCCAAGTAATTAACGCCAAAAGTAACATGCCTTGCTTCATCTCTAATAATTAGGCCAAGCATATCGTATAGCACAGGATCTCTAGCTAAATTCCTAGATGATTGAAACGCTGCTAAAGCTAAACCCTCTATAATTAATTGCATACCAATAAACTTAAGATCCCATCTATGATCAGTCAGAATCTTGTCTAGAATCGATTTAAGTGCATTACCAATGGGATACATGAACCCTATCCTTGTTTGAATATACTTATTAAATGCCTCTACATGCCTGGCTTCATCAAAGGTTTGAGATGAGGCATATAATTTTGATTGATAGGTTGGAGCACATGTAGTCAACTGTGAGGCAACCAACAATGCACCCTGCTCTCCGTGTAAAAATTGACTCATGCTCCAACAATTTCTATGTCTCAGAAATTCAATTTTCTTATCATCTGACATTTTTTGATAGGATGGAAAATCATCCCAAAATATAGGTACAGGCTCGGTGAATGGCTCTAATGGTCTATCCCAATTCACATCAAGCTCAGAATTCCAATTAAGCTCTTTACCTAATTCATAAAGTTTCTTAATTCTGTTGTCTTGATCAGTGTAATCCCAGTTATAAGAACCAATTAATGGAGTATTAAAAATCTCAGCTATGTCTTTAACATGATTCTTGTTTAGATAAGGTTCAATGTCATCATGAAAACGAATGTTTCTAGGCGCTTCTTTTAATTTAATAACTTCCATATTAATTTTTCTTAACTACTCTACTCGTTACTTTAGTCATTAGCTCATAAGAGATCAAATTATTGTAACTAGATATCGAACTAATGCTATTCTCGGATGACCAGAGTTCAGCCCAATCTCCTTCTTTGATGCCACTTCGATCGGTGATGTCAACTGTTAGCAGATCCATGGACACCCTTCCTAGGATAGAACATTCTTTAGAATTTATCAGAACCCTTGTCCCGTCTATTGCAGTTTGGGGATAACCATCAGCATAGCCACAGTAAATGACTGCAATTGTTTTGTTCTCGGTAGCAGTATATCTTCCTCCATAGCCAATCCTTTGGCCTCTTTTTAATGTTTTAATAGCTATAATTTTGCTTCTCAAAGTCATTGCGGTCCTAAGATATTTATTTGGCAATCCCCCATACATACCAATACCACACCTTACCCAATCAAAACCATACTCTGGGAAATGCAATATCCCCGCAGAGTTAAGAATGCTCTTTTTAGTCTTATCAAAGCATCTGGATAACTCGTTAAATAAAGCAAACTGCTGTTGATTCATTTGCTCTTGAGGGATGTCGGCACAAGCAAGGTGACTCATTAAGCAGTTCTTTTCTAAATTAAAATAGTTAAGACCAGTTTGGTCTGAAATATCAAAACCAAGTCTATTCATTCCAGTATTAAACTTTAACCACAATGATAGAGAAGAATTGAATTTTTTTGCTAGCTCTAGTTGAGAGGAATGATGAACAGTAAGAAAAAAATTGTTATTGGCAGCAATTTGAAATCCTTCCTCGCTGTACAGTCCCTGCATTAATAAAACTGGCTTAGAGGATATCTTTCTAATACTAATAGCTTCCTCTAATCTAACAACGCCATATCCATCTACTAAAGCATCAAGCTCAATGACAAATTTCTCTAGTGAATGGCCGTAAGCATTTGCTTTGATTATTGCCATAAAGGAAGTTAGAGGACTTAGAAGAGATTTTAAATAGCTAACATTTTCTTGAATAGTTTGGTAATTAATTAACAACTCGGCTTTGGGTTCTATCATTGATAGGGATCATAAAAGCTATCTACAGCAAAATTTTCAAAGCGGGTGAACTCCTTTAAGAATGTAAGATCAACTGTTCCTATGGGTCCGTTCCTTTGCTTGCCTATTATAATCTCGGCCTTGTTACCTTCCTCAGAATCTTCATTGTAGACCTCATCTCTGTAGATGAAAAAGATAACGTCAGCATCCTGTTCAATAGCACCTGAATCTCTCAAATCAGCCATCATTGGTCTCTTGTTTGGTCTTTGCTCCACTGCACGATTAAGCTGTGATAAAGCAATAACAGGAACACTAAGCTCTTTAGCCAATGACTTAAGAGAGCGTGAAATTTCTGAAATTTGGTTCACTCTGCTTTCTGAAGAACCAGGAAGCTGCATAAGTTGCAAATAATCTACAATAATTAAAGCAAGCCCATCTTCACTTTGCCTATAAACTCTTCTTGCTCTTGCCCTTAATTCCATGGGGGACAGCATTGAACTATCATCTATTAATAATGGAAGGTCTCTTAATTCTGCTGATGATTCCATAAATTTTTGAAGCTGATCATTTGATAAACGAGCTGACCTAACGTCTTGTTGATCAATTTTTGCATGACTAGCTAACAATCTTGTGGTTAATGATTCGGCAGGCATCTCCAAGCTGAACACCAACACTGATCCATGTACATCAGGATTTAATAGCATGTTTTCAGCAATATTCATAGCAAAGGAGGTTTTACCCATGCTGGGTCTTCCTGCAACCACGATAAGATCGCCTTTTTGAAGGCCTTGAGTCTTTTTATCAAGATCTTTGTAACCAGTTGAAGATCCCAGTAATTTTGAACCTTTCTTTGAAAGTTCATTCAGCCTATCCATGGATGAACGGATAAGTTCTTTTAAAGGAAGAATTGATGAAGCGGTTCTGCTTGCCTCATCATTTAGCGAAAAAATTTTACTTTCTGCTTCATCAAGCAAGCCAGCAGCATCTTTTCCTTGAGGGTTTTTAATTAACTCTGCAATTTCTGAATTAATATGAAGCAACTTTCGAGAAATAGATTTTTGTCTTATAAGTTCAGCATATGCCTCCAAATTTGCCGCTGAAGGAGAGGATGCAGCTAATTCTATTAAATAATCTCGACCACCAGATCTTCCAAGAAGATTTTTGCTGTTAAGCCTTTCTGATACTGTTATTGGGTCTAGGGGTTTATTGGCATTAACCAATTCTCCCATTGATTCAAATATATGCTGATGGTCCCTTCCCTCAAAATCAGCATGTGAAATAATTAAACTAACGGAATCGTAACGCTCTGTTTCAAGCATCAGTCCGCCTAAAACGGCTTGTTCTAGATTTCTAGATTGATTGGATATCTCAGTTGATTCAGACATAGGATACGATTTTCACACCATATCCAAAAGATGACAACTATTCAGAGGCTACATTTACTGTTATTTCAACAGAAACTTCAGAATGCACTGAAAGAGTTACTGAAAACTCTCCGACTTGCTTAATAGCTCCGTCAGGTAACTGCACCCAGCTCTTTTCAACCTGGTAACCTGCATCTACTAATGCAGCAGCAATTTCTCTTGTTCCAATAGAGCCATACAAACTACCTTCATCGGTAACTGGTACCAAAATAGTCACTGCAGTGCCTGCCATTTTATCTGCAATAGCTTGAGCTTTGGTTACTTCATCAGCTGAAGCAGCAGCCAACTCTGCCTTTTTGCTTTCAACAAACTCTAAGTTAGACTTTGAAGCAAACATAGCTTTCTTCTGAGGAATTAGAAAGTTCCTAGCGTAACCAGATTTAACATCAACAACGTCACCAATTTCTCCAAGGTGAACCACTTTATCAAGTAATATAATTTTCATAGGTTATTTATGCTGGTCAGTATATGGGAGCAAAGCTAAAAACCTTGCTACCTTAATAGATTGAGTAATTTTCCTTTGTTGTGCAGCCGTCACACCTGAAACCCTTCCTGGAATAATCTTTCCTGTTTCAGTAATAAACTGTTTTAAAACATCTAAATTAGTGTGATTAAATTTTTTTGGTAACTTTACAGATTTCATCAATTAATCCTCTTTTTCAGTTTCTTGTGATGAATGTTCTTCATCATTATCAATTTCATCGAATTGAGCGCTTTCCTCTAAATCATCTTTAGTTGAAGATTGATCATTTTTTGGGCTCTGAAAAGCATCAGCAGCATCATCCCTAACTGCGGATTTTTTTGCTTGAGCCTCAAGAGCATCTTGCTTGGCTTTATTAGCAAGTTTAGCCTCAGCTCTTTTGTTTGCCTCAACAGTGTCTTGAGTAAGAAATGAATTAGAGAGAGAGTGAGAATCAACTCTTTGTAAAAGATACCTTAACAAAGAGTTATCGTACTTGAGCTTATTTTCTAAATCGCTAACTGAAGATGGCGATCCAATAAGCTGATAAATTATGTACAAGCCTTTATTATTTTTTTGGATTGGGTATGCCAGAAAACGTTTGCCAATATTTTCAACATGAGCAATTTGAAAACCCATTTCGGATAGTGATTTATCGAAGCTTTCTTTAAATATATCGAATCTTGATTCTAGATCTTGTTTAACAATTAATGTTAATTCGTAGTTATTCATATGCATCCTTTTGGTTTATAGGCTGCCGTGCAACCAAGGAGATGGCATTATAAACAATATTTTTTGACTATCAATAGTTGTTTCTTAGCCACCCAAAAGCTTTTTTAAGGAAAGATGTGTTTTGTTCCAGCGCATAACCTTGCTTAATTTGATCAAAGCCATAGCCCAATAGCCCCAAAGAGGTTGCATAGATAGGATTTTTCAGGATGGATTCCATGCCAGTGAAGTTTTCTGGATTTCCAAGTCTTACGCTCGTCTGAAAAATAGATTCAGCTAGCTCCACTGCTCCTTCAATTTGGGAGGTACCGCCTGTTAAAACAATGCCTGCTGGAATTTTATTTTCAAAACCATTACGTTCAATTTCAGCTTTTACTAACTCGAAAAGTTCCACATATCTTGGCTCAATAATTTCAGCAAGCGTTCTTCTAGATAGATCTCTAGGTGGCCTACCCCCCACGCCAGGAACAACTATATTTTCATCATCTTTGGTAAAGTCAGAGACAGCGCATCCATATTTTTGTTTAATTTCCTCCGCTTGAGGTGTTGGTGTTCTTAAAGCAACTGCGATATCACTTGTAACTTGATCTCCCGCGATTGGAATAACTCCAGTGAAGGTAATAGAGCCATTATTAAATATTGCTATATCTGTCGTGCCTCCTCCAATATCAACGATACAAACTCCAAGCTCTTTCTCATCATTGGATAAAACAGAGTATGAACTTGCCAACTGCTCCAATACAAAGCCATCAATATTAAGCCCACTTCGCTTCACGCACTTTTCAATATTTTGTATAGCATTATCAGCACAAGTTACAAGGTGAACATGGGATTCTAATCTAACCCCAGACATCCCCAAAGGTTCTCTTATTGAATCTTGATCATCAATAACAAACTCTTGAGGCAAAACGTGCAAAACCCTTTGATCAGATGGGATTGCTACCGCCTGTGCTGCTTCAATTACCCTATCAATATCTTGAGGGGTAACTTCTTTATCTTTAATTCCAACAATACCATGAGAATTTAAACTTCTGATATGGTTGCCAGCAACTCCGACATATACGTTCTTTAATTTGCCATCAAACGAAGTCAAAGCTTGTTCGACAGATTTTTGAATAGCATCAGTCGTTGCATCAATATTAACAACCACTCCTTTCTTTAAACCACTGGATGGATAGCTACCCATGGAAACAACTTCAATGGTGTGAGAGTCAATCGTTTTAGCGATAAGACAGACTATTTTTGAGGTTCCAATGTCAAGAGCTACCAAAACATCAGCATCATTTTTTGCATTATTACTTGCCATGGCTTAGAGCGATTCCATTTATATTTCTAAGGTCAATGATACTAGGATTTAGGTTCATTCTGAATACATAATTTAAAGCTTCTTGATACTTTTGGATAACTTCTTCATTGATTTTGTTGCCTATTTTTATTACCGAACGATCTGAGGATATTTCCCAACCGCCACCATAAACAAATTTTATTTCTTGAAGTAAAAATTGATATTTTTTAGATATATCTAAAAATGATTCATGCCATAAAATCCATTCTGCAACCTTATCAAAAGGTGCGACTATTTTAGGAAGTAGCAAATCATTACCTGCAGCATGAAAAACTCTAAGATTATCATCTATAAGATAAATCTTTTCCCAATTGAGAATTGGTTTTCTTGATTGGATAACAAGCATGGTCGCATTTAAAGGATAATTTTTTACTAGATATTGTTTAATCCAATCCTGATTATCTAACAAGTCCCTCAGTTCACTGTTATTTGTAAGATTCAATGAGCTTAGATCTTTAATAAACTCAAGTTGAGAATTGAGATAAATTTCTTCATTAAAATTAATAATAATTTTATCTTCAGCTCCACAAGCAAAGAGAATTAATAGGGACATAATTAAACATATGATCTTCATAAGTCTATAATTTTTTTTACCAATTCTTTAAAGGTGATGCCAGCAAGGGAAGCAGCTTTAGGGAAAAGACTATGGCTTGTCATTCCTGGGACAGTATTTATTTCAATTATGAAGAATGCTCCGTCTTGTCTTTGAAGAATATCTACTCTTCCCCAACCACTGCAGCCAGTAATATTGAAAGCCATTTTAGCTAACTCCTTTATTTCGCTTGTTTGAGAGTCAGTTAAGTTAGCTTCAAAAATTTTTGTCTTATCGCTTATATATTTAGCATGATAATCATAAAAAGAGTTGGGAGATTCAATTTCTAAGACAGGCAGGACTTCTTCTCCCAAGATTGCAACCGTCAATTCTTTATGTTTTATAGCTTCTTCAAGAATAAAGGAATTTGATGAGTTTTTGATAAGCTTTTTGGCAGATATAAAATCTTCAGAAGATGTTATCTCAAAAGTATCAAGACTTGAACCCTCGGCGACAGGCTTTAAAAAGAAATGATTGTTTTTAAAGTAGCCTTTAGGAAAAGCTAAACCCAAAATATCATCTGCAACTAAGCTCTTAGGAGTTGGTAAATTACTTTTAGCTAATAAATCCTTAAATCTTTTTTTATTCCAAGTATTTTGGCAACCTAGAGCCCTAGATCCGGTAAATTCAATGCCTAGGGTTTCAAGAGAACTTTGAAGGTTACCTGACTCTCCTTCAACACCATGCATAGCTATAAATACTTTTTCAAAAATTTTTAAATCTCCTAAGTCAACAACTTCACTAAAGTCAATTAACTTTGAGTTGATTCCATTATCAATCAATGAACCTTGAATATTATTTCCAGATTGGATAGATATTTCCTTTTCTGATGAAGATCCTCCGCTAATTACTGCTATGGATAAATTATTCATATTCTCTAATCAGTCTTGCTATATCAGAAATGGTTCCAGCACCTTGCACTAAAATTAGATCAGAGGATGAAGCTATCGAGGGCAGCAAATCCATTACTTCATTTTTTTTAATTTCATATGCATTGCCATTAAGCTTGTTAATCTCTTTTATAAGCTTTGTGGAAGTTATCCCTCTTATAGGCTTCTCTGAGGCTGGGTAAATTGGAAAAATATATACGGTGGAAATTTTTGCAAGCACGGCTGCGAATTCTTGAAATAATTGCTGAGTCCTTGAATATCTATGCGGTTCAAACAGCATACATATTTTCTTATTACCAAATTTTTGGTTGATAGCCTCTAAGGTTGCATTTATCTCAGTGGGATGATGCCCATAGTCATCAATTAGAATTATTTTCTTATTTGTAATTTTTATAGCACTCTCTTCAAAACGGCGTGAAGCTCCCTTGTAGTCTGCAATTGCTGATTTAATTGAGTGCTTATCGATACCCTCTTCTAATGCAGTGATAGCTGCAAGAGAGGCATTCAAAGTATTGTGCTTACCAAATAGAGGCGTTTTAAGAGACAAGATAATCTTATTTTTATTAGTTTTGATTTTAAAAGATTGAAATTTTTGGTTTATCTTAAGATCACCAATCATGAAATCATTGGTTGAATTATAGCCAACGCTAATAAATTTTCGTCCAGTTGTTTTCAAAATTTTTCTTAAGCTGCGGTCATCTCCATTAATAATTGCATATCCGTAAAAAGGCATATTTGATAAAAAATATTTAAAGGCTTTATGCAAATTATTAATGTCATTTTTATAGAATGCTAAATGATCATTATCAACATTAGTCACTAAGGCAACATCTGGATGAAAATGAGAAAAAGAGCCATCGCTTTCATCTGCTTCGAAAATCATCGTATCCCCTTTTCCTAAATTAGAGCTTTTATCACCGCTAAGAATTTTTCCTCCAACAACGTATGTAGGATCTTTTTTTCCCTTTGTGAAAATTTCTGCAACTAGGCTGGTGGTAGTAGTTTTACCATGGCTTCCTGCAATAGCAATATTTCTATACCCGGTAATAATACTGCTTAACATTTGCGCTCTTGGTACAACAATTAAATTACGTGCTTTTGCTTCGATAAGCTCAGGATTGGTCCGTTTGATTGCTGAAGAATAGACAACAATTTGAGAGTGCTTAATTAAGTTTGGTTTATGGCCTTGCTGGATTTGTGCACCCTCTTTTTGAAGATTTTTGAGATCTTTTGTAATTAAAACATCGCTTCCAGAAACTTTGAATCCCTTTTTTAGGAGTATAGAGGCTATCCCTAACATCCCAGAGCCCCCAATACCAATCATATGGACTTTATTGATTGCTCCTAGTTTTCTATTACTACCCATGATTTAAGATTCTCTTTAACATTAGGTGCTCTGAAGGAACATCTTGCTCATTTGTATAGCATAAGTTCTTGAATTGCTTTTCGACAATCATGGCAACAAGAAACTTTTGGAGCTTGTTTATATCTTCGTTTTCTTGAAATAGGAAACCCATTCCAATCTTAGAAAAATACTTTGCATTGAAGAATTGATGATTATCAATTGCAGACGGAAGAGGAATTATGATGCCAGGTTTCCCTAAAGCAATAAGTTCAGAGAGAGTCAGTGCACCAGCTCGAGAAATAACAAAATCTGACCAGCTGATTTTTTCAAGTGGCTCTTCAATAAATTCTATAACTTCAGCATCAATGCTTCCTTGGTATCTAGCTTTTGTCTTATTTTTATAGCCATTGCCACACTGATGAACAACCTTGATTCTATCTGAAAAGTCAGCAAGCAAGCTTGGAATATTAGAATTTATAAAATCTGATCCAAGGCTTCCCCCAGTTACATAGATTTTGATTCTATCTAAGTTATTTAATTCCGTTTTTTTCATAAAATAACCAATTGGATTGCCAACAATTTCTGCTCTAGATATGGATTCATTAGCTAGAGGTAGCCCAAGAAAATTTAATTTTGCAAAAAAACTTAGTAACTTATTAGAAGTTCCTAAAACAGTATTTTGTTCATGAGTAAAAAGATTGATTCTAAAAATTATTGCTGCAATGCCAACTGGAATTGAAATATATCCTCCAAAAACGATTACAAAATCAGGTTTTTCTTTACAGAAATAATATACACAAACTGCAGTAGAGAGAACCAAATTAACTAGAGATTTTATAGTGTAATAGAAGTTCTTTCCTCTAATGCCAGTTACTGAAAGAGAATGGAATTTAGCGTTAATTTTTTCTGCGTAGCGTTTTTCAATTTCACGTCTTCCTCCAACCCATACAATCTCCATGCCCTGATCTTTGGCGTATTTAGCAAACCTAAAGGCAGGTAATACATGCCCTCCAGTTCCAGCTGCAGCTACACAAATCTTTTTCATTTAAGTCTTATTATTATTTTCAAAACTTATTCTTAAAGTAATCCCTATCATGGTCATAAATGTTATGAGACTAGCTCCACCATAACTTATAAATGGTAAGGTAAGTCCTTTAGTTGGCAAAAGACCAATATTTACACCAATATTAAACATGGTTTGAATGGATATAAGAATCCCAACCCCAAAACAAAACAGACCCTGAAAATACCTTCCTAGCCCAAAACAATTGCTAGACTCCTTTAGCAATGCATAAACTAATGCTCCAAAGATTATGATTAATATTATCCCTCCAACCATCCCAAGCTCCTCAACAATTATTGAAAAAATAAAATCTGTATGAGGTTCAGGAAGGTACAAATTTTTTTGTATGCTTGCTCCCAAGCCAACTCCAAATAGCTCTCCTCTTCCTGAGCCAATCAATGCGTTGGAGAGCTGCCAACCTGAATCCATAAATGTCTGAAAAGGGTCAATAAAGCTTGTTAACCTAGCAATTCTCCAGGGTGCCAAGAATATTGCCGAAGCTGCAAGACCGAGCATAGTAATCGTTAGCATGATGAACTGAAAAACAGAGATTCCTGCAAAAAACAATATTACGACCGCAATCAAACACAGTATTAAAGTGGTTCCTAAATCTGGTTGCGCCATCACAAGAGTTGAAATAACAGATAATAAGATTAAGGGTCTTAAAAAGCCTGCGGTGCTTGCGAGCTCTTGATTTCTTCTTAAACAATATCCACAAACATATATTATGAGTGCAAGCTTTGCTAGCTCTGATGGTTGTAGCTTAAAAAAAATAAGATTGATCCATCGTCTAGAACCATTTACTTCATAACCAATACCAGGAAGGAAAACAGTACATAGCAATAGGATAGAACCAATTAAAATTAGCCAATCAAACCTAGCATAGAAATCTGAGGGTATAAATGAAGTAATAATAATTGAGAGTATTCCTAATAATATAAAAATAATATGCTTGTATCCAAAATAAAAAGGTTGGGTCGTAAGATTTTCTGCTACAAATACACTTGCAGAAAAAACCATTAAAAGCCCAAAACAAACTAATAAAAAAACGGGGAATGCTATAGATACATTTACTCTATCCATTAGATGAACCCAAATTTTTTTAAATGATTATTAAATGATTGCCCTCTATGAAGATAATCATCAAATTGATCTTTGCTGGAACAACCCGGACTAAAGAGGATTGTTGCCTTTTTAAGATTTTTTTTATGGATATCATCCAAGACCTCAGAAATAGATGACTTTAATATTTTTTGATTATGACTGAGTTTTGAATAAATTAGTTGAGCATCTTTACCATAGATGTAACAAATTGACTGGGTATTTAGAGCAAGCTTTGATTCCTTAAATTCTAGCCCTTTTAAATCTCCCCCTAATATGAGAATCAATATTTCATGAATATTTGAAAATTCAGCCAAAGCCGCATAAGTTGAATCAGGATTAGTAGACTTTGAATCATTAACTATGAGCAAATGATCTGATCTTACTATTTCCATTCTATATTTAAGAAACTGAAGAAAATCTAAATGAATTGGCTTTTGATAGGTGATATTTCTTTCTGCTGTCATAATATTTACTGCTGCAAGAGCAAACATCACATTATCCATATTAATTTTTGAGAGCTTTCTGCTTGTTGTAGCAAGCAGACTCTCTCCAGAATTAAAGCGCGTTTCCAAACCTAAAACTTCATAGTGATAGTCTGTTGAATTCAACCCAACTGAAAAAGCTTTTTTAGATCTTATTGGATGGGTTTCTATACTATCTTTGTGATAGAGATAGATACCTTTTTTTTTAATTTTGTTCTCAATTGTCCTCTTAGCTTCAAGGTAATCATCAATACTTAAATGATTGTCTAAATGATCCTCTGAAAAATTTGTAAAAATACCAATATCAAGTCCTGAGTCTCTAGATATATTGTCGTATGAGGAGTCTTTTAATTGAAAACTTGAGAGCTCTACAATCAATACCAACCCAGCATCTTTTAAATGAATGCTATCGAGCATAGGCTCACCAAAATTTCCAATGATTTTATTTGGGATATTCAATGAATCTAGTAGCTGACTTATAAGATAACAAACAGTGCTTTTTCCATTGGTACCAGTAACTCCTATCAAAAAATTACTGGAATTATCTAAAAATAAATTTAATTCGCTCTTTATTTTGGATTCATCAACTATAAGCCTCGAACGATTAAAACCAGGAGAAAAATACAGCTCATCTGCCTCCTTAATAGCTTGATGGGTATTATCCATTCCAAGTTTTAAAGATATTAAAAATTTTGAATTGGTAAGGTCAAAAGTTATCCCTTCTCTGGTATCAACTATAAAATGAGGTATTTCCATGCTCTCCAGAATTTTATGTATTGAAATACCTGTCTTGGTTGCTCCTACAATGACGACCTTTTTCAAGGCATCACCTAATCTTAAGTGAAGCTAGAGCAAACAGTATTAACAGGAGCGTTATAATCCAAAATCTAACAATGATTTTAGGTTCTGGCCAACCTTTCAATTCAAAGTGATGATGAATCGGAGCCATTAAAAAAACTCTTTTTCTTCGAGTCTTATAGGAAGCAACTTGAATGATTACACTTAGTGCCTCTAAAACAAAAACACCAGCCATTATTGCAAAAACGATTTCATGCCTTAGCATCACTGCTAAACAACCCAAAATAGCTCCAAGAGTTAAAGAGCCAACATCGCCCATAAAAACTTGAGCAGGATAAGAATTAAACCAAAGAAAGCCTATACCAGCACCGATAACTGATCCACAAAAAACAATCAACTCGCCTGAGTCTTGAATATAAGGGATATACAAATATGCAGAGATGATAGTATTTCCTGATGCATAAGCCACTATCCCAAGAGCCCCAGCAATTAAAATGACTGGTAAGATTGCAAGACCGTCAAGTCCATCTGTAAGATTAACTGCATTGGATGAACCTACGATCACAAACCAACTAAAGAAGATAAAAAAAATAGTGCTAATAGGAAAAATTAAATCCTTATAAAAGGGGAGCATGAAATATATATCATTTCCATGATTCGCAATGTATATATAAATGGCAAATAATGCAGCCATACTCTGAAATATCAGTTTTTGAAAACCAGATAGGCCCTTTGAATTTTTGTATTTAATTTTTAAATAATCGTCGGAAAAACCAATTATGCCGAATGACAAGGTCACCCAAAGGAGTATCCAAATAAAGGAATTGCCTAAATCACTCCAAAGCAAATTTGATACGAGCAAGCTTATGATGATAATGATGCCTCCCATAGTGGGAGTGCCTGACTTAGATAGGTGAGTTTTTGGTCCATCTTCTCGTATAATTTGAGAGAACTGAAATCTACTTAAGGCATTAATCAGAAACTCTCCAAAAAAAATAGAGATTAGCAATGCAGTGATTGTTCCAGCAACAGTTCTAAGTGTTAAATAATTTAAAACAGCAAAATTCTGATTATATTCAATTAAATAATTGCTTAAATATTCAATCATAGCGTCTTAAAACGTTCCATTTTCATACCTCGAGACCCTTTTAAAAGTAAAACCGTTTTATCTGAAAGAATTTCTTTTAAATAGTTCTTTAGCTCTTCTTCATTTTTAAAGTGAATGCCATTTTTTCCAAAACTACGAACAGCATATTGCATGAGATCCCCAAATCCAAGAAGAATATTAATTCCAAGGTTTTTGGCTTCTTCTCCAATTTTTGAGTGATAATTTTCAGATTCATCCCCCAATTCGAGCATATCTCCCAAGACAGCTATCTTATTTCTATTTTTAATGCCAGAGAGATATGTTAACGCTGCTAGCACTGAATCGGGATTAGCATTATAGGTATCGTCTATCAAAATAGAATTATTGATCCAATTACTAAGTCCTAGTCTATTGGGTATATTGGAGAGATCAGCAATCCTATCACTAAATTCTTTAATCCCTACTCCTAAATTGTGGGCTACCGCAAATGCTGCACCGATGTTTAAAACATTATGATTACCTAATAACTTTGTAATAATTGAACCTAAATATTTATTCTTAAAATAAACATCTATAGTTTGATTTTTCTGATCGGCATCTTTACTACTAATCTGATAAAAATAATCTGCATCTGAGTGAAGACCAAAACTGACAAGTTTGTTAGAGGAACAAAGAGATTTCCAAAAATTTAAGTTTTCACCAAAAGGAACTACAGCTAGCCCGTTCTTTGGTAGACACTTAATAATCTCTGACTTCTCATTTAAAACTCCCTTCAAAGAACCAAATCCTGATATATGCGATCTTCCTATAGAAGTAATCACACCTACATCTTGTCTAGCAATAGAAGAAAGGTATTTTATATCCCCTGCTTTGGCTGCACCCATTTCGATTGCGGCAAATTGATGTCTTGTGTCCAAGTTCATGAGATTTAGAGGAACACCAAGCTCATTATTAAAATTTCCTTTTGTTGCAAATGCATTTGGTAATGCGCAACTCAATATCTCTTTGGTAGTAGTTTTTCCATTGCTTCCAGTAATGCCTATTACTTGACCTTTAAAACTCTGTCTACAAAACATTCCAAGTTGTGACATTATTTCAAATACATTCTCACATTCTAATACTTGAGACTTTTGAGACTCTTGAAGGAACCCTTTCTTGATAATGCATAGTGATGCATTTTGTTTGAGAGCTTCTTTGTAATATTTGCTGCCGTCTGTATTTTTACCTTGTAGGCCAAAAAAAAGTGAGTTCTGCATGGTTTGATTAGAATCTATACAAACAGATTGAATGGGTAAATTGCTTTCAGAGAGCTTGGCAAGCCCTAGTTGCTGATAAATTTGGTTAACATTATTTAGAATTCTCAAATGCTTTCCTTAATAAATTTAGAATCATTAAATCTAATTACCTTCCCAGCTATCTCAAGAGTTTCTTCATGGCCTCTACCTAGCACATAAAGAGCCCCATTTTTTTGTATTTTAGCAATACCATGTTTTATTGCCTCGCCTCTTTCCTCAATCAATGTAACTTTTGAGTTCGATTTCCCTGAAAGAGCATCTCTTGAAATGGATTCAAAAGATTCATTTCTAGAGTTATCTGAAGTAAAAATTATCTCATCGGCAAATTTTAAAGCGGCTTTCATCATTTTTGGTCTTTTGGTTTTGTCTCTATTTCCACCGCATCCAAAAACTATAATCTTATGTTGATATTGCTGTTCTGTAGCTTGAAGAATTTTGTATATAGAATGATGATCGTGTGCAAAATCAACGATTATGGTCTTTTTGTTTTTATACGGTATGAGCTCAAATCTTCCCTTAGGTAATTTAATATTTGATATTTTGATACCATTTAATGAAGCATCAGTAATTACTGAGAATAGTGAAGCTGCAGCAATAAAGTTAAGAGTATTTAATTTATCATTAAAGGGGCTTTTGATAATACAGTGATTTTGGTTACCAAGCTTGAAAAGAATATTAGACTTTTGCAATGAAAACCTAATTGAGGATTTGGTAGATGCTCTAGTTGCTTGATTTATTGTAACGATGCTTTTTATTTTAGTAATTGGGATTCTTGTTGATAGCTTTTTATAGGAATTTCCTGCAAAAAATACTTTATTCTTTGTAGCAGATAAAATTTTAAGCTTTGCTAATTCGTAGTTCGCTTGGGTCTTATGAAAATCTTTATGATCAGAGGTTATATTTGTAATTAACGATTCCTGAAATTTCAAATGACCGAGCCTATTTTGAGCTAATGCATGCGAGGAAACTTCAAGCACCACGTATAGGTCCTCTTTATTCTTTTGTTTGCCTAGAAGTTCAAATAAATCAAATAGTCCGGGTGTTGTGTTAATGACTTTATGCCACCTTGAATTAATAATTGCTCCAATAGTCCCTATGTAAATAACATTTTTACCCTGACTTTTTAATAGCTGATAAAGTATAAAAGCAGTTGTTGTTTTACCATTTGTTCCAGTAATTCCAAAAAATTTCGTATTAATGCTGATATTCCAATACTCATAAAGAAAACCTAGCAATTTTATTTCAAGGTTTTTAATGTAATAAAAATTCTTTGCATGAACCTTTTGCTTCTTCGAGCTTAAGATTGCTCTTGCTGTATTAGCCACTTTGTGATCTACAAAATCATTTCCATGCCCGTTTACACCCTGTCTTGCAAAAAAAATTGAGTTAGGAGTTATTTTCTTTGAATTATCACAAATATGTCTTATTTGACTAGACTTAATCTCTTTTCCAAAAAATTTTAAAAATATACTTTTCTTCATCAGAGAGACAAGTGATAGATATCATCAACAATTTCTGAAAATACTGGAGCTGCAATCGTTCCACCGCTATATCTATTCAGGCCGGGTTCGTCTAAAGTTACAAATATTGTTAACGATCTATTTGCTATTTCTGTTATTCCCGCGAAGGAACCAATATAGCTAGAGTCGTCATATCCTCCCGATGAACTGACTTTATGAGTAGTGCCAGTTTTACCAGCCACTTTGGCGAATTGAGATCTTGCTAGAACACCTGTTCCTTCCTCAACAACAAGTTCTAAAGATTTCATAACTTCCTGATTAATAGAGCTTTCTAATAAACGAGTTTCATATACATAGTCCCCTTTGATAATTACAAAATCTTTAAGAATGCCGTCATTCGCAAATACAGAAAATGCTCTAGCAATTTGAATAGGAGAAGCAGTCAAGCCATAACCAAATCCTAAGCTTGCTATCTCGTGTTTGGATATATTTTCACGCTGGTTTATTGATCCAAAGTTAATTGATGGAAAATCAATAGACAGAGCTTTTGAAAACCCAAAACTTTTTAGCCCTTCAATTAATGTATTGCCTTCTAGAGAAAGTGAAATGATTGATGCTCCAACCTGACTAGATTTTGCAATAACTTCTCTGGCTGTAATTGATTGATAATTTTTTGGATCAACTATTTTCCTTCCATTTAGAATCAATGAACCAGGATCAGTATCAATTTTGCTATTTGCCTCTATAGTGTTATTCGCTAATGCAAGAGCATAAGCAAAAGGTTTCATGATTGAGCCAGGTTCAAAGGCATCCAAGAGCACTCTGTTACGTTGAATCTTCCTATTAGGATTATTTGGGTTATATGCAGGAAAACTTGCAGCTGCAAGTACTTCACCAAGTTTATTATCCAAGATAACGACGCTGCCGCCCTTCGCTTCAAATTTTTTGATGCCTTCTATTAAATTCTTGAATGCAATAAATTGATAATCTTTATCAAGAGTTAGTACAATATCCTCTCCCTTATATGGTTCTCTTAAAATTTCAGGCTTTTTGAAGGGCTCTTGATTCCTGTTCTTGTATATTCTTTTTAATCCATCTTCACCGCTAAGAACTTCATCATAAATAAGCTCGATACCTTCAAGTCCTTTTCCATCTTTTCCAGCAAAACCAACCATATTGGAAAATTGTTCTCCAAATGGATAAATTCTGCTTTCAACCTCTTCAATTTCAAGATAGTTATTTCTTAGCTTTTTTATTTTTTCTAGCTCTTCCAAGGATAAGTCTTTCTTAATAAGACTTTTTTTAGTTAATTTATTTTCAACAAATTTGATTGAGTTACCTGAGATGACAAAAGGAATATCATCCTTCTCTAACCCTTTGAGCCCATAAAGGTCATATTGATTAATTGTTGTTGCCAGGGGAATCATATTGCGATCATAGATAGACGCTCTTAAGATCTTTATTGGTCTTAATCCTTCTGTTAAATCTTTACCCTTGTTGTTTAAAAAATCATCCTGAATAAAAGCTAAATATGCCATCCTAAATAGAATGAGCATCAAGAATATAATAAATAAAAAAAAGACAATTAAAGCTCTCCAGCTTTTGAGCTCTAAAGATTTAGCCATTTGGATCTATCATCCCAAGATTTTCTTTAGCAATTGACTCATTTTTAGCATTTGAATTAAGCATATTTAATTCTGCAATTAGTTTTGTATGCAACTCAAGCAATTTATTGTTTTGAATTTTTAAGATACTTATATTTTCAATAAGCTGGACATTTTCCCATCTAACTTTAATTAAACTTAGGCCTAAGAGGGTATTAATTAATATTAAAATAACTAAAAAAGTATTAATCTTATTCATACTTTTTCGTATGCTCTCATGATTGCACTTCGAGATCTTACATTAGATCTAATTTCTTCAATTCTAGGTTTAATTTTATTTGCAATGCATAAATACTTTTTATTTACTGTAGGATTGATTGGAATATCTTTGTGCATATTACTTCTTTCAGGTTTAAAGTATTCTTTAACTTTTCTGTCCTCCAAAGAATGAAAAGATATGGTAACTATGCGTCCACCAGAAGTTAATAAGCTATCTGCTGTTTTTAAATTTTCTGATAGATCACTTAGTTCATTGTTTATGAAGATACGAATTGCTTGAAAGCATTTTGTTGCAGGATGTTTTTTACCCTTTCTGGGAAAATGATTTTCAATTAGTTGAGCTAATTTTAACGTCGTAGTAATAGGGTTTTTTTGTTGCTCATGAAAGATTAATCTAGCAATAGAGTTAGCATGCTTTTCTTCACCATATTCCCATAAAACGCTGGAAATCTCTTTTTCTGAGGCATTTGCTAGCCACTCTCTAGCAGACATTGCTGAGCTCTGATCCATTCTCATGTCTAATGGTCCATCTTTATTAAAACTAAAACCTCTTTCAGCAATATCGAGTTGAGTCGAACATAATCCAAAATCAAATAATATACCTTCAATCTTCTCAATAGATTTGCTTAAATGTCTCTGGTTCAATGTTCCATGAAAAATAGAAAATCTTGTATCTTTAAAGTTTGATGTAGCAAAATTAACAGCATCAAGATCTTTATCAAAGGCAATCAGTCTGCCCTTCTTATTTAATTTAGAAAGTATTCTTGCTGAATGTCCGCCCCTACCAAAGGTGCCATCAATATATGTACCGCTGGGGTTTTGAATAAGTAAATCAACTGACTCTTCCAGCAAAACTGGAATATGAGACATTAATCTACTTGTTTTCTCATAAAAGTTGGCACATCGAGGAAATCAATATCCTCTGCAGACGATGCGCCAACATTAACAACTTGTTTTGTTCTATTGTTTTCAAGACCAACAGGATTTAATTTTATGGTTGATCTCATATTATCAACAGCTAATTTAGGAGATTTTTGTGATACGCCAGTTGCAACCACTGTTACCATTAATTCTTCATCAGCAAAAGCATCGTCGACTACTGTTCCATAAATAATGGTTGCATCGTCAGCAATAAATTTCTCCACAACCGAACTCACCTCATTGTAGTCTCCAAGAGTTGGCTGTTTAGCAGTGATATTTACCAGAACTCCTCTGGCATTTTTAAGATCTATATCTTCCAACAATTCGCTGCCAACAGCTTGAGATGCAGCCTCAATCCCTCTGTTTTTGGCGCCTGATCTTCCTGTCCCCATCATAGCAATGCCTTTTTCAGACATAACGGTCTTAACATCTGCAAAATCCACATTTATGTAACCTGGTTTCATAATAATGTCAGATATTCCTTGAACGGCACCTTTCAGAACATCATCTGCCTTTGCAAAGGCATCCATCATGGAGGTATTTTCTCCCAAAACATCAATAAGCTTTTGGTTTGGTATGGTAATTAAGCTATCCACCTCTGCAACTAGATTAGCAATACCCTTTTCTGCTGAACCTGTTCTTTTGGGACCCTCAAATTTGAAAGGTTTGGTTACAACTGCTACGGTTAAAGCTCCCAGTTCTTTTGCTATTGAAGCTACGACAGGCGCAGCTCCCGTTCCTGTGCCTCCTCCCATTCCTGCAGTAATAAAAATCATATCAGCGCCAGACAACAATTCTTCTATAGTTTCCCTATCTCTTTCAGCTGCCTGCCTTCCAACTTCTGGATTTGCTCCAGCACCCAACCCCTTAGTAACTCCATTTCCGAGTTTTAAAATGGTGGCACCTTTAGCCCTTTCTAATGCTTGAGCATCAGTATTCGCACATATAAATTCAACACCTTGAATATTTTGATTCATCATGTGAATTACGGCATTGCCTCCGGCACCACCCACCCCGATAACTTTTATTCTTGCCTGTTCCGCAAACTCATCGATAATTTCCCAATTCATACTATCCCCTCAGAATGAAAGAGCTTTAACGCTCTCCGGTAAAATAATTTCTAAAATCTCTGTGGATAACTGACCCGCATCCTGTCTGCTTTGCCAACTCTCCAAATTCCATATTTCAAATTTGTCGCCCATTCCAATAAACACAATTTTTTCTGAAAGATTGATTCCTGCGTAACTTCTTAAATCTGCGGGGATTAGAAGTAACATTCTATTGTTAGGCTCAAAGTCAACTTCAAAAGCGTGACCTAATATTGTCCATTGCAATTTTCGAACAACGGGGTCAAGACTTTGCATTTTTTGTAAATTGGTCGACAAGTTTTTCCATGATTCCTCAGGGTAAAGTTTGAGACATGGATACTGTGGATCCCTTGTTAGAACAAGCTTGGATGTTTTTAAATCTTTAAAATTTTCTCTGTAACGAGCTGGAGCTGAGATTCTTCCCTTTGAGTCTACTGAAATTTCGTTGTATCCAAACATTAAATATATATGTATAACACTTATTACACACTTTATACCACTTTTTGTACACTTTTACACACTTTTTTTATTTTTTTTAACAGTGAGTGAGTTGGTCTATAAGCCGGATTCTGTTTTGATGGTTATCTATCTCGACAATATGTCACCATATTGCTCTAGCGACCTACCCGAATTCACAACGAGCAGCTGTTTTGAATTCCTATTTGGTCTTGCTTCAAGTGGGGTTTACATAGCCTTGCTTGTTACCAAGTCAAGCGGTAAGCTCTTACCTCACCTTTTCACCCTTACCCAAAATGGGCGGTTATTTTCTGTTGCACTTTCCATGAGCTCGCGCTCTCCAGGCGTTACCTGGCACTTTGCTCTATGAAGTCCGGACTTTCCTCTGAAAATTCAGCAACCATCCGACCAACTCGAAAGCTATTTTAAACAACATGTTCTATTTAGGGAATTTTTTGTAAATTTCTCTTTTGGGAACTTTGTATATCTTGGATAGAACTTTTGCAGCATCACCTTTGCTCAGAAAGCTCAATAATTCTTCTTGAAGAGTTAAATCAATATCTTTTTTTGAATCTAGAATTTTTAATACAACTGTGATCTCACCTTTTAATTCGCTTTCTGGGATAAAGTTAGACTCACTAATTTCTTTAAGCTGACCTCTGTAGAGAGATTCATGTTTCTTGGTAAGCTCTCTTGCTACAGTAATATCTGCATCTTCATGGATAAAATCTTTGAGAACTTTTAATGAGTTTTTAAATCTTTTAGCTGATTCAAAAAAGACAGCTGTCATTCCATTGTCCTTGATCTTATCAATAAAAGCTCTCTGCTGATTTCTCTTTCTTGGAAAAAAACCTAAAAAACAAAATTCATGTGCTGAGATTCCTGCAAGCTGTATAGCAGCTATTAAAGAGCTTGGACCAGGTATGGCAGTCAATTGATGGTTTGCTTTGATTACTTCTCTAACAATTCTAAATCCAGGATCATTGATTAAGGGTGCGCCAGCATCACTCATTAAAGCCAAATCTTTTTTGTCTTCAAGCATGGATAAAATATCCTTTATCATGCTTGATTCATTATGATCATTTAGCATTAGTAACTTTGCTTTGATATTGAATTCGGTCAGTAATTTGCCTGTAATTCTTGTATCTTCACATAAAATAAATTGGACGTTTTTAAGAATTTCTATTGCTCTGAAAGAAATATCTTTAGAATTTCCAATTGGGCTTGATACTATATAAAACACAGTTATGCACCTAAAGAAATATAATACTATTAAATTTGCTACTAATGCCCTAATTCTTGGGATATTACTGGGATGTTCCTCAGGTCAATTGACTTTTAATGCTGGGCCTATAAATAAAAATGATATTTCATCACCGACTTACTTCAGTAATACATTTCTAAATAGTAACTACAGTGCATCCGAAAAAGAATTCATTGAAAAGATCTTTATGCTTGATGATGTATCTGATGAGATGATCTCAGGACTGGAAACAATTCTACTGAGGGCAAACTTAACAAATAATGATAGGGCAAGATTTGCTACGTTAAAAACTGATATTTTCAAGATAAAAGAAAATTTAGACTTAAAAATAGAAATATCTGCTCCAATAGAATTAAAAGAACTTTATATCGAATCAATCTTTAGGCTTCCCTACAATTTTGAGATTACTTTTGAAGAGCATGAAGATTCTCTGGAATTTATCCAAAATAATAAAAATTTCTGCAACTCCTTTGCTATGGATAGCATCAATGCTATTGCTAAGAGTGATTTAATCAGACATCAAGAAACGATCATTATTTCTGATAATAATCAAAATATGAATTCAATGTATCAAGAAATAAAGGCTGATCTGATATTTTTATACGAGGGTCAAGATCCCCAATCATTTGCTTCACAAATACTACTTGTAGATGCAAGCGATGAAAGGTCAAAAAAAATTGAACGTCTAGCTACTCCTGCAAGGATTCAATTTATTCCAAGAATAAGACAAGACGTTAACATACTTATTTTTGATACTGATCATGACATTCAAAAAAAACTTATTCCAGCATTTAAATATAACTTTGCTAATAAACTTACATATATTTCTACTTCCAAAGCACTTGGATCTGGGTTAAATAAAGGTGAGTTAATTGATAACGAGGATATATTTTTTTCTGGGCCTAATTTTTTTATCAAGGAACCATTAAAGCTAGCCGGAGAAAATTCTCTAATTGAAGCTATTATTAATGACATACTTGTATTAGAAACAATTAAAAATTTAAACCTAAAAACATCTGCAGTAAATGGTAAAACTGGAATACTTTTGTTAGAAGGCGGCTGCACCAAAAGATTTATGAGCGTGTCTAAGCTGAATACTTAGATCGCGCTTGATAGGTTTCTTTCAACAAGTGAAAGGCTATCCTCGAAACCAGGTCTATCAAATATTCGTTTTTGGTAGTCAAGTAATGGCTTGGTGTGCCTATTTAATGGCAAGTTAATGCCCAATGATGGAAGTCTCCATAAAATTGGTGCTAAATAGCAATCACATAATGAAAACTCCTCATTCATAAAGTATTTAAACTCCTTAAAAGTAGGTGCAAGAGAAATAATTTCATGAAGCAGATCTTGCTTAGTAGCTAGAATTTCTTTTTCGGTACCAGAACCCGCTATAAGAATATCTACCAATGGAGATATTTCCTTATCGATTCTTAGCATCAAAGTTCTACAATTAGCTCTGTTTACTGGATATACGGGCAATAATGGTGGATGAGGGAACCTCTCATCGAGATACTCAAGCATTACTGCAGGGCTATAAAGGCCAAGCTCTCTATCTACTAGTATAGGGAGAGTATGATCTGGATTTATAGATAGCACCTCTTCTGGGGCATCGTAATTAGTTGTTTCCTTAATCTCACATGCAACATCTTTTTCTGCAAGGACTATGCGAACTCTATGGCTATAGTGATCGTCTTTATCAGAATATAAAATCATAAATCAACCTCAATGATAATCTTTTTGGTACTCTCTAAAGAGTAAATATGAGAGAGCAGTGAAAACTACAAAAAATAAAATAACGAACCAACCAATTCTCTCGCGTTCAGCTCTCATTGGCTCTGCTACATAGGTAAGAAAGTTAGTGAGATCAAAGATCATTGCATCAAATTCAGCTACAGTAAGCTTGCCAGAACCTTCTTCTAAGATTAGATGCCCACACTCCTCAACAGTGATAATATTTCTGCTCTCATCCCTTTTTACTCCTCCATTCTTTGCAAAGGAAGGAACTTGTTTGCATCCAAGAACTTGTCTGCCTTGATAGGATTCGAGGACATTAGGCATTGCAGTGTTAGGGAAAGCTAGATTATTTACACCATATTTCTTTGACGCATCTTCGTAGTAAGTTCTTAAATAGGTATATATCCAATTACCGCCTCTAGATCTTGCTACAAGAGTAAGATCTGGCGGAGTTACTCCAAACCATTCTTCTGAAATAGTTTTATCAAACGACCCCTTCATCAGATCGCCAGTTTTCACACTAGGATTGAATACCAATTTGTCTAGTAAAATTGATTCAGGGATATCAAGATCTTTAGCAACTCTTCCCCATCTTGAGTATTGTAATGAGTGGCAACCGTAGCAATTATTAATAAAAGTATTTAAACCTCTTTGCAGGGAACTATTATCTAACAATTGCGGCTTGAACTCATCACAGTCACCGTAATCACCACACTCTGCGCCTCCGGCTGCAAAGCTCAAGCTTGAAAATGAAAGCAAGATTATTAGAGAGAAAATTCGCATAACTATAATCTCTCAGGTGGAACCCTAGTTTTTTCAAACGAGGTGTAAATAGGCATTAAGAAAAAGAAGCCGAAATAAATTACTGTCCCAATGACGCTCATAAGTTTTCTGGATTCAGTTACAGGTACTGTCCCAAGATAGCCTAGGGTGAGAAAGCTTGTTGCAAATAGAACAAGGGCAATCTTGCTAAATATTCCTTTATATCGAATAGATGCAACTTTACTTCTATCTAACCAAGGTACTACAAATAAAATAGCTATTGCTCCAGCCATTACGATTAAACCACCAAGCTTATCAGGAACAGCTCTAAGCATTGCGTAATAAGGAGAATAGTACCAAACAGGTGCAATATGTTCTGGGGTGGATAGCGGATTAGCTTCCACAAAGTTTGCTTTTTCTAAAAAATATCCTCCCATCTCTGGAAAAAAGAACATTATTACAGAAAAAACAATCATAAAGACTCCTATGCCAACTAGAGCATTCAGAACTTTGTACGGAAAAAATGGAACACTATCTAAAGGCACCCCATCATCATCAAGATGCTTTTCAATATCAATACCCTCAGGATTGCCAGCCCCAACTTCATGTAATGCCACGAGATGCATAAAGACAAGTGCAATTAAAATTAGAGGCAATGCAACAACATGCAAAGCAAAAAATCTTGAAATGGTTGCACCCGAGATGTAGTAATCTCCTCTAACCCATACTTCTAATGATTCGCCTATATAAGGTATCGCACCAAATAACGAAATAATTACTTGAGCACCCCAATATGACATTTGGCCATATGGAAGAACATAGCCAAGGAAACCTTCTGCCATCATAACTAAATATATAGTCATTCCAAAAATCCATACCAACTCTCTCGGTTTTTGGTATGACCCATATAGCAAGCCCCTGAACATATGAAGATAAACAACTGCAAAGAACATAGATGCGCCAGTGGTATGCAAGTATCGGATTACCCACCCGTAATCTACATCTCTCATAATGAATTCGACCGAAGCAAAAGCGCCCTCTTCCGTGTTCTCATATGGCATCATTAACCATATACCTGAGACAATTTGTAAGATTAAGACTACTGAAGCGAGGGCTCCGAATAAATACCAAAAATTTACCTTTTTGGGAACAGGATGTTTTGATAAATGCCTTTCAAAAGTATTAACAATAGGCAATCTATGATTTACCCAATTAAAAACTTTTCCAAATAGCGTATCCATTAGGCTGTGATCTCGTCCTCTCCGATTGTTAAAATAGTCCCATTAAAAAAGTGAGGCGGAACCTTAAGATTTGTGGGCGCTGGAACGCCTTTGTACACCCTGCCTACAAGATCAAACATTGATCCGTGACAAGGGCAGAAAAAACCTCCCGACCAAGAACTATCCCATGGTTTAGATTCCATTTCTGGATAATATTTTGGAGAGCACCCTAAATGAGTACATACACCTGCTAAAACTGAATACTCTTGGCTTTTTGAGCGAGTGCTATTTAAGCCTCTGTAAGGCTCCTCAATATTCAGAGACGAGGGATCATCCAGCTTAGATTCTACATTAGCAAGACTTTCTAAAGCTTGAGAAGTATGGCGTATTACAAATACTGGTTGTTTGCGCCAAGATACCTGTATTTTTTGGCCTGGTTGAATTTTAGAAACATCCACTTTAACCGCAGCCCCAAGGGCTTTGGCTTTTGCACTTGGATTCCAAGCAGATATAAATGGCGTTACAGCAAAAGGCACTCCTGCAGCTCCTACTGCTGCAGTCATACCAATTAAAACTTTTCTTCTTGTTGTGTTGGGGTCGCTCATTCGGGGTTATATTCTAATGCAAAGAAATAGGATAAACCACTAGCGTTTTGAATATTGTTCCTTCTTTCTGGCCTTCTTCAAACCAAATTTCTTTCGTTCAACTTTTCTTGGATCTCTAGTTAAAAATCCAGCTTGTTTTAGTTGGGGTCTAAGCTCCTCATCAAATGCTAACAAAGCCCTAGAAATACCATGCCTAATAGCTCCAGCTTGACCAAAACTACCGCCGCCTTTAACCATGATCTTCAAATCAACTTTCTCGTCTAGCTCAACAAGCTTTAAAGGCTGCTTAACAAGCATCTGGGCAACCTCTCTTCCAAAGTAGTTTTCAAGCGACTTATCATTAACTGATATATTGCCCTTACCTTTGGAGAGATAAACCCTGGCTGATGAAGTTTTTCTTCTACCAGTTGCATAAAATGTTGTTGATGCCATATAAATTAAATTTCCCAATTTTGCGGTTGCTGAGCTTCGTGAGGATGCTCAGTTCCGGCATATACTTTAAGTTTTTTAATGATTTGATTGCTCAGTTTGTTTTTTGGCAACATTCCCTTAACAGCAAGTTCTATAATCTTTTCAGGTTTTTCATTATTCATAACTTTGAAGGTTTTTGTTTTTAAACCTCCTGGATAAAGAGAATGAGTATAATATTTTTTATCCTCAAACTTATTTCCAGTTACTTTGATCTTTTCAGCATTAATAACAACAACAAAATCTCCACAATCAACATGAGGTGTGAAAATAGGCTTATCTTTGCCTCTTAGTTTGTCTGCAATTTTGGTAGCAAGTCGCCCTAAAACTTTATCTGAGGCATCGACAATTACCCAATGGTGTTCAGTATCTTCTTTTCTAAATGATGGTGTCTTCATAACAGAACTTAAATTAGATGCGCATATTAAAACTATGGGGTAACTTAATCAATGATTTTAATAAAAAATTATTCGCAAGTTTCTACTCTATAAATAGAGCTTCTTGAAGTCTGCTCTTAGCCCTACTCCATAAGTGCTCTAAAGCTTCGCCTTTATAAAGCATCGAAATCGAATCTCTTGTATCCAGAATACACAATTTTGCTCCAGTTGAATAAGTGGTATCAAGAAATGTTATAAATCTTCTAACCAAGGGCAATTCTGAGTCATTTATCTTTTTAAAATTATCAATAAATATCCACTCATGTTTTTTGCAAAGTTCAAGATAATCTTTGGCGATATTAGGCTCATGAAAAAATATCTGAAAATCCAGCCAAGCAAACCTCTTACCAAAACCTTTGCAGGAGAACTTTCTGTTTGAAAGTATTAATTTATCTAAAAAATTAGCATTCTTATCAAATTGATTTATTAAAAATTCTCGCATACTAGAATCATTGATATCCTTTTTCTCAAGACTCAAGAAGGTATGAACTTTGTCAGATCTGTAATCTATATCTCCCTGGAGATGAAAATATAGAAAATCACGCTCAATAAACTTCATAGAACTAATAAATTTTTCTCTTTGAAGGCCGCTTTTATATAAATCATGCACTTGATAATTGGAGGATAGAAAGATAGTTGTATTGGTTTGATTGAGCTCAGTAAGCACTTTACCAATGATCATTGCATCTCCAATATCCTCTATTTGAAATTCATCTAAAAAAAGAACATCAACTTTGCTTAAAACTTTTTTGGTAAATACTCTCAGGGGGTCCTTAATCCCTTGATTTTCCTGCAAAAATTCATGAACATTGATCATAAATTCATTAAAGTGAATGTTTAAATAATTACTGGTGAGGAGTTTGCTTAGATTCTTTAATAATAAAGTTTTCCCTCTTCCAACCTCACCCCAGAGATATACCGATGGAAAGTTTTCTTTTTTCTTTCTAAAGAATCTAGATCGATCATTTTTTTCAAATAATTGGTTTTCATATGTATTAAGAAATTCTAGTTGAATGCTATCGAGGCATATATCCTCTTTAGCAAGAACATCATATAATTTTTTTACAATGTCTAAAGGCAAACATCTGCTCCAAAATTTTTGGTTAAATAAATTATCAGCGCTAATACTTTTATTTTTGTATTCTTGTTCAAATTCAATTGATATTGAGGATGCATTATCCTCAGTTATAACTCTCAAAACAAGTAAACAGCCCCTTTCATCTCTAAATAGGAATAAAACTCTGGGATCGGGGGTGATCATTTCTAAAGATGGAGTTGCAGTTACAAACTACCATGTACTAAATGGAGCCCTGTCGCAAATATTTGTTGAGACAAATAATGGAATAACTTTGGAAGCAAAAGTACTCGGGGTCGATGAGAGGCTTGACTTAGCTGTTTTGAAGATTGAATCCGAACAAGAGCTTATGCCTGCAACTATCGGGGATATAAGTCGCATAAAGTTGGGAGATGAAGTTTTTGCAGCAGGAAATCCATACGGGCTTGGAATCACGCTCTCTAAGGGAATAATCAGTGCTACTGGTAGAGATTATGGAAATCCTTATTTAGATTTAATTCAAACAGATGCTGCAATTAATCCCGGAAATTCAGGTGGCGCTTTATTAAATAGTTATGGCCATTTAATTGGTATCAATACAAAGATCTTTTCTGAGACAGGAGGTTTTCAAGGGATCAGCTTCGCAATTCCAGTTAATAAGATAATATCGATTTCCTCAGAAATTATTCAAAATGGTAAAGCTAAGAGAGCTTGGATAGGTAACTTTAGAGTTAAACCAAAAAGAATTATATTGAATAATCTCCCTTCTAGCATACTAGAAATTATTAGCTCTGATGATGATGGCCCTCTTTTTAAAAGCTTTGATATAAAAGTTGGGGATATGATTATTAGCATTAATAATTCAACAGCAACTTGGGAAAACTTTGTGTTCTATCTAAATAGCGCCTTTCCGGGAGACGAAATTGCATTAGAGATTCTTTCTGAGGGAAAAATTAAAAAAGTTCTTGTAAGAACCGAAGCAGGCTAATCTATTTGGGAAGTCTTTCTATACTAGCACCTAGATATGCTAGTTTTTCTTCTATTCGCTCATAACCCCTATCAATATGATAAATGCGATCAACAATAGTTTCTCCCTTTGCTGTTAAGCCAGCTAATACCAGAGAAGCAGATGCTCTAAGATCAGTTGCCATTACCTCTGCACCAGATATCTCTGGAACACCCTTGATAAAAGCATTGGCTCCCTTAACCGAAATATTGCAGCCCATTCTATTTAATTCTTGAACATGCATAAATCTATTTTCAAAGATATTTTCAGTAACAACTGATGAGCCATTTGCCAAAGCATTCAAAACAGTAAATTGAGCCTGCATATCTGTAGGAAATCCGGGAAAAGGTGCTGTAGTTATATCAATCGGAGTTATTGAATCACTAACAGTAGATAATTTGATTGAATCTTCCATAACGTCTATTTGAAAACCGCAAAGACGAAGCGCCTCTAGAATGTTGGTCATTCTGATGGGTTGAGCTTTTTTAATTTCTACTGTGCCCTTGGATAATGCTGCTGCGACCAAATACGTTCCTGCCTCGATTCTGTCAGCGGGAATGGTGTGTTCGCAACCCCTTAAACTTTTAACGCCCTCTATGATAATTACATCGGATCCTGCACCAGATACTCTTGCACCCATGGAGTTTAAAAACTCTTCTAAGTCTACAATCTCGGGTTCCTTAGCAACGTTACTTAATTTGGTGGTTCCTTCTGCCAGCGTAGCAGCCATCATTAAATTCTCCGTGCCAGTTACTGTAATCCCCTCCATCACAATTTCGGTGCCTTTAAGTTTTTTTGCTTTTGCAAGGATATAGCCATCCCTTAACTCTATTTCAGCACCCAATTTTTTAAGTGCATTCAAATGATAATTTACCGGTCTTGAACCAATTGCACATCCTCCAGGGAGAGCTATCTTAGCCTTACCATATTTTCCTATTAATGCACCCAAAACAAGTATTGAGGCCCTCATGGTCTTAACCAATTCATATCTAGCCGCAACATCATTTAACTTGCTTGCATCAACTTGAAAGTCTCCAGATTCATCGAGGGTTATATCTGCGCCCATTGATCCCAGTAACTCAAACATAGTTGTAATATCCTGCAAGTAGGGTAAATTTTTAAATACTACTGGAGCATCGCATAGGATTGATGCAGCTAGCATTGGCAAGGCTGCATTTTTAGATCCTGCACAAGTGAGAGAACCCTTTAGTTGGTTACCGCCAATTACTCTTAATCTTTCCATCTAAGTCTCAGAGGGTGCTATTAAAGATAGACTCAAAGCATGCAAAGACCCTGATGAGAAAGATTCACTAAAAAAACTTAATACTAACTTATGTCTTTTTAAAATGGGCAGCCCTTCGAACACAGGACTCATAATTTCTAATCGAAGATTGCAACCCTCTTCATTAATAAAGGTTACTTTAGCTTCTTTAAGATTTTCTTTAATAATTGCTTCTATTTTGGAATTTTCCATTAGACATTAATATCTGATGACCAATTTTTAATCACTAGAGAAATTTCATTGTTATTTTCAGCAGCAAGCGCTTGAAATTGGTTTCTAAATGTCAATCCAAGATTGACGCCATTGATAATAATATTGACTATCTGCCACCCATCTTCTCCGTTGTTTCTTACTTTATAGGTAATTGGATAGGTATTACTGCTAGTAATGAGTTTTTGGTTAACATCTACTACTGCATCTTCTTCTTGAGAATTGCTTTCTGGCCAAATCGTTTCAATTTTTTGATCCCCCCATTGCGCTAAAGTTTCTGCATAAGTATCCAGCAATGAGTTTTTAAATACTTCGATGAATTGATTTCTTTCATTAAAAGAAGCGCTTTTATAAAAAGTTCTTCCCATAACCATGGCACCAACTCTTTTGAAATCTACCATTGGTTCAAATATATCTTTTACTTTTTGTTTGAAGGCTTCAGGATCGGATAAAAAAAGCTCGCTATTTGAGACTATCACGGCAACCATTTGTTGGGATTTATCATCAATAAATTGGTGAGGATTTTCTTGAGCGCCTAAACCAGATGTAAAAGCACATAAATAAAAAAGTGCTATATTAGTATGCATAGTTAATTTCATGTATTTATTATAACATTGGGAGCATTTGAACAATCCTATGAAAAACCATAATTTTACAAAATCTGCGCTCAAAACTATCGAAACAGAAATTGAAGCTATAAATCTTCTAAAAAAATCTATAGGTAAAGACTTCAATAATCTATGCCATGAAATTCTAACCTGCAAAGGAAAATTAATCATTCTTGGTGTCGGTAAATCAGCCCATATTGGGAAAAAAATAGCTGCTTCTTTATCTAGCACTGGAACCCCTGCTTATATGATGCATGCAACAGAAGCCGCGCATGGTGATATAGGATTGATTGGGAAAGAAGATGATGTATTGATATTATCAAACTCAGGAGAAACTTCTGAAATAACATCGATACTCCCTGCCCTAAAAAGATCTGCAAGGAATATTTACTCTTTTACAGGAAGCAAAGAATCAACCATAGCAAAAAATAGCAAGCAATCCATCTTAGTTAAAATTAAAAAAGAAGCTTGCCCAAATAATTTAGCACCAACCTCATCTACCACAGCTATGCTTGTTATAGGTGATGCCTTAACGGTTGCGCTTCTTGAGGCCAATGGATTCTCCTCAGAAGATTTTGCTAAAAGCCACCCTGCAGGCGCATTAGGAAAGAGACTGACCACCTTGGCTTCAGATTTGGCAATAACAGGTTCAAAAATTGCGCTTGTTTCTGCAAAAGATTCTATTATTGATGCCGCAATTGTTATATCCGAAAAAAAACTAGGAATAGCGCTAGTCAAAGATACAAAAGGAAAAATTATTGGAGTCCTATCTGATGGAGATCTTAGGAGAGCAATCAAAAGCTCAAATGAGATAAAGACAGAATTGGTATCAAAACATATGTCAAAAAAGTTTATGACTGTTAAGAGTAACAGTTTAGCAATCGACGCTTTAAGGGTAATGGAAGAAAATAAGATTCTAACCGTAGTTGTAAAAGATACCAAAGCAAAGGATTACTTTGGAATACTTACAATGCATTCTTTACTTGAATCAGGCATTCTTTAACAAACATGAAAAAAAATAATCTAATAAAAATATTATTGACTATTCCTTTGCTGTTAACTGGCAATAATACAAACATCTCTGCAGAGAATGTTAGTTACTTCCCCGAAGAAAAAAAAGTTCAGCTTGCTGGCGATGTAACAGTTCAAATTAATGAATGGGAATTCTATGCTCAAACAGGAGATTTTTTATTAGATGAAAAAAAACTTTACCTGAGAGGAAGTGACAGAGTAAGCGCTTCTTTTAAGAATAAAATACGTTTGGTATCTGGGAGCGCTGAATATATAGAGGTTCAATTAGATGAAAGCATTGTATTACAAGGAAGTGCTGAACTTATTTCAGGTCAAGAGACAATAAAATCAAACAAAATAAACTACAACTTCCCAGAATAATTTAAATGTTAGACATAAAAGATCTTTCAAAAGCATTTAATGAAAAACCAATAGTTAACAATGTAAGCATTTCAATTGCAAAAGGTGAAATTGTTGGTTTGCTTGGTCCTAATGGAGCTGGCAAAACTACCATTTTTTATATGCTAGCAGGCTTACTAAAACCAGACACTGGAAGCATAACGATTGACCATGAGGATATTACTTTGGCTCCGATGCATCAGAGAGCAAACAAAGGATTGGTGTATCTCCCTCAAGAAGCCTCAATCTTTCAATCATTATCGGTATGGGAAAATATTTATGGTGCTGCTGAGCTACTTCACAGTGATTTACAAACTAGGCAGGAAAAAACAAATGAAGTGGTTTACGCATTTAATCTTGATGGCATATTGAATCAAAAAGGAAGAACGCTCTCCGGCGGCCAAAGAAGAAGGGTTGAGATAGCAAGATGTATGTTATTTGATCCAAGAATAATCTTGTTAGATGAACCTTTTGCCGGAGTGGATCCTTTGGTTGTAGATGAAATAAATCTTATCCTTAAACAACTTCAAAGCAAAAATATTTCAGTGTTAATTACCGATCATAACGTAAACCAAACGCTTAAGATTTGCGATAGATCTTACATTATCAGCGAAGGAAAAGTGATAGCATCAGGAACAGGGAAAGAATTGGTTGATAATAAACTAGTGGTTGAAAAATACTTTGGTAATTTATTTGCTTAATGTCGATTAAGCTTATAGCTAAAAAATCTCTTCACCAAAGAATTGCTCTTACACCTGCTCTAAAAAAATCTATCGATATATTACAACTATCAAAATATGAGCTACTAGAAAGAATATCTGATATATGTCAGGAAAACCCTTTCCTCAATAAATCTGATGGGGAAGATTTTGTTGGTGATTTCTTGAATGAGGTTCCAGAGTCTCTTTCTTTGCAAGATTCTATTCTTCTTCAAATTCCAGACATCATAAAGGATTTAACTTATCAGGGCATTGCAAAAAACTTAACCTACTGTTTGGATGAAAATGGCTTAATTGATCTTGAATCGATAAACAAGATATCAACCGATCTCAAGCTAAGCACTCGCATAATATGTGATGAAATAATAGAAATACTGCAAAAAAATATTGAGCCAGCAGGTGTATTTGCAAGAAATAATAGGGAAAGCATTTACCTTCAATGCCAAAAAAGAAGGATGCCTAAAAATGTATTAGATTTAGTTCATCACCTGCTTTTTGATTATGGAGGTATGGAATATAAGAAAACATTGGAGCTTGTTTTGAAGAAATTTCCTCACGACATCATTGAAAAGGCAATGAATGAAATAGCTAAATGCGACTTGAGCCCTGGATTAAATTTTAAGTCTACACAAACAATAAGGCCTGATTTAAAAATCAACACTTCAAAAGATGGAGGTATCAGTGTTATCTTCATTAAAGATGACCTGCCAGATATATTATTTGATGAAAAACTCTCAAAAGATTTTCAATATGCTGACAAAACGAATAAGAAAGTAAAATCTCTGATAGATCAAGCAAAGTGGTTTATTTCTGCTATTGATAATAGAAATAAAACCCTAGAAAAAGTAGGCGTATATATGTGCCTCTTCCAAAAAGAGTTTATCTCAGGAAATAGAATAGAACCTAAGCCATTAACTAATATCGAGATTGCAAAAGAGTTAAATGTTTCTCCTTCAACAATTTCAAGGGTAATTCGAGAAAAATTTATTTTGGTAGATGGTAAGAATGTAAGTTTAAAGAAACTTCTAATTCCATCAGTATCTAAAACGAAAAAAATGACTCCTAATGATTTTATCCAAGAAATTTCTCAAATTATCAATACATCAAAAGATGCTTTAAGCGACCAAAAAATTACTAATTTATTAAATATAAGAGGGTTCAATATTGCTCGAAGAACTGTGGCTAAATATAGAAAAATTTCAGGCTTAGATAACTCAAGAAAGCGAAAAGCCATAGTTTGATATAAAATTTGCCCATGCAACCATTTAAAGGGCAAGATTCTATAGTAAGAGCTTTGCTGACTGATTATCCTGATCAGAATAAATCTTTTTCCTTAAATCAGTTAAAAAAAATTGTTGATGAGATAGGTGCGGCACAGATTGCTCACGCACTTGAATCTCTGCCTCCTGAGGAGAGAAAACTGCTTTGGTCTCTTGTTGATCAAACCATTGAGGGTGAGGTCCTTCATGAATTAAATGAAGAGCTTCAACAGGAACTTATCCAAGATATTGACCCAACTAATTTATTTGAAATGATTGGTGAACTTGAGTTGGATGAAATGGTTGATATCTTACAAACCTTACCAAATCAAAAGTTAGAGGATTTTTTATCCAAAGTCTCTAAACAGGATAGAGACAGAATTGAAAAAGTACTCGAATATCCAGAAGATACAGCTGGAGGTTTGCTTAATACTGATGTAATTAGCGTCAAACCTCGTCACACGATAGAGGTCGTTTTAAGGTATCTAAGAGCTAAAAAAGAATTACCACACAATACGGATAAAATATTTGTGGTCTCAAGAGATGATCAATATTTAGGAGAACTTCCCATATCAAAGATGCTTGTATCTGAACCAAACCTTACAGTCAGAGAATTAATGGAGACTGATAAAAAAGCTATCAGTGCTGATACTCTTGATGCAGAGGTTGCAAGGATCTTTGAACAAGATGATTTAATTTCAGCTGCGGTTGTAGATGAAAATCATAAACTTTTGGGAAGGATTACAGTTGATGATGTCTTAGACGTTATTATAGAAGATGCTGATCAAAATTTTTTAGGGATGGCTGGAATTGTTGAAGATACTTTTGCGCCTCCTGGCAGAGCTGCAAAGTCAAGATTCTTGTGGTTATCAATTAATCTAGCTACAGCCCTGTTAGCATCAGCAACAATTAGCATTTTTCAGGAATCAATCGACAAATTGGTCTATTTGGCTATATTAATGCCTATTGTTGCCAGCATGGGTGGGGTGGCAGCAACACAAACGCTAACGATATTTATAAGAGGCATGTCGCTTCAACAAATTAATGCATCGAACATCTCTTGGTTATTTAAAAGAGAGATTGCGGTCTCTATCATAAATGGTCTTGCGTTATCTGCATTAATTGGAACAATAACATTTCTTTGGTTTAACGATATTCTGGTAGCTTCATTAATTTGTATCGCGATGTGCATTAATTTAATTGCTGCAGTTGTTGCTGGTGTATTTGTACCAACTATCTTAAAAAGCCTAAATCAAGACCCTGCTATTGCAGGCAGCGTAGTGGTTACCACTGTTACAGATGTTGTTGGTTTTATCTCTTTTCTGGGGCTAGCAACAATTTATGCTCTTAATTAGAGTTAAGGGTAAGTAATTTTGGATTAGTAATTTCGCCACTTACTTTATAAGTGTAGTTAGATAAATCATTCAACTCTGATTGAAAAAGCTCACTAAAAATAACAGACCCAGCAACACCAGGAATACCGCCAATGATACCGGCATACCAAGGCAAATTTTCTTGAAGCCTTATCCTTAAACCTAAATTTAAATCTAGGGAATCTAGGTAACCATTTTTTTTAAAAATTGATCCCTGCCACTCCATTTTTGCAGCATTAGTTTCCACAAAAAAAGAATTATTGATCCTGGCTTTGTCTTTAGTGAAGACTAGCTTCCCTTCTACCCTGCTAAGCTCTGTTCTTGAATACTCGCTCAAGCTAAGATCTAAATTGACAACTTTACCAAGTAAGCGTTTTAAATTAAATATGCCAATCAGGTTCAAGACTGCAGAGTCAGCAATCTTTTCTTCAAAATTAAGATCTTTGCCCAAGATAGATAAATTTCCCTCTATATCCTTGAGCTTTCTTAGATCTTGAAACTGGAGAGAGGCTCCAAATTTTAGATAATTAAATCCAGTCTTTGAATTTGATAGCATTGGTAATTTTGACGAATCTTTAAATTCATAAATTCCATTTAAATGATATAACTTGTTATCAAACCGATAGGAGATAAAGGCATCCTTAGATTCATAGGGTTTTATTGAAAAATATTCAGACTGAACATTGATCTTATTAAGAGAAATAGCACGAGAATTTTTTTGTAAATAAAGATCTAAGTTATCAAGGTGTAATTTATCAATTTTGACATTCTCAAATGTTATCCGTGAATTTAAATTTGGTAAGGCTTCAAGTTTAAATAATGAGTTTTTTTCATCCCTTTTAACTAATTTAAGATTTGAATCTTTTACTATTATTCTTGCAAAGCCAGTTTTATCTGCAACCCAACTTAAATTTAGTTTCGGACCAGTGAACTGCATTTTATCAAGATAAGAGTGATTTTGATCAAGAATAAGAGCTGCACGAATCTCATGCTCCTTATAACTTAAGTCTAGAGACCACTGATTTTCATTAATTTTTTCAAGCGTGGCATCCACACGAGCAGTCTCTTTGAGATCTTTACCAAAAATATCAATAGGGCTATTAACATTAATACCTATCAAATCCGAGTCCATTTTTGCAATCAAAGAATTGTTGCCAAGCTTGATATTTAAGCGTGCGATCGAAGAGCCTGAAATATATTTTTTTAATGCAGCATTAAGATGAAGACTTTCAAGAGGGGCTAATAAATTAATGTTTAATTCAGGTTTGTAGATATCAAGAAATCCTGAAATATTTGAATTAAAAGATGTATCGTCAACACTAATTTTAGCCTTAGAAAATATTTCTTTGAAATCAAGGAGTCTCACCTGATCTGACTCAAGTTTTAAAGCTGATATCTGACTTTTTAGCAAATATTGAAAACCTGATACAACAGTTGTGCTAGAGAATTCCTTATCCAAAAAGTTGTATTTGCCTTTGGTCATTGATGAAGCTTTGAGCTCTCCATTAAGATTCTCAAATATTTGTATTGATGTTTCTTTGAATAGCAAATCCTTGATATTAAAATCATAGATTCCACTTACTTCACTAAAGTGGATCTGTTGAATAAAAATATCTTTGGCTGTAAATAGAGCAGCATCATTATCAATATCCACTCTTATATCTTGAAGCTGCATTGGAATATTTCTGAAATCTAAATTTTGAATAGTTGCTTGAGTGAAGTTTTTCTCAGGGGAATCAAAATAAATCTTAGTTAAAAATTTATCGGCATCTAATTTGCTGATATTTCCCAAAAAATCCTTCAAGCCTCCTGAACGATTGGAAAGCAACCCCTGAATGTCTTCTAGGTTTATTTTTGATCCAGTCAAGTCTAGGCTATGTTCAAAATCAGGATGAGAATAATATTTAAGTTTGAAGCTTGATTTTAAATCTTTGAGGCTTGCAAACAATGAGACTGATTCATTATCAATACTGCTTGAAATATTGGTATTAAAATTTCTAATCAATCCATCAAATCCAATAATAGAAATATAGTTATCAGCAGCTTTAAAATTTAAACTTTGATTCTGATAAACCAAATCACCCGATATTCCATCAATCTTGGTAAAGTAAAGATTTGAAACTCTCCCGCTTTCTAAATGAGCAGAAAGATAGTTATTATTCGACCCAAGATTGCTAGCAAAAATATTCTTTAGATTGAGATCTAGGGTTAAATTTGATCTTTCCATAGAGAAATCTTTTATATTTAATGAATCAAGAAAAGCGCTCCTAGATTGAATGTCTATAAACCCCAAAAAGTTTTCTAGACTAGGAGGCAAGGAGCCGTCATACATAAAAAGTTTCTTATTCTTATAAAGTCCAAATATATTTAAATATATTGGTTCAAAGGTAGCTCTATTTTTTACTGGCAAAACAGATAATTTAATCTTAGTTTTACCTATGCCATCTTTAACACCAAAATTTCCATTTACTAGAAAATGAAAGATATTGCTTTCTGAATATTTGTTATTAAGGTTTAAAAGCAAGCTTGGTTCTTTTACCTCAAAGCTTCCAGAATAAATATCTTTTTCTCTTCCTTGATAAATGGAAAGAGAATTTTTTAGAACTTTTTCTCCATTAAATTGCTGCACCAGGAGTGAATAAAATTTTTGATTAGAAGAAGAACTTAGCTCAATGAATTGATTAGTTTTCTGAGAGTAAAAATTTACACTCAGATCTATTGTATGCATTGCAGAAAGAAGAATAGGTGATGCTACAGGACTATTTCCTGCTGTTTCAAGAGCATTATTGAAACTAACATTGCTTCCAGTAAGGTGGAAGAAAGTTGGTTTGAAATTTACGATTGATTCAAGAAGAGAAATTCCTAAAGTTAACTCGTCAGCTATTAAAATTTCAATGCCTTCCTTTTTAATAAGCAAGTCACTGAATATAAATTTTGGATAAAATATATTTCTTTGGGCATCTATTTTGCTGAAAGTAATTTCAACTTTATTATCAAGGTTTACTGCTCTAGATATCAATTCTTTGGGAAATAAAAAGCTTAGGGATATCAGGACAATAAAAACCCAAAGACCAGCAGAAAAGATTGTAAAAATCCCTTTTAAGAATTTCATTTTATATCGAAGATATAATTCCTTCTTATATGTCTACAAAGACTGTATACAAGCGGCCAAAGCAATATATAAGAGATGAAGTTAAATAATAATTTTGAGTAAAAATAGCCATCGGGATACAAGAAAAGGTATTTAAAAGTGAAACCTATTGATCCTAGTAAAGCAAAAATCAAGCCTATCTGAAGATGAGAGAAAAGCCTCAATCGGTATGCATAAGTCCTAATAATCAATGAAAATAGTAGAAAAGGAAGAATATGTGTTCCAATGAATGAAGCTCCAATAAAATCAATTAAAAAGCCAGTTACCATAACTATTATCAGAGAAAACTGTTGAGGAGCAGCATAGCACCAATAAAAAAAAATTAGATAGGTAATAGATATTTCAAAAAAGGGCTTATTAATAAGAGTAGTTAAAAAAGAGTCGGTTAAATAGCCTCCTAGTAGACTTAGAGAAATTATAAAAAAGTCTTTAAAAATCATGTCTTAATAATATAAATATTTGGAGAAGTTCTTGGATCTGCAAGCAATGAAATAGAAATCTCTGTACTATTCTCTGAGGTGGTAACTCTTGATACACTTCCTACCATCAAGCCTTTTGGGAAAATACCTCCGAGCCCAGATGTGAAGACAGGTAGTCCCAAAATGTCATTTGTTTCAAAGCTATTTTTTTCAACTGTGCAATATAGATCCATTGGCACCCCTCTTCCATTAGCGTTGCAATAAATGCTTCCAAAGGATACTGGTAAATAATGCCTAGAGTCAGATAAAAGTATAAGCTTGCCGTAGTTACCTTCGCTGTCAACCAATTGGCCAATTAAGCCAGAAGAATTAAGTACTGGTTTGTAAAGGTAGCTATTTTCTGAAATTAACATTTCATGGACACCACAACAAATATACCTATAAGCATCAAAATTTTTAATAAACGCAGGAACAAGATTATCTCCTTCTAGCAAATTACTTTCATCTGAAAAAATAAACTGTCTTGCTAAAAGGAATTCATAGGCTTGCTCAAGGGATTTCAGTTGAGCTTCTGTTTTCTTAAGATCATCCTTGGTGTCGAGCCATGAGCTAAAAAAATTAAAAATATTAGTCGTCATTAGATCAATAGTAATTACAGAAGATGTTTGAATAATTCTGAGAGATTTTAAAAAATTGTCTTTTGTATCAAAAAATAAAACAAAGGAAAAAAAGATAATACAAAGAAAGTAAGAAAATCTTGAAAAATGTAGAGGCGTATTGCTCGCCATATAACTAACTACTCAGTTGAAAGAAGATCAATATTATATTTATCCATGATCTCAAGAGCTTTACCGCCTCCTCTTGCAACACATGTTAAAGGATCTTCAGCAACGATCACTGGTATTCCAGTTGAGTTTGAAATCAATTTATCTAAATCTCTTAATAAACCACCACCGCCAGTTAAAACAATACCCCTTTCAGCTATATCAGCCGAAAGCTCAGGAGGTGATAATTCTAATGCATTTCTTATTGCTCTAACTATCCCATAAAGAGGATCTTTCATGGCTTCAAAGATTTGATTGCTTGTGAGGGTAAAGCTTTCGGGGATACCTTCAGCGAGATTCCGTCCTGTCACAGTCATTTCTTTTTTTTCAGAATCTTCGGTTGCGCAACCAATATTAGTTTTAAGACGTTCAGCTGTAGACTCACCAATAATACACCCGTAATTTCTTCGAACCCATGATAGAATCGCCTCATCCATCTTGTCTCCCCCAATCTTAACAGACTCTGCATATACAACTCCGTTAAGCGAAAGAATTGCAATTTCTGAAGTTCCGCCACCAATGTCTACTACCATGTTTCCATTGGCCTCCTCAACTGGAAGTCCCGCTCCTATAGCAGCTGCCATTGGCTCTTCAATTAATTTAACATCTCTAGCGCCAGCCCCCAAAACAGACTCTCTGATTGCTCTTCTCTCAACCTGTGTAGACCTGCAAGGAACGCATACCAAAACCCTTGGACTGGGTTTGATGAATCTTTGCTCATGAACTTTTGCTATAAAATGTTGAAGCATTTTTTCAGTTACTTGGAAATCTGCTATGACGCCTTCAGATAGCGGACGAATGGCTCTAATGTTACCTGGTGTTCTTCCCAACATTTTTTTTGCTTCATGCCCAACCGCAACTACTGTCTTTTGCCCTCTTGACTCTCTAATTGCTACCACAGAAGGTTCATTGAGAACAATTCCTATATCTTTGGTATAAATCAGAGTATTGGCAGTCCCAAGGTCAATAGATAGATCATTTGAAAATAGACCTCTTATTGCTTTAAACAAATTTAAATCCAAGGCTCGCCCCTTATTTATGTAAAAAAATTACCAAATGGTTTAATATTCCGCTCTACGTTAATAATATCATATGGATAAACAAACAGTCAGAACAATTTGCTACCTTTCAAGGCTATCTTTGGACCAAAATAGTGCTCAAAAAATTGAAAGTGACCTAGATGTTATTTTGTCAATGATTGATGAGCTTCAAGAGGTGGATACTTCAAAAATTGAGCCAATGTTCAGCCCTATAGAGCAAACGGCAATAGTTTATGATGATGTTATCTCCTCAGATAACCTCAAAGAAGACTTTCTTACACAAGCACCCAATTCGGATAATAACTTTTTTAAAGTTCCTAAGGTTGTCGAGTGATACAAAACAAGACGATTTCCGAGCTTCATGAGATGCTCGCAAACAAAGAAATTACTCCATCTGAGCTTACAGAAGAAAGTATTTCGCTAGCAAAAAGATATGCATCATTGAACTGCTTTAATGTTATTAACGAAGAAGCAGCTATAGCTCAGAGTAGAAATTTGTCATTTGATTCAAATAATCTATTGAGTTGTATCCCAATTGCACACAAAGACCTCTTTTGTATTAAAGATTTAGAAACTACTTGTAGCTCAAAAATTTTAGAAGGCTATAAACCTCCTTATACAGCAACAGTTGTTAAAAATCTTGAAAATGCTGGTTGTATTACTATTGCAAAAACTAACATGGATGAATTTGCTATGGGATCTTCTAATGAAACTAGTTACTTTGGAAATGTTCATAATCCTTGGCTGAAGAATCATGTGCCGGGTGGAAGCAGTGGAGGTGCCGCAGCATCAGTGGCTAGCGGCATAGTCCCACTGGCAACAGGTACTGATACTGGTGGTTCAATTAGACAGCCAGCTGCCTTATGCAATTTAACAGGATTAAAGCCTACCTATGGCAGAATTTCCAGATGGGGGATGATTGCTTTTGCATCTAGTTTGGATCAAGCAGGACCCATAGCTCATACAGCTAAGGATTGTGCTATAGCTCTAGATGCTATGACTGGTCATGACTCTAAAGACTCTACCTCACTTCATCTGGGTAAAACAACGACACTAGAAACGTTAGAAAAACATACCTCATTAACCCTGGGGATTGTAAAAGAATTTAATGGCCAACTTTCTGCAGAAATGGAATTAGCATTTCAAAAATCGATTATGACCTATCAAAGCTTGGGATATAAAATAAAAGAAATTACGTTACCAAATATAAAATATTCAGTACCTACTTATTACGTCATAGCTCCAGCAGAATGCTCATCAAATCTCTCAAGGTTTGATGGTGTAAGATTTGGCTTTAGATCTAAGAACATTCAAAACCTTGAAGATTTGTATGTCAAATCTCGTTCTGAAGGGTTTGGTAATGAAGTCAAAAGAAGGATTTTAATCGGTACTTATGTTCTATCTGCTGGATATTACGATGCTTACTACAAGAAAGCTCAGCAGGTTAGAAGACTGATTGCAGAGGATTTTAATTCTGCCTTCAAGGAATGTGATCTAATACTCACGCCAACCTCTCCTGGCACTACTTTTGCTTTCGATTCAAAGGGCTCCAAAGATCCTACTGAACTATATCTGGAAGATCTTTTTACAATTGCGGCAAACCTTGCTGGCATTCCTGCTATTTCAGTTCCTCAAGCGTTTGTAAATAATCTCCCTTCTGGACACCAGCTTATTGGCCCCCACTTGAGTGAGTCAGCAATACTACAAACTGCTCATCATTTTCAGCTTAATTCTGATTGGCATCTAAAATCACCTTCAATGGAGAGTTTTCTATGACCTGGGAGGCAGTAATCGGTTTAGAAGCGCATGTTCAACTTTCAACGAAGACTAAGTTATTTTCTAGGGCATCCACTAGCTTTGGCGCTGATCCTAACACAAATGTAAATTTGGTGGATTGTGGGCTACCAGGTGTATTACCAACTGTAAACAGAGAAGCTTTTTATAAAGCAATTCGTTTTGGCTTAGCAATTGATGCAACCATTAATCAAACTTCCCATTTTGATAGGAAAAACTATTTTTACCCTGATTTGCCAAAAGGATACCAAATAACCCAAATGGAAAGACCGATAGTTTTGGGCGGATTCGTTGAAATTAATGTTGATGGAATTAAAAAAATTATAAACATTACTAGGGCCCATCTTGAGGAAGATGCAGGAAAATCAATTCATGATGCTGATCCAAACAATAGCTTGATAGACCTCAATAGGGCTGGGACCCCTCTTCTGGAGATAGTTAGTGAGCCAGAAATATCCTCTGCTAAAGAAGCTGTTGCCTACATGAAGGCTTTGCATCAACTAATAACTTTTTTAGATGTTTCAGATGGGAATATGTCTCAAGGTTCAATGAGATGCGATGCAAATGTTTCTATTCGGAAAGCAGGCTCGCAAGAATTAGGCACTAGAACAGAAATAAAAAATATAAACTCATTTAGATTTATAGAAAAAGCTATTAATTTTGAAATCAAAAGGCAAATAAGGGTATTAGAGAGTGGAGATAAAATTATCCAAGAAACTCGTCTCTATGATTCAGTGAAAGATGAAACTAGGCCCATGAGAACCAAGGAATTTGCTAATGACTATAGGTACTTCCCGGAACCAGACTTGCTTCCTATTGTTATTAGTAATGAAGAAATTGAAGAAATTAAAAATAATTTCCCTGAATTGCCTAAGCATAAAAAAATACGCTACCTGAATGACCTGCAGTTAAGTGAGAATGATGCTGAGATCCTCTCTTCAACCAAATCTTTATCGGTGATATTTGAAGAGCTGTTAAATACTGGCAATAACGCTGTACTTGCAGCAAGATGGTTGGTAGGAGATGTCAGCGCACTTTTAAATAAAGATCAAATTGAAATAGAAGAGTCAAAGCTTGATGCTAAATTAATTAGCGAGCTTTTGAAGAATATAGAAAATAATACAATCTCAGGAAAAATTGCTAAAGAAGTTCTTGAAGAATGTTATCAAACTGGAGCGTCTCCTAACTCAGTTATAGAATCAAAAGGCTTGAAACAAATTACAAATACCAATGAACTTCAATCTATTTTGCAAGATATTGTGAACGCAAATCCTGAACAGGTTAACCAATTCAAGTCAGGTAAAGATAAATTATTTGGTTATTTTGTTGGTCAGGCTATGAAAGCAACACAAGGAAAAGGTAATCCGGAACTAATCAATAAAATCTTAAGAGAATTATTGGCTAAGTAACCCAAAGGCTTAAAGTCTCAGCGATAAATGCTGGCTTTTGAACGCCCTGTATCTCCATGGTAACTTCATTTTTTACAAGATAATGACCTGGATTTTTTTCAGTAATATCTTTTACCAAGGTATGCAATCTAACATTTGAATTAACTGCCACCGGACTTAAAAAACGTACCTTATCTAGGCCATAGTTTAGCCCCATTTTTGCTCCCTCCACAAATAAGGCAGTCTCTTGCCCAAGACCCGCACACAGAGAAAGTGACAAGAAGCCGTGTGCAATGGTTGAACCAAAAATTGGTTTTGCTTTTTCAGGATCAACATGAATAAACTGATGATCCATAGTTGCTTCTGCAAATGCGTTAATTCTGTCTTGATCAATTTTAAACCAATCTGTATAGCCAAGATCTTTCCCTATGCATTCAAATAGATCTTCTTTTTTTACAATTGTCATAGCCATTATTAATTCTCCATTAAATGATGTTTGTACTTTTCTCGGAGTTCAACTTTTAAGAGTTTGCCAGTTGCTCCATGCGGAAGGTTGTCAACTTTAATAATATCGTCTGGCAACCACCATTTAGCAACCTTTTCAGACAAATATTCATTAATAGAAGTTTTGTCTAAATCACCCTTACATATAACTAACAGTATAGGTCTTTCATCCCATTTAGGATGAGGAACACCTACCACGCATGCTTCCTCAATATCAGGATGGCCTACTGCAGCATTCTCTAAGTCAATAGAGCTAATCCATTCTCCACCGCTTTTAATTACATCCTTCGCCCTATCCATTATTTGCATGCAGCCATCAGGGAATATAGTTGCAACATCTCCAGTATCAAACCAACCCTCGTCATCAACTGCAGGGGATTCTGCTTTAAAATAACTTTCTATTATCCAAGGTCCTCTTACTTTCAATGCTCCTTGTGCTTTGCCATCTCTTGGCAGCTGATTATTATCATCATCTACTATTTTTAGCTCGACACCGAACAATGGGTATCCTTGTTTAGTTTGCAATGCATATCTTTCTTCATCAGGTAATTGCATCATTTTCTTGCTTGGTAAATTTAGAGTTCCAAGGGGACTCATTTCTGTCATGCCCCAACCGTGTACTAAAAAGGTATTATGTTTTTGATTAAATTCTTTAATCATTGCCAAAGGAGCAGCAGAACCCCCTACCATAACCTTCTCAATGCCCTGTAAAGTTAAATTATTCTCTTTCAAATAATTGAGAAGTCCTAGCCAGACAGTGGGAACACCCATTAAGACAGATGCGTTCTCATTGCTAATAAGCTCATAAAGAGATGCTCCATCCAAAGCTTGGCCTGGAAGAATTAATTTATGTCCATTCATTAAAGTGGTATAGGGTGTTCCCCAGGCATTAACATGAAACATAGGCACAACTGGGAGAACAGAACTATTGGTATCAAAACGAAGAGCATTGCCTGCAGCCCATGAATGCAACATGGTTGATCTATGAGAATATAGTACTCCTTTAGGATTTCCGGTCGTGCCAGATGTATAGCATAGAGCTGCAGCATCTAATTCGTCTACATCAGTCCAATTTTCAATCGGCTGAGTTGATGCCAATAGTTCATCATAAAAATGCAAATTATTGATACCTAATTCAGTGTTCTTTTTTGGCCCCATAAGGATAATATGGGGAGAGTTTTGCAGATGCTCTTGAACTGCCGCAATTAATGGCAAAAAAGTTTCATCGACAAATACAACCTTATCTTCAGCATGATTTAGAATATAAATTAGTTGCTCTGGAAACAATCTAGGATTAATCGTATGAAGTACTGCTCCCATACCTGTTACCCCAAAATAGACTTCAAAATGTCGAGAATTGTTCCAAGCAATAGTACCCACTCTATCACCTTGATGAACACCAAAATTCAATAACATTGTTGCAACCCTTCTTGATCTGGATAGACAATCACCTACTGTAATTTTAGAAATTGAGTTATCAAGTTCTCTGCTAACAATTTCTGCATCAAAAGAGTATTTTTCTGCATGATCTATGAGCTTGGGAACAGTGACATCCCAGTTGAGCATATTACCTTTCATTAGAATCTCCCCTTAAAATATTGAAACGCTTTAACAAAGTATCTTTCTGAAGCTCTCCATGAAGCATTTCTTGCAAGAGCTGTTTCAACTGATGCAAATAAGTATACATTTCTTGCTTTAACGGGTCATTCCATTGCCATAATAAATAACCCAGATTTTCTAGATCGCTTGTTGGATTGCAACTTTTAATTTCAAATTCAAATAGATGCTGAATTTCATAAAAGGCTTTGGGTAAATTTCTTGATGCAAGTATATCCTTTCTATTTTTGTAGTTGAGCACTCCAGCAGAGAATAACTCAAGATAAATCTGATCTAGTAAAAGTGAACCTGTTGCATTTATGAGCACTCCATCCAAATGATTACGTTGTTCTGAATCAATAGTGCAAAATTCAGAAAATTGAATTTTTGGAACACAGTAATCATTAGCATAAAAATTATCCCATATGATTAATTCCCTGTTATGGATTAGCTTTTTTAGTTCTTTTAAGTATTCGGTAGGATAATCTTTGGATACAACTTTTTTGCCGGTAAAAAATAATGCAATACTGGTATCAAGACCACCTAAAAAATCATGCAGATATTTATTTGCAAAAATATTTTTTTCTTGACTTACTTGATCGGAATAAACCTGAGGGACTGCATATAGTTTGATCGAATTTAAATCTCTTGCTAAGTGATTGAGAATTTCTTGGTGAGTTTTTCCAGAGTTTTCTTTAAAAAGATCATCTAATAAAAGACAACATGATGACAAACCAAGATCGATAAATCTTTTAAACTTTGAAAGTAAAATAGGATAATCTGAGTGAAAATCAAAATCATTTCCTGGAGAGATGCCAAATATTATTTCAATATGATTTTTATCCGCGCACTGGATTAAGCCAGCAAAACTATCTATAAATTCTTGATCATAGTCTTCTCGCCAAGACATCCGATGTTTTGCATCTTCTTTGGGGCTATAAAGATAGTGAGACATACCCAAAGAGCCCATCTGATTAATCAAAAATTCTCTTTCTTTAAAAGAAAGCTGCTTGCCGTAATAACCTTCGATATATCCAGTCTTCATTTATGATAGCAATTTGAGCAATTTGAATCCTGATTGATACGAATTTGCCTAACACCATTATCACCTAAATTAAAAACAGTTAAAGACTTAGGTGCCATATCTGAATGAATGTAATTCAATAAAACCATGTTCATATAAGAGCCAACCATCCCAAGCAGCATGGGAACAATACCGGCATTTGAGCATGATATCTCTGATTGACTTTTTCCATCTTTAGGAAAAAAAAACCCTAAATACGACACTACTTTCATAACTAATTTTGCTGCAAAATTTGGATCTCCTGCCTTAGCTTTTTATGCAATAACCTCAACAGGCGTCACCTTTGATACATTTGTACATTATTTTTTTTACACATTAATAGCAGTAGTTGGTTTTTCTATTATTGGATTAATTGTTCTTATTGTTCAAAAGAGAGATTTTATAACTGAGTTACCACCTCTAATTCTTCCAAATTGTGGAAATATGGGTTTGCCGATTTGTTTATTTGCTTATGGTAAATTAGGTATGGGAATTGCCTCGTCTATATCTGCATTTATTATAATTTCACATTTTACTTTTGGAATTTTTTTAGCAAGCAAAAAAATTAGTTTCAAAGTATTGATTGAAAGCACCCCTGTTTATGCAGTGTTAATTTCTGTTGTATTATTGTACTACAATATCAAAGCACCAGTGTTTATTGAAAATACTGCTTTTCTTCTTGCCTATTCAACAATTGCAATGATTCTAATGTCTTTAGGTATAGCTCTTACAAAATTAAAAGTTTTTTCATTTAAAAATGCAGTCATTTCATCATTTGCTCGTTTATTCTTAGGTCCAATAATTGGATTATTAATTATTTACTTATTTGATTTAAATGGTTTAGCAGCAGGTGTTTTATTTATTCAGACTGCAATGCCTAGCGCTATACTTACCTATTTAGTTGGATCGATGTATTCTTCAAAAGAAACAGTTAATAGTATCGCGAGTACAATTGTGGTTTCAACTATTCTTTCTTTTTTTACAATACCAATAATAGTTTTTATAGCTCTTAAATATTTTATTTAGCTAAACGCAAGTCCTCTTCAATATAAATTTTAATAATTTCATCAAAGTTTGTTTCAGCTTTAAATCCTAATTTTTTTGCTCTGCTGGCTTCTAAATCTTTCGCCCAAGAACCTACAATTTTTTGAATGTCGCCATCTGCTTTATACTTAATTAGTTTTACAATCTCATTTCCTGATATTCTTTTAAGAGATTCAATTTGTTCTTGTACAGTTGCTGATAGCCCTGGCATATTTAAGGTAATCCTATTTTCTAACTTTTTAGTATCAAGTTCTGCTGCGTGAATTAAAAAATGTATTGCAGATCTAGGAGAAGCAAAATAATGCCTTGTATCAGTGCTTACTGGAAGTATTGCTTCTTGACCATTAAGAGGTTCTCTTATTATCCCTGAAAAAAAACCTGATGCTGCTAAATTAGGCTTGCCAGGTCTAACGCATATAGTTGGAAATCTAATAGAAATACCATCAATAATGCCTTTTCTAGAATAGTCAGACAATAGAAGTTCTGAGACAAATTTTTGACTTCCATATGAAGTTAAAGGTGTCGTGAAAAATTCATCATTAATTCTATCAGGAAAGGGTGCCCCAAAAACAGCTAGAGAACTAGTAAATACTAATTTTGGATGATAATTTTGG
>JALRBL010000107.1 GCA_023257795.1 Gammaproteobacteria bacterium
ATAGATCTATGCTCAAGAACAAATCTAATACTAAAGCTGCCTAAAATGCTTCCTTATGTAGGAGATTTCCCAACAGAAATGTTGTCACATTTCGTAGATACTTTTGTAAAAAATGCTCAATTTACCTGTCATATCAAACTTACTGGATCTAACACTCACCATATTATTGAAACTACTTTTAAGGTGCTTGGACAAGCTTTGAAACAATCCACTATCCCTTCTACTATTTCTACTTCTACCAAAGGGATCCTATGATTGGAATTGTGGATACTGGAGGAGCCAACCTTCAGTCTATTAAGTATTCTCTATCAAGAATTGGGGAAGAATATAAATTAAGTACCCAGTGGTCTGACTTTGATGATTGCGAAAAGCTTCTGCTACCGGGCGTTGGAGCTGCTAAAAATGTCATGGAAAACTTAAAAGAACGTGACTTACTTCAGCCGCTGCTTGCAGAATCAACTAAATCCATTATTGGTATTTGTGTGGGTATGCAAATTCTTTTTAATTATTCAGAAGAAGAAGATACAGAATGTTTGGGATTGATACCTGGAGAAGTAAAGAAATTTAAGGATTCAAGTCTAACGGTTCCCCATATGGGATGGAATCAAGTTTCAATGAACAAAGAGTTTGATGATTACTCTGGCTATTATTATTTTGCTAATAGTTATTATGTCGAAAGTACAGAAGATATAACCATAGGCCATTCAGCATATGGAAATAAATTTAGCGCCTTTGTGCGTTATAAAAATTATTACGGGATTCAGTTTCATCCGGAAAAATCATCGGTGTTAGGAATGGAATTTTTAAAAAACTTGTTACGTCTGTGAAAATATTGCCTGCAATTGATATTAAGGATGGAGTTTGCGTCAGACTTACTCAGGGTAATTTTGATAATGTTACTAAATATAATAATGATCCAACCTCACAGGCACAGTTATTCTTAGATCATGGGTTTCTGAACTTACATGTAGTTGACCTAGACGGAGCTAAGGATGGTCAAAGAAAGAATATTTCGCAGCTGAATAAAATTTTATCGCTTCGTGAGTTATCCATTCAATTTGGTGGAGGCGTCAGAACACTAGATGAAGTTAGGAATTTACTTAAGTTAGGTATTAACAGAGTAATCATAGGAACCTCTGCGGTTACAAATTTTGAGTTCACCGAGACAATTCTGAAGAGCATTGATCTAAATTCTATAACTTTTGCACTCGACTTTAAGGTAATTGATGGCTCTCCCCTCCTTGCATCCCATGGATGGCAGCAATTAAGCCAAATTAATTTATTTGATTTCATAGAAAAATTTAAGCCAAGGAATGTACTGGCAACAGATATAGACAAAGATGGTCTATTGCAAGGCCCAAGTACATATGTTTATAAAGACATTAAATCATTTTTTCCAGCAATAAATTTGATTGGTTCTGGGGGTATATCTTCTATTGCTGATATCAAGGCTCTAGGTGACATTGGTATTGAAGAAGTTATTGTTGGTAAAGCCATCTATGACAAAAAAATTACTCTCGAGGAATTAGCAACATGCTAACTAAAAGAATTATTCCATGCCTAGATGTCAGAGATGGTATGGTGGTTAAAGGAATACAATTTAAAAATCATAGGGTCATAGGAAACCCAATTGATTTAGCTTCCCAATACTCGTCCGATAATGCAGATGAACTTGTCTTCTATGACATTACTGCCAGCGCAGACAATACAACAGTAAAATACAAATGGATTAATGATATTGCTGCTGCCATCAACATACCTTTTTGCGTAGCAGGTGGTATTAACAACATTCACATTGCTGAAAATATCTTGGCATCGGGCGCTGATAAAATCTCTATCAATACTCCAGCGATTGAAAATGCAAATTTAATAACAGAACTTGCCAAACGCTTTGGATCCCAATGCGTAGTTGTTGGGATTGATAGCTTTTTTAATGGTAGCAACTATCAGGTTTATGCGAAGACGGGAAAAGAAGAAAGCGCTTATCAAACTAATCTCACTACACATGCCTGGGTAAAAGAAGCTCAAGAGAGAGGAGCAGGAGAAATTGTACTAAACTGCATGAATCAAGATGGCGTAAAAAAGGGTTACGATATTGATCAATTATCGAGTATTAGAGAAATTTGCAATGTTCCTTTAATTGCATCTGGAGGAGCTGGATGCATGGATGACTTCTTGCAAGTGTTTAATAAATCAAATGTAGATGGAGCACTTGCCGCTTCGGTTTTTCACAATAAAGAATTTACAGTCATGGAATTAAAAAAATATTTAATCAAAAGTATCAGAGTAAGAATATGAAAAAGCTAGAACCCAATTGGAAGGATGATACCTCCTTATTGCCAGCAATAATCCAAGATGCAGAAACAAAACAAGTGCTCATGCTAGGTTATATGAATGAGGCTGCCTTTAGGCTAACCCTTGAAACGAAAAAACTAACTTTTTTTAGTAGATCAAGGCAAATGCTATGGACCAAAGGTGAGACCTCAGGAAATTATCTGGATTTTTTTGATTACCAAGTTGATTGCGATCAAGACGCCATCCTAATTCAAGCCAAAAATAGTGGGCCAACTTGCCATAAAGGAAGTTACTCATGCTTTGGTGACGAAGAATTCTCTTTGCAAAGTCTTGAAAACGCACTTCAACAAAGAATTGATAATCCATCAAATAACTCTTATACAAGTGCTTTGGTCACAAAGGGCAATAAAGAAATAGCCAAGAAAATAGCTGAAGAGGCCAATGAAGTTGCGATTTCAGCAGTCTCAAACGATGGCAGAATAACGGAAGAGGCAGCCGACTTAATGTATCACCTACTAGTATTACTTAAATTCAATAAACTTTCGTTTGGAGATGTAGAAAAAGTACTACGAGAGAGAAACAAAAAATCTTAATTAAGAATTTTTTCTATAATTTCTATAAAAAACTTATTCTCTTCGGGAGTGCCAATGGTTACCCTGATGTAATCAGGCATGCCATATAAATCGATAGGCCTTACAATAACACCCTCTTTCATTAGCCTGTTAAACATATCTCTGCCAGGTATTGGAACTTTGACAGCAATAAAATTTCCTTCAGAATCTAAGGATTCCAATCCCAATCTTACAAACTCAGATTGCAGGAATTGCTTTTGCATGGAATTATTCTCAATACTCGCTTTGATATGCGCCTGATCTTGAATGGCAGCAACAGCTGCTTTTTGTGCAATAGCATTCACATTAAATGGTTGTCTTATTCTATTAAGTATTTCAATTAACTCAGGATGACCAACACCAAAACCAATTCTTAGAGCTGGCAGCCCGTAAGCTTTTGAAAATGATCTGGTTAATAATAAATTATTAAATTCATTTAATAACTCATAAGGCTTTACGTAATCTTCAGCTTCCACATATTCA
>JALRBL010000008.1 GCA_023257795.1 Gammaproteobacteria bacterium
GCAATTGCCCCCATTATCAAAGCACAACCAAAAGATCTGATGATTACCCTCACGATTGTTTTTATACTTAATGCTATTGCTATTGCAGTATTTCCTTTTGTGGGTGATGCATTAAATCTCTCTGCAATCGAGTTTGGAGCCTGGGTGTCTTTAGCAGTTCATGATACTAGCTCCGTCATTGGAGCTGCGCTAGCATTTGATCCTGAGGCCGTGAAGACAGCTGCAACTTTAAAACTTGGAAGAACCTTATGGCTGATTCCTCTTGTATTTATTACAGGGCTAATGTTTAGTAACCCCGATTCAAAGAAGGGCATTAAGGTACCTTTATTTATTGTTTTTTTTATTGCAGCTTTATGTCTGCAGTTTTTTATCTCGCTCCCTGCTGGAGTGATAACCAATTTAGAATTTGCCAGCAAAGTCTTGCTTATCTTTGGACTCTTTTGCATTGGTAGCCAGGCTAACTTAACTGATTTCAGAGGGATATCTGCAAAGCCAATTTTATTCAGCCTGATTATGTGGATTTGTGCCATAGGTGGGTCTTTGTTCATTCTGTATTATTCAGGCTTTTAAGTAGTTGAGTATTGTTCTAAATAACTTAAACTAGAATACATGCTCAATATAGGCATTAAACTTACAGAGCTTGGCTTAATTCCAGAATCGATCTTAAGGTTGGCAATTAAAAAGCTCTTGGAGCAACGCCTGCTTGAAATCCCAATTAACCCTGAAGAGCGTCACATCAAAAAAGAATCTTTTATCAGGGAGTTACAGTCCAGTCCAATAGCATTAAGCACCGAATTAGCTAACGAACAACACTACGAAGTTCCCCCGGCATTTTTTCAAGAGATCATGGGAAAGTACCTGAAGTATTCATGCGGGTGGTTTAACGAAGATACTCATTCCCTCGATGAGGCTGAATCCAATATGCTGGATTTGTATATCCAAAGATTAGAAGTGGCGAACAATCAGCGGATACTTGATTTGGGATGCGGTTGGGGAAGTTTTACCCTTTATGCAGCATCAAAGTTTCCTGATTCACAGTTTGTTGCAGTTTCAAACTCCAACGATCAAATTAACTACATAAACCATACTGCAAAGGAGCGCTCTCTCACAAATGTGCAGGCCATCAAACAAAATATGAATGATCTTTCTCTGGACGGAAGTTTTGATAGGATTATTTCTGTTGAAATGTTTGAACATATGAGAAATTACGGCGCACTTCTAAAAAATCTAAGAGATCATTTAAATGACACTGGAAAAATGTTTGTGCATATTTTTACGCATAAAGATTTTCCTTATCCTTATGAAGTTCGAGGGCCATCCGATTGGATGAGCAAATATTTCTTTACCTCTGGATTAATGCCATCCCACGATATTTTTTCTTATTTTGAAGATGATTTTTTTGTAAAAAATAGCTGGAAAGTTAATGGCGTTCACTACGCAAAGACTTGCAATATGTGGCTGCAAAACCATTACAAAAATAAAAAAAATATCCTGAATATTTTTGATGGGCACTATCCCAATATCAAACAGTGGTTTGTTAGATGGCAATTATTCTTTTTAGCCTGCGAAGAGCTATTTGCATATAATGAAGGCAATGAATGGTACGTTTCTCATTATCTCTTAGAACCTAAAGGACAGTCGTTATGAAAGATTTTCAAAATAAAGTAGCAGTCATTACTGGTGCAGGTAGTGGAATTGGAAGAGGCTTGTCTTTGCATGCTGCATCGCTAGGCATGCGATTGGTTTTAGCAGATATCAACCAAGAAGGTCTAGCTGAAACTATGGATTTAGTCAGTGAACACGGGGTTGAGGCCATTGCTAGGAAGGTAGATGTTTCTTCATCTGTTTCTGTTGAGGCGCTTGCTGGGGAAACCTACGAACATTTTCAGAATTGCCATTTATTGTTTAACAATGCTGGAGTTTTGGGTCCTGGAGCAATTAAAGATACCAATGAAGAGCAGTTTAAATGGTTGATGGATATCAACATCGGAGGTTGCTACAACGGTATCAAAGCTTTTTTAAATCCGATGTTAGAGAAGGGTGAGGAGGGTCATATCATCGCAACCTGCTCAACGTCTGGGTTTATTGCTTATCCAATGCTTGGTTTGTACAGCGCTTCAAAGTTTGCCATTCGGGGTTTGATGTCAACTTTAAGAGCAGAGCTTCTAGGGTCCAACATATCAACGAGCATAGTATGCCCAGGAGAAGTTGATACCGGTATCTTAAAAAGTGTTTTTCCAACTAATTCACCAGTCGAACTTGCAGAAAATACTTCAATTAATAACGCTAGGGAAATGCTCGATGTTGCTGCCGATGATGCACTTGGCAAATCATTCCCCATCAGTCCTGCCCAAGCTGCTGAGGCAATTTTTGCAGGTATTGAAAATCAAGATTTCTATATTTTTACTCACAGTGGCTATAAAGCATCCGTGGAAGATATTTCTAAAGAATATTTAGCTGCTTTTGAAAGAGCAAAGTTTGTCTAAGGGTTAGGTTTATAAAGATGTCTGTTGGGAAAGTTTTTTTATCAGTATTTTTTGCTGCATTGCTAATTAGCACAGTAATTTTTGGCCCTAAGTTTTACCGAGTCTATCAAATGATTCATTTATACGATGAAGGCAAGATTGCGGATAATTTTATAAACATGGATGCAATTTTTGATACGGTTCCTATTCAGGCTGCTCCTAAACCATATAAGTTTGAGGAGGGAAGTTTTGATCTACCTGAGACATTTAGCTTGGATGGTAAGGAACAAAATCTTAAAGAAGCTTTGGACTACTTTGAAACCGATGGGTTAATTGTGTTGCATGGAAACAAAAAAATATATGAACAGTATTGGCATGGAAACTCCAAAGATTCTAAGCATATTTCTTGGTCGGTAGCTAAGTCATTCTTATCGGCAATGATAGGCATTGCTGTTAACGACGGGCTGATAGATATTAAAGAACCTATTACCAAATATTTACCAGAGTTTATAGGCACTGGATACGAGGGAGTTCGGGTAAAAGATATTCTGCAGATGTCTTCAGGGGTGAGATTCAACGAAGATTACGGAGATTTTAATTCTGATATTAATAGATTCGGAAGAGCGATTTCCATGGGTACTTCCATGAAAGAATTTGCTCTTACTCTGACCAATGAAAAGATGCCCGGAACTTACAATCACTATGTAAGCATTGATACCCAAATGTTGGCAATGCTTTTGCAGGAAGTAACTCAAACATCGGTAACCAATTATTTACAAGAGAAGATATGGAATCCTCTCGGGATGGAATCCGATGCATATTACTTGATTGATAATACCGGCATGGAAGTAGCGTTGGGTGGTCTTAATGCAACGCTAAGAGACTATGCAAAATTTGGACTTTTGTATTTACAAAGAGGTAACTGGGAGGGAGAACAAATTGTGCCAACCAAATGGGTCGATGATTCCCACTATCCCGACGGGCCGCATTTACAACCAGGAGAGAATCCCTATTCTTCAAGCTCTTGGGGTTATGGTTATCAATGGTGGGTACCCGGTTTTCCTGATACCGATTTCACTGCCGCAGGTGTCTACAATCAATATATTTATATTGATCCCCTAACAAATGTAGTGATTGCAAAAACGTCCAGCAATCATAAATTTACTAGCGAGCGAGACTATTCTAAGGCAGCACATGTTGCTATATTTAGAACAATAGCAAAATCAGTGGCGCAACAATAATGTTAAGAATTCTTTTTTTAATTGCCTTATTTAACTTTCCAGTATCAGTTCATGCTTGGTGGGATTCTGGGCACCAGTTAGTTTGCGATGTTGCTGAACTGCATCTTTCCGAAACAGCAAAATTAAAACTCCAAGATTTGCTGGGTGGAGAGAGAAAATTTGCAGAGGGTTGCGTTTGGCCAGATACCATCAAGAGAGATAGACCGGAAACAGGTCCTTGGCATTACATCAACCTTCCGCCAGATGAATTAGAGGTAACAGCGAGTTATTGCCCAGAAGAGAGCTGCATCATGAAAGCTTTCTATGAGCAATTGGCGGTATTAAAAAATACCTCGGCTCCAACTGAATTACGTAAGGAAGCGTTGATGTTTGTAGGGCATTTTGTTGGTGATATCCATCAACCATTTCATGTAGGTAATGCGGAGGACCGGGGTGCAAATGGGTATCGAGTCATTATGCCTTCAGGTCGCAATCAAGGGATGCATGCTGTTTGGGATGGCTATATATACAATCATGCCTTGGATACTTTGCGCGATGATTTTAATAGAGTGTTTTTTGAATCCTTTTACACCCAAGCAGAATCTTTAATCTACGATCAAAATATTTATGCCTGGGCCACAGAAAGTAGAAAGATTGCTATGTCCGATAGCGTTGGTTATAAGGATCAATCAATCAAAAAAATAGACAGACAATATTTAGATGCTCATAAACAGATTGTGATTGATAGATTGGCCTTGGCATCTGCAAGACTAACAGTATTGCTCAATGGAGTTTTAAGTAATTGAGTTTTCTAAAAAACTTACTTACTAAAAATAAATCAAAATTCGTACTTTCACTGGATGGTGGTGGAGTAAGAGTCCTTGCGGGAGTCGTTTTCTTAAAAAAATTAGAAATTGCCTCAGGCAAAAAAATTACCGATATCTTTGATTTCTTTATTGGCACCAGTGCCGGAGGTGTGAGTGCTTTATGCCTGGCTTGTTTGCAAATGGATGCCGAGGAACTAAATGAATTTTGGTCTGAAGCAAATATTTCACTGACCATGTCAAAATCGTTTTGGGACAATGCTACCGTTTTTCAAACCAAACCAAAATACAACGGCGAAGGGAAACATAATGTGCTGAATAAATATTTTGGGGAGAAACTGCTAAGCGCATCGGCTAAACCAGTAGTAGTTACCGCTTACGATGTTGAGAAACGTCAACCCAGACTCTTAAGAAGCTATAGCGATACTAAAATTTCTGCCAGCAAAGCTGCCACAGCAACTTCTGCAGCCCCAATATATTATCCCACCGAACAAATAGAGGATGGCAGTTGGTTGATAGATGGTGGCATTGTTGCAAACAATCCTAGTCTAATAGGTTATGTTGAGGCTTCGAAGTTCTTTAAGACAAAAAATATTAAGGTTTTGAGCATTGGAACTGGCATTAATCGCAGAAAAATAAATGGCAAAAAATCTTCCACCTGGGGAATGGTAAGCTGGTTTAGACATGACATTTTAGGAATCATGACAGAGTCCAGTATGTACCATGAGCTCTTAACTGATCTCATTGGAAATCATTACTTAAGAATAAATTCATCAACCGGTCAAGTGAATCGAAGGATGGACGATAATTCTGGAGTAAATTTAGAAAGGATAAATTTGATGGGTCTTGAGTGGTGGAGTAGTTTTGGGGAGCAAACACTAGATCTATTAGATCTTTAGGAGCATAACGATGGAGTATTTAGGATTATTGGGGTTGATTGGGCTAGGTGGATTATTAGGATTTAAAGAAAAAGTATCACCCAATCAATCTGGTGCAATGATAAGGTTGCTTGGAATTTTTGGATTGCTGGGGCTAGGGGGATTTGCCATTCCAGCATTAGGAGCTTGTGGAGCATTTGGAGCCTTAGGTCTATTCAATCATCAAAATCCAACTTACAAGAACATTGGAAATTTAGGCTGGCTAGGAGTGGTTGGAGTAATCCAGTTTTTATTAACCTAGATTATTTTTTAAAAAAATTAATATTTCTGTAGCCAAATTTCTTCTTAGTTTGTTAAGGTAAAAGTTTCAAAGGGGGAAATATGAAAAAATTATGTTTAAGCATGCTTTTGCTTTCAGCGATCTCTATTTATGCGGGTCATCACGAGGAAGCGAAAGCTATGAAGGAGAGTAACTTTGCGGTGCTTTCTTCCTACACGATTGCAGCTGGCACCAATCCCAATAAACTTGAGAAAGAACTGCTTGAGTATATTGCTAACGAGGAAGCCAGAGGGTTCAATACTTGTGGGTTGCTGAGGCATCAGTTTGGTGGCGATAGAGCTTTTTATACCTACTGCCACTTTGAAGACTTCAACCATCTTGCCGAGATCATGGATAGCACAGATGCTGCAACTGCAAATGTAAAACAAACCTATTCCACGCACACGGATAATATTGTTTCATTTAATGTAAGGAATCTTACGAAACTTACCAAGTATGTAATGTTTAGTACTACAACCTTCGGGCCTTATTTAACAGCCAAAGAGAGAAAGGCTAGGGCCATGGAGTATTTTGATTATTACGATAAAGGCTTTGGTGGCTGCAACATGATGGAGCATGGCTGGGGTCCTGAAATGGCATTTTATTTTGTCTGTGGGTTTGATAGCTACAAAGAGCTAGCTGTGGCTATGGATAATATTGGCAGCAGAATCGACGAACTCTATAATGCAAAGCTAGACATTCTTGATCACTCTGATGACATTATGATTAGAGTAGTAAGATAAGTTCTTAAATACTAAAAAAAGGGGGAGCTAATCCCCCTTATTATTGGGAGAAAAAATGCGTCTATTATCCATCCTTAGCTTGAGCATGTTGCTTGTTTCCTGTGCCCAAGAGAGCGCTCCAGAAGCTCAATACCCAACCGAGAGAATTGATTTTTCTTCAAAGAATATTTTTGGCTTTGAAAATATGTTTGGTGAAGCTTTAGATGCTCAACCCAATCAAGATACCTTTGGTATTCTTCATTTTCCTGATGAATACGATCCCACGAAACAATATGCATTAGTTATTGCGTCGCATGGTTCTGCTAACTGGAGAGATCATCACAGAAAATATCTCGAGCAAATGCGCAAAGCTGGCATGATGGTTTTTGCTATGCATGCATTCGATGCTCGCAATGTTGCTTCAACGGTTGGCAATCAGACTAACGTCACCAGTGAGACCATGATCTACGAAATGGCAATGGCATTAAGAGCCCTATGGGACGACCCTAGAATTGATAATTCAAAAATCTATGCTGCCGGTTGGAGCCTTGGAGGAACTGCTGCATTGTTCAATGCGTGGATTCCTATTCAAGAAGCGCTTTATGAACATGGTGAAGGTTTCGCTGGATATCTAATGTGGTATCCAGGTTGTCTTGCTTTACCTGATTTGGATGCTTGGGATAAAGATTTGATGCAAATTTATATTGGCGAAGAGGATAATTGGACCCCCGCAAAGCCCTGTCAGGATTTGATTGCAAAAGTTCAAACCGAAGGTGGTCATGCCAATATCGAGGTTTATCCTGGTGCTTTCCATTCGTTTGACAGCGTTGAGCCGTTAACCCTTAACCCAAATGCTTACAGTTTTGCGCAATGTAATTTTAAGCTCTCGACAGAGACCAAAAAGGTCTACGATCCAAATTCAAATACTGAGCTTGATTTTGCAAATCCTGATACCAGAACCCAAGCTTACTTAACTTGTGCTAAGAAGGGCGAGGTTATGGCAGGGCATAGTCCCGAATACAAAAATGCCGCCCATGAGCACTTAGCTAAACTGCTCCCAGATTTGCTTTAGCTTAAAGACCTAATTTAAGGTTTGCAGGTACAGCAATATCCATCATTTTTGGATCTGCGAGTTTTAGATTGTTCATGTGGTCGATAAAGTCATCTTTATCCGTAATGAGCAATCTTGGGTTATTACGCTTTTCTTCCTCAATGGTTGAAGATGTCATGCCTTTGTAGTCATGCCCAGGGTAAACAACGGTACTTAAGGGGAGAGTTAGCAGGGTTTTGTGCAAGCTCTCATAAAGGGTATCCGGAGACCCATTTTGAAAATCTGTTCTTCCAGTTCCTCTGATAAATAGCGTATCTCCCGTAAATACCCAGCCTGGATTTTCAAAATAAAAACAATAGGAATCATTGGTATGACCGGGAGTAAATAAACATTGAAATTTCAGTCCGCCGATCTCTAATTCTGTCTTGTGTTCAAACACAAAGCTACCGCAACAGGCAGCCGATTCTTTTGGTGAGCCAACCTCGCAACCGGTTTCTAGTTGTAAGACACCTGAACCAGTAATGTGATCAGCATGCACATGCGTATCCAAAACCATAGCAAGAGAAAGTCCCAACTCTTTTAAAAGTTGCAAATATTGAGGGACATTTTCTTTTACCGGATCAATGATAAGGGCGCTATTGTTTATACCTATGATATAGGTATACGTTGAAGAATGATGATCAAATAGCTGTCTAAGCAGGGGAGTCAATTTCACCTCCTGCTTCAACCCAATCTTTAAACCCCCCTAAATTTTGTACATTTGTGAAACCAATTTCGAGTAAGGTTTTGCCTGCCAAAGCAGCTCTACTTCCGCCTCCGCAGTAGATTAAGATAGGCTGGTCAGCCTTAATCTCTTGATCGGGTTTCATTCGAAATTCCAATACTCCTCTTGGGATGTTGAGTGCACCTTTGACCTTTCCAGATTGCGCCACTTCGTCAGGCTCGCGCACATCAATAATAAAATAATCATCAATATTAGGGATTATTTCTGTGGGTTCAACACGCTGTACCAAGCCATGCGCTTCTTCGAGTAGTTGTTGCAGTTTAGTATCCATAGTTTCTATTTTAATACGTTATGTTGAGAATATTATTAATTGATTAAGAATAAATTTTGTGGAAATATATAAGAATGGTGAATAAAGCAGAGCGAATTCATAAATCTGAGCAAGCTCGCAAAAGAAGACACTCAGTTAGAGATGTGGTTGAAAAAAGAACCCAACGAGAGTACCAAAGACTGAGAAAATTGCGCTTGCAAAGAAACAAACACAAGTAAGGAATAAAAAAATTTTTCTTTTTTTATTGCTGAGGGATCCCTTTAAACTTTTATTCTGGCTTAAGCTGATCGGCAACCCAGCTAATGGACCAATTGTGGCCTAATTTTTTGCCGTTATAGTTTTCTGGCAACCTAGTTTGTTTGCTGTTGGTTATGCGAATATCTTGAGGATCGTATTGATAGCTTCTAAAAGCTCCGTCAATCTCTTTAATTGTTTTCCAATTAAATATTTTTAAGTTTTTGAACAATTGAGGAGGGGATTTGATGCTGCAGCTCACTTCTAATGCTTTGGGTGGCGATAATAAAGCTGCAATCAAATGCACTTCAATTTCTATAGATCTACCCATTTTATTCACTAAAACGTTGAGATCTTCTAAGCTGTGTAACAGGAGAAGCCCACCATACGAATGAGCAAGTATGGTTATCTTGTTAAGAGAAGGATTGTAAGAGATAGTTTCCTCAACTGCTTGGAGGAATATTTTATTTTGCTGATTCGCGCATTGTTGATCATCCCATCTATAAAAGTACACGCTATTAGTTTCCTCATTTAACTTCCACAGAGGATAAACCCATTCATACCCTTCAGAATTGCTGCCATGAATTCCCACAACAGCACTTGCGGTATTCTGTCCACCTGAGTCAATCTTATGCATTCCAAAAGAAAAGTTCATGAGTTCATTGCCTAGTGCAAAAGCATTGGTGCGATCAAATGTCTCAATATCAAATGCATGCAACCAAAGCGAGGCACTAAAGAATAGGAGAAGTAATTTTTTACGCATGAGGATGGAAGATATAAATTTTGACGACTCTAATTTCGGACATCATAATTGATAGTTAGTAGCATGTCTAAAGTCATACCAATAACAAAAAATAAGTCAGCAGACTTCAAAGCTATTCGTAAAGCGCTTGCTGCTCTTGAAGCCGAAAAGATTCTCTACAAAGAACTCTATGCATTGAAAACAAAACCAGTTGAAGAGCACAATCATGCTACATGGTTGCGAATGGTCAACAACCAAATTGACAAAGTAAACCTTGCTAAGCGTCAAGTAGAAACCTTAATACACGCTTACAAACATAAATACGGAGAAACAGTGCATGCTGAATACGAAGGTGTCCACGCAGGATAGTTTAAAGATTTTTAATAACATACTTTTTTTATCCTTGTTAATGGTTGGATCGCATGCTCATGCTGAAACGGCTGATGATTTCTTCAATCGCCCTCAAATTAAATATGCCCAACCTCAAAACTTGCTCGGCTGGATTGATAGCCGCAAGCAGATAAGCTTAAACGGTGAATGGAATTATATTGTAGATCCATTAAAGAACGGATTGCCCGGTGAATCGTTTTTTAGTGATTTTGCTTCCAATAAAAAACCACAGTCAGCTTTTGAACTTATCGAATATGACTTTGCTAATGCTCCAAAGATTAGGGTTCCAGGTGATTGGAATTCCCAGTATGAAAATCTATTTTTCTATCAAGGCGGTCTTTGGTATCACAAAGAATTTGAGCATGAACTAACAAACAATGAACGCACACATCTATATATCGAAGGCTCAAACTTTGCCACCAAGGTTTTTTTAAACGGCAAACCGATTGGTGAATTTTTAGCTGGATACACTGCCTTTGATTTTGATATCAGCGAAGCGGTTAAAGAGGGATTGAATACGCTCATTGTATTTGTTGATGCTGCATTGGATAAAAATACTGTACCTACCTATAAAACGGATTGGTGGCTTTACGGTGGGATTATTGGAGATGTTTCTATTGTCTCATTACCAGAGGCATTTGTTAGAAATGCAAAAGTCCAACTTAATAAATTGAATGCGAATTTGATTGATGTCTATATCGAAGGAAACATCAATTTAGCGAATCAAGCAGTGGTTGTGAAAGTTCCCGAACTCGGCATTGACAGACAATTTCAGTTTAATGAATTTGGGTTAATGAGCGCTCAAATTCCTTTCACAGGTAACTATTGGGATCTTGATAATCCCAAGCTTTATGAGGTGATTATCGAGACAAAGTTTGAATCAATTAAAGATCAGATTGGATTTAGAACAATTGAAATTGTCGATAACGAGATCATGCTCAATAAGAAACCAATAATTTTTAAAGGCATTTCTTCGCACGCAGAACCCATTGCAGAGAAGGGAATTGCATTTTCAAGCAATCACTTCAATAAGATCCTGGCAGAAGTGTCTGAGCTTGGCGGCAATTTTTTAAGGGCTGCGCATTATCCTTACTCTAGACATCTAGCCAAAGAAGCTGACAGGCTTGGAATCCTATTATGGGAAGAGATTCCAGTCTATTGGAACATTAACTGGAACAATGAACAGACATACGCTATTGCCAATCAGCAATTAACTAGAATGGTATCTAGAGACTGGAATAGGGCATCTGTTGTGGTCTGGTCGGTTGGTAATGAGACGCCTTATTCAGAAAATCGCATGAAATTTCTCTCTAGATTGATTGATGAAACTAGAGAGCTGGACAATTCTAGGTTGCTTTCTGCTGCTTTATTGGGTGGAAGTGCTCAAGATTTCCAGAATCTGATCGTAGCCATTGCAGCGCTTGGCATGCAATCGGATATTCCAACCCCAAGAGAAAAAATAATCCTAGAACAAGTATTAAATAACTTTGAAACCTCAACCAATGATCAACCTAGATTAATTATCAACTTGGATGACCCTATCGGACATAAACTAGACATAGTTGCCTTGAATGAATACTTTGGCTGGTATTACTCAGTTTTTTTGGCGCCCCAAATGAACATTTCAGAAAGGACTTTTAGGTTACTTATGCTTGAATTATTACCTGAAATTAAGTTGCAAAACTCGTTTAATAAACCCATCCATTTATCCGAGTTTGGCGCAGGAGCAAAATATGGGTTTACCGGCGAAGGTATTTGGTCTGAAAAATACCAAGCAATGGTTTACACTGCTCAGATTGAAATGATCAAGAATAACCAAGGTACCGTGAAAGGTTATAGTCCCTGGATACTGAAAGATTTTCGTTCAATGATGCGGCCGTTAAGTGGTATACAAGATTTTTATAACCGAAAAGGGCTGATGGATGAGGGGGGCAACAAAAAAGATGCCTATTACATTCTGCAATCCTTTTATTATTCCAAGGAACAAACATGACCATGCATAAATACCTAGTAATCTTTGCGCTAGTTTTTTCAGTCCATATCTTTTCTGATGCAGGGGATAGTCGTCTTGTATCAGAGTTAACCATAGCGGAACTCAAGGAAACCGTTAGAGCCATTGTAGAAGAAAGTATTGAAAAGTGCGTGGTAACAGGCACTATGGAGGGTCGGGCAAAAGTGAATCTCAAAGTTGAGGGTGAGGTGGTTGCAAAAATGGAATGCAACTTCACGAAAGCAGAACCCACAATCCCAAAAATTCAATAGACAATATTTCTTTAAATTTTTAAACTACAGCAGCACCGATTTGATATGGCTTGCGGGTGCATGATAAATACCGCTAAAAAAATGAGACCTATCAAATTTTGATAGGTTTTTTTTTAGGAAATGTATGAAAAAGAAAATTGAAACCATTCTTGCCTCTATTGGCATCAAAAAACAAGATTCGCATGGAGCTGTTGTGGATCCAATTTACTTATCCACTAACTATAAGTTTGCTAAGTTGGGAGATCATCCTGAGTTTGACTATAGTCGAAGCGGCAACCCTACGAGAAGGTTACTCGAAGATGCCTTGGCAGCCCTTGAAGATGGAAAGGGTGCAGTAGTAACCAATACTGGTATGTCTAGTGTCATGCTGCTAGGTGCATTAGTTCCATTGGGGGGCAATGTTGTATTGCCACACGATTGCTACGGAGGAACTTTCAGGCTTTTTAAAAATTTAGAAAAAAGAGGACTTTTAACCGCTCATTACCTAGATCAATCAGCTGAGGACTTTCCATCAAAAGTTCAAACCATTAAACCTAATTTAATTTGGATAGAAACTCCATCCAACCCATTGCTTAGGGTTGTTGATATTGAAGCGGTTACCAAACTTGCGAAGCAGGTTAACGCTCTTACTGTTTGCGACAACACATTTCTATCGCCTGCATTACAGAACCCAATCGAGCTTGGTGCAGATTTTGTCATGCATTCAACCACCAAATATATTAACGGCCACACCGATGTAGTTGGAGGAGCGGTCATCTCAAAGACCAAAGAACATCATGAAAAACTATATGAAATGGCTAATGATTTTGGAATCACAGGATCGCCGTTTGATAGCTATCAAACCATTCGAGGATTAAGAACCTTAACCTTAAGAATGCAGCAGCATAATACTAGCGCTCTTTTTATAGCTGAAGAGTTAAGCAAGCATCCTAAAGTTTTAAAAGTAAATTATCCTGGATTAGTATCCCATCCAAGTCACGAATTAGCTAAGAAACAGCAAAAAGGATTTGGGGGCATGCTTAGTTTTGAAATAGATTTAGAGCCCTCTAAAATAAACGATTTTTTAGCCAGATTGGAAATATTTACCTTAGCCGAGTCATTGGGTGGCTTTGAAAGCTTAATTTGCCATCCTTCTTCGATGACGCATGCGCCTCTTACTCCTGAAGAAAAGATCGAAGCAGGGATTCATGAAAACCTATTAAGAATTTCTGTTGGTCTTGAAGATAAAGATGATCTGTTGAACGATTTATTGAGTGCTTTAAATTAGAAAAATCTCTTAAGAGCACCTGCAGGCTTTTAAAATCTAGACAATTTCTTAGCGATCTAGTGAATGCGCTTGAGGGTAATTAATATCACCCCGGATGACCCATTGAATAGAGCGTCATAAACAAAATGCCAGTTCCCAAAGTTCCAATAACCAGAACTAGATAATCAATCAAGGCAACTAGTGCTAGTTTTCTCCAAGTATTTTCGTTGCTTGTTTTACGGAAAGCAGCAATCTTAAAGAAAGTAAAAGCAACTAAAAATACAATTCCGCCAAGTATAAATATTCCCATAAAATTACCTTACGTTATTAAAGTCTAGATTATCCATGCTTTAGCTTAAAAATTAATATAAAGGATGCTAGACAAAAACTTACGATATTCGATCCTATTAATGGATAGGACTGAATTAATATGCCATAGGTTAACCATAAACTTATACCGCACGTTGTAGCCAAGAAGGTAATTAATGAAATATCTTTAGTAGATCGAGATTTATAAACTTTCACTGCCTGAGGAAGGAATGCAAATGTTGTTAGAGTTGCTGCAGCAAAGCCTATTAATTCAATATAATTCATATTTCAGATTTCAAGCAAATTTCTGCAGTGATTATATACACACTAAACTAGATTCTACTTTTAATTTTTATATGAATTTCATTCACTAACGCTATAAGAGGTTTCCTCCAATTTAAATATTGTGATGCTTGAAAGCTACCTACCTTAGAGTTATATTAAGCATCCATTTAAAGCGGGAATAGCTCAGCTGGTAGAGCGCAACCTTGCCAAGGTTGAGGTCGCGAGTTCGAACCTCGTTTCCCGCTCCAGCTTTCAGCCGTTTTAACCTTTTTAAATGTAGCACTTTTGTAGCACTTTCAATCAACAATTTACAATTAAGTAATTGTTATATAGTCTCAACATAAATGAGT
>JALRBL010000068.1 GCA_023257795.1 Gammaproteobacteria bacterium
GGCATACCAAGAACCCGATGCCTAGAGCAAAACTTGCCCATAAGCCTAACTTTTGTTTTTCGATGTTAAACTTTTTCGCTTGAATATACGAGAAGTGCATGCTAGCACTACTCAATAAAATTAAAACGGTACTGATGTAAAAAATAGAAAGTGGAACAAACTCACCAAATGGGACAAGGTGCCTTTTTGAATAAAAGTCCCCTGTATTATAGATCTCAAGTGTATTTAAGAGTTTTTGTTCCTGATATCTCCACGAACCTCCGACAACATTAATTCCTTTTTGATTTAAATAGTTTCTTAGGTAGTCCATATTAGGGTGTTCGGTGTCAAAAGGAAGGGGTGTTTCTGGCCATATATTTATAACTTCTGAATCATGAACTGTATGTGCAAGTAATGCATTAATAATATTATTAGATGACTGCAAAGAGTACTTCGCATCTAATTCAATTGCAGGTTGAACGAGATTTACATCTGCTGCTCTATTTGAAATTTCTTTTGAAGGAACTGGTAAAAAACTTATCAAGAGCAAGGTCCAAATTAAAATAATTTTTATGCTTGATCCAGGAACAGTCTCATTAACAAAAAAATAAGCAAAGAAGTATATAAAAAATGACATTCCAAATACCCCTATTAATGGAATGCCTGTTTGGTAAAAAGTATCAATGGTGGTAATTCCTGGAGATAGCCAAGGGAAGCCACCAAAAAGAAAATAACGCAAAAGCTCAACTGTTAAGAAGCAGCTAGCAAATAAAACTCCCTTTAAAGAATTAGGAGTAGATTTTATGAGGTTATTAAATACTCCTAGAGGAGTAATAAATATAATTGATAAAAAAATACTCAATATAACTATAGCTAAAAAAGCTAGGTAAATATTGATATTTCCATAATAGTGAATACTTACTATTATCCATCCAATTCCAAAACTCCAAAATGCAAAACCCCAGATAAATAGTCTAATAAATAAAAAATAATCAGTTACCTTTTGATTAAAAAGATAGGCAATATAACCATAAGAAATGATGACTAGAAATTTAAGGTCAAATGGAGCAAAAGATAAAAAATTAATGGCTCCAAATAAAAAAGGAGTCAGAATATTACTTAAGAATTTTGAATTATTTTTCTTTAATGGTGATGCCAATTTTCTTAACTTTGCGCTTGTCCGCTGCAGTCACGGCAAGTATTAAATTATCAAATTCTATCCTATCTCCAACTTTAGGCAGCAAGCCAAATCGTTGGATAAATAAACCTCCTAGAGTTTCTGCATCAATAGCCCTTACATCAACCTTAAATGCTTCTGCAAACACTGGCAACTCAAGCATAGCATCTGCAATAAATTCTTTCTCAGCAACCTGAATTAGCTCATCTGTTTCTTCAACATCATGCTCATCTTCAATTTCACCAACAAGCTCTTCCAATACGTCTTCAATCGTAACTAGGCCTGAGATAGTTCCGTATTCATCAACAACCACTGCTAGGTGGGATTTGTCTCTTTTAAAGTCTTCTAATAAAGTATCTAACTTCTTATTTTCGGGTATAACTTTAATTTCTCTTAACATTTTCTTTATATCAAGCTCTGAACCATTCACCAATTCAGGAATGATGTCTTTTGCAAGCATTAGTCCTAATACTTCATTAGCGGCATTTCCAAGCACTGGAAACCTTGAATGCCCAGAAGAAATAACCTTTTCAATTATATTTTTGTGAGATTCTCCAGCTGATATTGTTACCATCTCAATCTTTGGAACCATTATTTCTTTTGTTTTTCTCTCTCCAAGTTTTAGCGCTCTGTCTGCTATAAAGAAAGCTTCTTTATCAATCAAATCAGTTAAATGGGCTTGCTCAAGTTGACTGCTTACCTCATTTAATGAGGATGCTCTAAAAATTTTAGATGCAATTCGCCTCCTTAAATTTTGAATAAATGAGGTTTTCGAAGGAGGTTTATCGTTTTCGATCATATGACAATATATGGATTAGGAATATTAAGTTTTGCAAGTATTTCAATTTCAAGCTTTTCCATTTTAACAGCTTCTTCTGAAGTTTCATGATCATAGCCCTTAAGATGAAGAAGGGCATGTAAAAGCATATGCATGATGTGATTTTGAATAGGTTTCTCTTGTTCGATGGCTTCTTGTCTACAAAACTCATAACAAATTGCAATATCTCCCAAAAATTGATCTTCTGTAAAAGAATCATTTGGGAAAGCTAAAACATTAGTGCATGCGTCTTTATTTCTAAATTGATAATTGAGAATCTGCATATCCTCTGCATTTAAAAATTTAAGATTTGCATTGCAGTCACCTAAATCACTTATGGCATTATTGAACACTTCTTGAAGGTTTTTTTCGATTAAAGATATTTGCTCTGATTCTTTAACAGAGTTGATTACAGTTAATCCCATTATTTGTTATCTTGCTCAGCAATGCTATATGCATCAACAATCTTTCTCACCAACGGATGTCTTACAACATCTTTTGAGGTTAGGTATGTAAATCCAATACCATCAACACCTTTTAAAACTTCTTGTGCATGACTCAACCCTGATCGAACATTTTTGGGGAGATCAATTTGGGTACTATCTCCATTAACTATGGCATAAGAGCCAAAGCCCATTCTAGTTAAGAACATTTTCATTTGATCAGTTGTTGTATTTTGACTTTCGTCCATGATTATAAATGCGTTATTAAGGGTTCGCCCTCTGAGATAAGCAAGTGGAGCAACCTCTAGAATATCCTTCTCTATCATTCGTACAACTTTTTCATAGCCAACCATTTCATACAAGGCATCATAAAGAGGGCGAAGATAAGGATCTACTTTTTGAGATAAGTCTCCTGGGAGAAAGCCAAGCTTTTCACCGGCCTCAACGGCAGGCCTTATTAATATTATCTTTTGCACCCTATCAGCAAGCAAATACTCAACAGCTTTAGCTACAGCCAAGTATGTTTTACCTGTTCCCGCAGGACCAATACCAAAATTTATTTCAAAAGAATCGATAGATTCTAAATACTCCTGCTGCTTAGGAGATCTGGCTTTAATAGTCTTTCTTGGGGTTTTGATGATGATATCTTTAAAAATAGTCTTTATTTCAGCATCTGTTTCTGCAGCGTTACTAACCATATTTGTAAGCAATTCTTTTGAAATCTGCTCTCCTGAATGAGTAGCAGCATATAGCTCATTCATAACCTTGCTTGCTTTAGAAATCTGTTGAGAATCTCCCACAATTTTAATTACATTGCCGCTTTGAAAAATTTTAACCTGAAGTCTTTTTTCAATAATTTTTAAATTGCCGTTTAGCTCTCCAACAAAATTAGCAAGAGCAAGATTGTCTGCTGGCTCTAAAACAAGTTGTTGTGAAGTTCTCTGAGATGCTGGCATCAGGTTAGAGATGAGTGCTCCTTTGCGAATATGTGACCTTGAAGTGAATGTGCCAACGCTTTGTTAATCTTTATATCTAATAATGTACCTAGAATTTCAATTTTTTGAAAGTCAAAATTTACTACTCTATTGCATTCCGTCCTGCCCTGCATTCTTGTGTTGTCTTTCTTAGAAAGACCTGTTACTAAGCATCTTTGAACTGTACCCTCTAAGTTTTGGGAGTATTTTCTTTGAAAGCCATCTAGCAGGGTTTGTAGCTCATAAAGCCGCTCCTTTTTTTCATTCATTGAGATATTGTCTTCAATCTTTGCTGCAGGGGTTCCTGGTCTTGCTGAGTAAATAAAACTGTAAGAAGCATCAAACTGAACTTCATTAACAAGGTCTAATGTTTCTAGAAACTGTTTATGAGTTTCTTGAGGGAAACCAACTATAAAATCTGATGAGATTTTAATGCCTGGCCTGGCCTTATGAAGTTTAGCAATAATCTCAAGATAAGTTTCCCTAGTATAGTTTCGTTTCATTTTTGTAAGTATTTCATTTGATCCAGACTGAACTGGCAAATGGAGGTGACTAACTAGCTCAGGAACATATTTATAGCATTCAATTAAATCATCTGTCATATCTAATGGGTGAGAAGTGGTATAACGAATTCTTTCTATGCCATCTACTGAGCCAGCAACTTCTATCAAGTCGCTAAGCCTAAGTAGCCTGCCATTATGTGGGTATTCATATGCATTCACATTTTGACCAACAAACGTAATCTCAGAAACTCCTTGCTCAGAGAGTCTGGCTATTTCATCAAATATCTGCTGGGGATGTCTGCTAACCTCATCTCCTCGAGTATATGGTACAACGCAAAAGGAGCAATACTTTGAGCAGCCTTCCATAATAGAAACAAATGCGGTTGGACCATCAGCAGTAGGCAAGGGAAGCAAATCAAACTTTTCTTCAATTGGAAATGAAACATCAACTGCCTTGATTTTATTATTTTCCTCAAGCAGCTTAGGAACTCGCTGTAATGTCTGGGGACCATAAATTAGGTCTACAAATGGAGCCCTTTTATAAATATTATCCCCCTCTTGAGTTGCAACGCATCCCCCTACGCCTATTTTCAAGTGAGGATTTTGCTTTTTGAGCTTGTTGAGTCTTCCTAGCTCTGAATAAACTTTTTCTTCTGCTTTTTCTCTTATTGAGCAGGTATTTAGCAAAATAATATCTGCTTCTTCAGGAGTAAAGACCTCCTGAATATCTCCGCTAGATTGCATTACCTCTAGTGTCATTTTTGAATCGTATTCATTCATTTGACATCCGTAGGTTTTAATATAAAGTTTCTTTCCCATAACCTAAATATGAATAAAAGTAAGACTATTTATAAAATAATTTTCATGCAACTTGGTGAAATATACGAGATATTTGCACGGCAAATTTATCAAAGTGATATGTATGGTTTCATTGAGGTGGAAGAGTATATATTCAATAAATCAAAACAGCTAGTAGTTGATCCATCAACTGAAAAGCTAAAAAATGAATTCAAAAGCGTTGAAAGATCCTATATTCCAATCAATCAAATAATTCGAATTGATGAAGTGGTTGAAACTGGTGAAGCTAAAATCAAGCAAAATAAAAATCAAGTCACCCCGCTACCAATAAATATCCAGCCAGCAAGTTCTAAAGATTAGATCTTTTGCCTATCATGTTGGTAATGAGATTTTTCGAGTGTGCCATATAATTTACTTATGCAAAGAAGAGATTTATTAAAGTTTTCTGCATTAAGCGCAAGCTTTGGACTCCTATCAGGAAAGATTTCCAGTAATGTCAAAGGGGGTTCATTTAAGCATGGAGTTGCAAGCGGAGACCCCACTCATAAATATGTGATTCTATGGACAAGAGTCACTCCTAAAGCCCCGGGAAGTATTTTAGTTACCTTGGAGGTTTCCTCTAACAATAAATTTAATGACATAGTCTATAAAAAAAGACTTTATACCGATCCCATAAGAGACTACACCATAAAACATGATTTCAATGCAGGGCTCTATTTTGACCAAGGCCAAAGTTTTTATTTTAGATTTAAATGTGGTGATTCATTTTCAGATATTGGAAGATCGCAAACCTTTCCAAAACTGGATGTAAGGTTTGCATGCTTGAGTTGCTCAAATTATCCAACTGGCTTTTTCAATGCTTACGAAGCATGTGCTAATGAGAATCTAGATTTTTGGCTCCATCTTGGAGATTATCTATACGAGTATAGTGACAAAGGATATGGAACAGAAAACGCTAGCAAACTAAATCGGGTGCCAGAGCCATCTCATGAAATAGTAACACTAGGTGATTACAGAACTAGGCACTCTCAGTATAAGCTTGATGAAGGATCAAAAAAACTTCATGCTTTTGCCCCCCTGATTCCAATATGGGATGATCACGAGTTTGCGAATGATGCATGGATGAGAGGAGCAGAAAATCATGCTTTTGATGGAAGTGAAGGCACTTTCTTAAAAAGAAGAGCTGCTGCAATAAAGGCTTATATGGAGTGGATGCCAATAAGAGAACATAAAAATAAACGAAAAATTTATAGGCAATTTAAAAATCCAATAATAAATTTAATGATGCTGGATACGCGTCAATTTGGAAGAGATGAGCAAATTAAACCTTTAAACTATCTTGAGAACGGAAGGTTTGACAGAACTGCTTTTTTTGAAAAATTACACGATAAAGAAAGGCAGCTTCTTGGAAAAAAGCAGCTTGCATGGATTGATAAAAATTTAAGACAAAACTCTTCAACATGGGTTGTAGCTGGGCAACAAATCTTAATGACCAAGGTAAAATTTCCTAAAATTAAAGATCTGCTTGATGGGAGAAATCCCCCGCAATGGCTAGAAAAATTTTTACCTCTGCAAAATGAAGATATTCCGTCAAATCTCGATGCGTGGGATGGGTATCCAGCGGCTAGATCATCGTTGTATGACCTATTTAAAAGATCAAATATATCTTTGATCTCATTAGCGGGTGACACTCATAATAGCTGGGTCTCAAATCTCAAAGATGATGTGGGTGATCCCATCGGTTTTGAACTAGGAACTCCTTCAGTAACCTCGCCAGGGGTAGCAGATTCCTTAAATATTGACCCAAAAAAACTAGAGAATGGAATTAAAGAAAATTCAGCTGAAATTGCATGGATGGATGCAAAATACAGAGGTTACTTAATATGCAAAGCATCCAACAAAAGATTTACGGCTCAATTCAAATTTATCGATACTATTACAAAGAAAAAATTTAATGTTATAGATGGCCCTATGTTTGAAGCGTCGACAGGAAATAGGAATATTTCTAGGCTCTAAAGATTTTATCTTTATAAAATTTTAATTCCTTGATCGACTCTCTTATATCATCCTGAGCTCGATGCGTTGAAGATTTTTTATAAAGCTTGTCACTCTTGAGCCACCTTGCTATTAATTCTTTTATAGTTGAAACATCAATATGTCGATAATGAAAATAGGACTCAAGCCTAGGCATGTATTTCGCTAAAAACCTTCTATCATGAGATACAGTATTCCCGCACATTGGCGACTTTCCTTCTCCAACAAATCTTGAAATAAAATCTAGAGTCTCAATCTCTGCAATTTGTTCAGTAATTGGGCTTGATTTTACTTTTGCCAATAATCCGCTGCTTTTATGTTGATTTTGATTCCAATCATCCATCGTTGAAAGTAATTCTTTGGGCTGATGAATGACTAAGTTAGGTCCTTCCTCTAAAATATTTAAATCCTTATCGGTAATAATGGTTGCAATCTCAATGATGCGTTCTTTTTCTGGATCAAGTCCTGTCATCTCAAGGTCTATCCAAATTAAGTTCTTATTTGATTTTTTTAATACCATATTTTATTGATCGAATGCTGTATTGTGGTACCTGAATGGAAAAAGTTCAAATTGGAAGAATAATTGAAATCTACAAAGATTCTTGTCTCATACAAGTTGATAAAACCGTCATAAGATTATTGCTTCCCAAAAAATTAGCTATTGTTGTGGGAGATCTTATTAAATTAGACACTTCTTCAAAGAAAGAAGCACAAATATTAGAAATTAAGCAAAGAACTTCTTCACTAACAAAAACTATTAATAAAAAAAATAGAGTTGTTGCGAGCAATATTCATAAAGTAGCGATTTTAGCTTCCTCTAAACCAAAGATTTCTAACTCCTTAGTTGATAAATGGTTGGTTTTATCAAAGATAAATAAGTTAGAAGCAATTATTATTTTTAATAAAAGTGATCGAGAAGATTTTGAAAAAATTAGGAATGATATTACTTTATATAACAGTCTAGGCATTGAATGTTTTGAAGTTTCAACAAAATATGGGGCTGGAATAAATACGCTAAAAAATTCTATTGCCAAACAAAGCGTTGCGTTAGTTGGTCTTTCTGGAGTGGGTAAGTCCAGCCTTATCAGGCTATTAACAGGAGCTGATATTAAAACTCAAAATCTTTCAAAGAATACTGGTAGGCACACCACAACCACAACAAGGTTATATGATGGGCCTGATTTTAGTCTAATAGACACACCCGGTGCAGGAGATATAGATCTAGAAAATTTTACTAGATTGCAGATAACTTCTGGTTTTCATGAAATATTTTCTGCTGCCACGAGTTGTAAGTTTACTAATTGCAGTCATGCAAGCAATGAACAAGGTTGCAATGTTTTAAAAATGTTGAATAAAGGCATAATTGCTCAATCTAGATACGAAAACTTTATGCAAGAAATAAATGGAAGAAAATAATAAAACACATTTTGGCTTTGAAGAGGTAGGCCTCGAAGAAAAACAAACAAAGGTTAAAGGGGTTTTTGATTCTGTTGCTGAAAATTATGACTTCATGAATGACCTAATGTCCTTTGGACTTCATAGACTATGGAAGAAAGCTTTGCTGGAATTAGCAGAACTCCCCCCTCATCCATCAGTTTTGGATATCGCATCAGGGACTGCAGATATTCCAAAACTAATTATTCAATCTAATCAAAATACTGCGGTGCAGGTCACCGACATCAATGGATCTATGTTAGAGCTTGGAAGAAATAGAGCGATTGATGAAAATTTTATATCGAATTGTTTTTTTCTAACTGCCTCGGGTGAAGAGCTTCCATACAAAGATGCAACCTTTGATTTAATAACTGTGGGCTTTGGTCTAAGAAATTTCACAAACAAAGATAAGGGCATAGCAGAAATGCTGAGGTGCCTTAAATCAAATGGCGTTCTTCTCATACTAGAATTTTCAAAGCCAACGAATTCCTTTATCAGGAAAGCATATGACTGGTATTCATTCAATATTCTTCCAAAAATGGGTAAATTTTTTGCTAACGACGAAAAGAGCTATCAATATCTGGCAGAATCAATAAGAATGCACCCAGACCAAGAAAGTCTGAAAATGCATATTCTTGCTGCCGGATTTTCGAAATGTAATTTCTATAACTTTCAAAATGGAATCGTCTCAATTCATAAGGCCATCAAGTGAATTTGAGCTTAAAGCCACTGTTAAGATCTATCATCCAGAATGATTCTAGCTTTCAATCTAAAATTCAAGCTCTCGGGCCGACTTACTTTAATATTGATAATGGGGTTTTGAAACTAGGCATTGAAGTATCAGAAAATGAAGGGCGTATATGCTCGCCATTTGAAAACCCTGATTTTATTTTAGATATAAAACCAAAATCGATGATGAGAATTTCCACTCTTAACAAATCGTTATCAAGTTTTGTGAGTGGTGATATAGAGAAATTTATCAGTTTTGTATCTATTATTTCTGAATTTAAAGTTGATTGCTCTGTAGCGATTTATGATATTTTTGGGAACAAGGCTGCTTTCATTTTTGAATCGATACTATCAGCCTATCCTATGTTGACAGCAGAAAATACTAAAGACAGGCTTGCTCCAATTAAAATGAGAATTCGAGCAACGCAACTAAAGCTTGATAGAATTGAAAAAATTATAAACAGCAATGATTATGCAGTTCGTTAGTCTTGCCAAAGCTATTTTTCTTCTATTTAGATATGGGCTAATAAATGATGCTGCAAACTTGCATCCTATTACAAAACTACTTGGATTTATAAATATATTTTATTACACAACCAGAAACCAATCTTTGGGAGAAAGATTGGTGAGTTACCTAGAAAGCATGGGGCCTCTTTTTATTAAGTTTGGTCAATTGCTCTCCACAAGGACAGATTTGCTTGATAAGAGTGTAACCTCTGAACTTAAAAGATTGACAGATGCATGCCCCCCATTTAATTCTGCAATTGCTGTTTCATCCATAGAAAAATCTCTAGGAACAAGCATTGAAGCAGTATTTTCATCTTTTAATACAACTCCAATTGCTGCTGCCTCCTTGGCTCAAGTTCATGAAGCAGAGCTAAAAGACGGTTCTGAGGTAGTTATAAAAGTACTTCGTCCTGATATAAAAAAATTAGTAACTAAGAATATAAAACTAATGAAGTTCATTGGTTTTTTAATAAGTCTTTTAATTCAAGATAGCCAAAGGCTTCAAATTAGCAAAGTGCTTCAAGATTATGAGAATACTGTGCTCAATGAGCTAGATTTAAAGATAGAAGCAGCAAATGCAATCAAAACAAAAGATTTTTTTAAAGGCAATGAACTTCTCAAAGTGCCGTTCATCTTTCAGGAATTTTCCTCGCGGAACATAATTGTTATGGAGAAAGTAAGCGGAATTCCATGCACTGAAATTTCTGAAATTCATGAGGCCGGATTAAATATAGAGCAACTTGCAGAAAATGGAGTAAAGATTTTCCTAGACCAAGTATTCAGAGATAATTTTTTTCATGCAGACATGCATCCGGGAAATATTTTTGTAAACAGAGACGCCAGTATTAATGGATATGTAGCTGTTGACTACGCAATCTGCGGAAGCCTTAGCGATCAAGACAGATATTTCTTAGCTAGAATGCTCAAAGCTTTAATTGAAAAAGATTTTAAATCTCTTGCTAGGTTATTTATTCAAGCTCAGTGGGTTAATGCTGGAACAGATATTTTTCAGCTTGAACTCACGCTTACTAGCGCATGCTCTGATATCATAAATAAACCTCTTTCTAAGATTGAGTTTGGCAAACTTCTTTTAGAACTATTTGATTCAACAAGAAAGTTTGGGCTTTCTATTCAACCCTCTTTGGTTTTATTACAAAAAACATTAATTCATATTGAAGGCATGGGTAGACAGATTCATCCCGAGCTTGATTTTTGGGGTATTGCCAAGCCATATCTAGATAACTGGCTGGCTGATCAATATAACCCTTCGCTCCTCTTGAAGCATATAGCTGAAAATAAATTAGAGATCTTAGAAAAATCAAAAAAATTACCAGCCAATATTATTAACCTCATTGAGAACTTTGATATCAATCTTCAATCAAAACAATCCCTAGAGAAAGAACTCATAAACACCAATCTAAAACTAGAAAGGTTGGAACGCCTAGGCAAGATCATGATCGCAGGATTGTTAATTGGAGGCTCAATAATCTTTGTGTTACAAGGTCCTTTTGCATTAATATAGCTATATGTTGAGCGGAATTAGTATTTGGCAACTCCTAATCATACTTTTAATTGTACTTGTATTATTTGGTGGCAAAAAACTTAGATCCATGGGATCCGACTTAGGACATGGTCTAAAGGATTTTAAAAAAGCTATCAAAGATAATGATAAGCCAACAGATAAATCTGAGTAGCTGAATTGTTTCAAGTCGGATTCTTAGAAATTCTACTTATCTTTGTAATATCACTATTTGTATTTGGACCTGACAAGCTTCCCTCAGCAATAAAATCTATCACTAAATTTTGGTATCTCACAAAATCTAAAATCGAAAAAGCAAAAACCGACTTTGAAAGAGACATAGGCGCCGAAGATATTGAACAAGACGTATTTAATGAGTTGAAACTCAAAGAACTTGAAAAAAATGAATGATGCCGGTGAAATGCCTTTATCAGAACACTTGCTTGAGCTAAGAAAAAGACTGATAAGATTTGTTATGTTTCTTGGCATTGTTTTTGTAGCTTCTTTGCCATTTAATGAATATATATATGCATATTTAAGCAATCCGCTATTAAGTTCGCTGCCTCAAGATGGTAGGCTAATAGCTACACAGGTAACTAGCCCGGTGCTAGTTCCTATAAAGACAGCCTTTTATGCCGCCTTGTTGGCATGCATGCCTATCCTTTTTATTGAAATCTGGGGCTTTTTAAAGCCTGGCCTTTATTTGCATGAAAAAAAATTAGCTCTGCCAATAATTATTTCAACAACCATCTTATTTTTTATGGGAGTTGCGTTTGGTTTTTATGTTGCTACTCCTGTGATCTTTAACTTTATCCATACATTTAGTCCGAATAATATTTTAATCATGACAGACATAGGAAACTACCTATCATTTATGTTGAAATTATTGTTTGCTTTTGGCATTGCGTTTGAAATGCCCATAATTGTAAATCTTTTAATAAGAACCGGAACTGTAAGTAAAGCTCGCCTTAGAGAGCTTAGACCCTATTTAGTAGTATTATTTTTTATACTTGGGATGTTGCTAACTCCGCCCGATATGTTTTCTCAACTCTTCTTGGCTATACCAATGTGGATGCTTTTTGAGCTTGGCCTATTAGTTAGTAAGGAAAAAACTAGATTTTAAGCCTTGTCATCCAATCATCTTGGGATGGCGCCGTTAAATTTAAAGCCATTTCTACAGCCTCTTCTGGAGATGAAGTAATAATTATTTGATTTCTATTAATATTGGATAAAAACTTGTACTTAACTGCATTATCCATCCATGCTAAGAAATGATCATAGTAATTAAGCGTATTAAGAATAATTAACGGCTTAGCAATCATGCCAACTTGATTATTCACTTGAACATCTAAAAGCTCATCTAAAGACCCCATGCCTCCAGCTAAAACAATAAAAGCATCACTGATTTCTAAAAATTTCTCTTTTCTTTCAAAAAAAGTCTTAGTAATTATTTCTGTTGTAATCCTAGGATTGGTTTGTTCAAATTGATCTAGCTTAGAAAGAGCAATTCCTGTAACTTTTCCATTGTTGTCAATTGCAGCATCTGAAACTATTCCCATTAAGCCTCTGTTCCCCCCTCCAAAAACTAGTTCTGCTTGATTTTGGGCGATGAGCTTTCCTACTTCACGAGCATGGTCTGAAAAGATCTGCTCTGAGCCAGAATGAGCCCCACAAAAGACTGCTATTTTTCTATTCATTTGGTAATCCTAGTATATTTTTAGATATTATATTAAGTTGAATCTCGGAACTTCCACCGGCGATAGTATAAGCTTTTGAATAAAAAAATGATTTAATAATGTCGTATTCATCTTCGGTCGCACTTTCTAAGTCTTTGATGCCGTCAGCTCCAAGGGCAAATAAATTCAGCTCCCATCTTTTTTGAACCTCTTCGGTTGATAGGTATTTTAGAACCATGGACGGATGGAAATTTCCCTGACGTGCTGCTTGACCTGCTCTAGCAATGGTGAGATCAATTGCTCGTTGCCGCAAAGTATGACGAATTATTTTGTAATAAAAAGTAGTGTAGGCTTCTAGGCCTAGCAAGGTAAAAAGCTTTGCTGGGTCAACATCTACTGCACCCTCTGCGCCTAAATCAGACATCATCATCCTCTCTAAAGCCAATAATTTCTTTGCAATCTCCCAGCCTTGATTTTCTTTTCCAATAAGACTTTCCTTAGTAACTCTCACATCGGTAAAAAAAACCTGACAAAATGGTGATTGACCACTTAGAAGTTTGATTGGTTTAATTTCAATGCCAGGTAAAGTCATATCAATTAAGATAAATGAAATTCCGCCTTGTTTTGATTCTTTGGAGGTTCTTACCAAGCAGTACATATAATCTGCCTTATTTGCTTCAGAGGTCCAAATCTTTGAGCCATTTATAACATATGAATCCTCTTCTTCTAAAGCGGAGGTACTTAAGCTTGCAAGATCAGAGCCTGACCCTGGCTCAGAAAATCCCTGGCACCACCAAATCTCACCACGTGAGATCTTAGGAAGGAAAAATTCCTTTTGCTTTTGATTAGCATATTCTAATAACACCGGACCTAGCATTGTGATACCAAAGTTTATTTGTGCGGGTCGTGCATTAATAACTGCAAGCTCCTCTTTCAGAATTTGAGCTTTCTCTTGATTTAAACCCGCTCCACCAAACTCAATAGGCCACTCAGGCGTACAATAACCTCTTTTAGTCATTGCAAAGAACCAATCTTTAGCTTCTCGATTTGGGAATTGTATATTTGAAGAGGACCACACTTGCTCATCATTTGGCATCGAAGTTCTCATGCGCATTGGACAGTTGTCTTCAAGCCAATGCTTAATCTCTTCCCTAAATTCCATATCAGAAATTATAAATTAGTGTATAAGGACCATCATTAATAGATGATACTTGCATACTTGCACCAAACTCTCCAAAAAAAACCCTTATGCTCAGATGCTTTGATGTTTCAATCATTAAATCAAATAGATTTTTTGCCTGAGAAGGTTCTAAGGCTAAATGATAGCTTGGTTTAAGACCTTTATTTGTTGAAGCGCTAAGCGTAAATTGACTCACAATCAATAGTGCAGCATCTAATTGTGCCAAACTTGTATCTAAATTGCTGCTATCTCCTTCAAAAATCTTGTATCTTGAAACTTTATCAAAAAATTTATTTATACTATTTTGATTATCGCCTGACTCAAAACATACATAGGCCAGCAGGCCCTTTTTAATAGATGAGTATTGAAGGCCATCTATTGAAACAGAAGCCTCCAACACCCTTTGAAGGATAACTTTCAAGTTTATTTAGTTTACTGTTGGATCAAGACTGCCATCAAGATATCTGAGATGCATTTCCTCCAATGAGATAACAGATATTTTGTCTGCTTGACCAGCAGTGCCAAAAGCCTCATATCTATCTATACAGATATCTCTCATTGCATCAATTGTCTTTGCAAGATATTTTCTAGGATCAAACTCCGATCTATTCTCTTGCAAAAATTTTCTAATCGCGCCTGTTGATGCTAGCCTCAAATCCGTATCAATATTTACTTTTCTTACTCCATGCTTAATTCCTTCTTGAACCTCTTCGACAGGAACTCCGTATGTTTCTGGTATCTGGCCACCAAAATGATTGATTACCTCTAGCCAATCTTGGGGCACTGCAGAAGATCCATGCATAACAAGATGAGTGTCAGGAATTCTTGCATGAATTTCTTTTATGCGCTTTATTGCTAGAATATCACCGGTTGGGGGCCTAGTAAATTTATAAGCTCCATGGCTGGTGCCAATTGCAATAGCTAGAGCATCAACATGAGTATCTTTAACAAATTGAGCTGCTTCTTCAGGATCTGTTAGCAATTGATCATGCGACAAAATACCTTCAGCACCTGACCCATCCTCATCTCCTGCCTCTCCTGTTTCTAGAGATCCTAGGCATCCTAGTTCACCTTCGACAGAAACACCGCAAGCATGCGCCATCTCAACCACTCTTTTAGTAACTGATGAGTTATATTCGTAATCTGCTGGTGTTTTCATGTCTTCTAACAATGATCCATCCATCATCACCGAAGAGAAGCCAAGCTGGATTGAGCGCTGGCAAACGCTTGGAGAGGCCCCATGGTCTTGATGCATGACTACAGGTATATGAGGAAACTCCTCCAATGCAGCCAAAATAAGATGTCGCAAAAAAGTTGGCCCCGCATACTTCCTTGCGCCTGCCGAAGCTTGCACAATGACTGGGCTGGATGTTTTATCTGCGGCCTCCATGATAGCTCTCATCTGCTCAAGATTATTTACATTAAATGCTGGTACGCCATAATTATTTTCTGCTGCATGATCTAATAGTTGCCTTAAACTTATTAAAGCCATAATAATTCTCCTGTTTACTTAAAAATCATATCCTAAGGCTTCTAGTGCGGGAAGCTTTTTGCCTTCAAGAAATTCTAAGAAAGCTCCTCCTGCAGTAGAAATATACCCAATCTTAATTGGATCAATAAATTCATTGATTGCTGCTATGGTCTCTCCTCCGCCAGCTATTGAGAAAGCATTAGAAGATGAAATAATAGAGGCTAGGTATTTAGTGCCATTTTTAAATCCCTCTTTTTCAAAAACTCCCGCGGGACCATTCCAAATTATTGTCTTTGCTGTCTCAAGGACTTTTTTATAAGAACTATCGACGTTGATATCTAAAATTAAATCATCGTCCTCTATTGCATCAATGGATTTCATTGTTGAATGATGATCATCAAAGCTTTTTGCAGTAAACACTTCTGTTGGTAATATGCAGTTCCCTTTTTCGAGAATAGATTTAGCCATCACAAGCATATCTGTTTCCACAAGCGAGCGCCCAACATTAAATCCTTTGGCTAGTAAGAAAGTATTGGCGATGCCTCCACCTACAATAATGTGATCTGATATTTCGGATAGTTTTTTTAACACTGACAATTTTGTTGAAACCTTTGACCCACCTACAATAGAAACAAGAGGAGCATCAAATGATTTAAACGCCCTAGTTAATGAGAGCACTTCTTTTTCAACTAAAAGACCAGCACAAGATACCTTTGATTCAATGATAGCTCCATAAGTAGAGGATTGAGCTCTGTGAGCAGTTGCGAAGGCATCAAATACATATATATCGCAAATGCTCGCTATTTTCTTAGAGAGAGTTAATTCATTATTCATTTCGCCTTCAAAACACCTTATATTTTCAAGCATTGCTATTTGATAGCCATCTTTGAAGCATTCTTCAAAACTAATTTCTCTACAAAGAGGTATTTCTAGGTTTAATAAATTTGAGAGGTATTTGGCTACTGGTTCTAGAGAGCTCTCTTTATCAAAAGTTCCCTCGGTTGGCCGTCCAAGATGTGAGATTATTAAAAGTTTACAATTTGCTGAGAGAAGTTGCTCAATTGTAGGAATACAGGCCTCAATTCTGGTTGCATCTGCAACTACGCCATCTTTAATTGGTACATTTAGATCTAATCTAAGTGCAATATTTTTTTCAAGATAGTCTTGATCTTTAAGAAGCCTCATCCTATTAAATTTCTAGCCTCAAGTGCTATATTTTCGGGATCAAATCCAAATTCATGAATCAATACTTCGCCTGGCGCACTTTCACCAAAAGTAGAAATTCCTAATATTTTGTCTGTTGAGGAAGCCATAAGCCCCCAACTATTGGGGTGAGACATTTCAACAAATAGCTTTGGAACATTAGGAAGAACAACGCTATCTTTGTATGCTTGGTCTTGCTCGTTAAAAAGATCAAGACATGGCATCGATACTACATTTATATCTTTGATTCCTAATATCTCTCTGGCCTTGAGAGCTGCTCCAACTTCGCTGCCAGATGCAATAATTTGAAGAATTGGATGATCATTTTGAGCTAGCAAGTATCCTCCCTTGGCAACTTCTTCTATTTTATTTTCTGTTAGAGGAAGTTTAGGAAGGCTTTGTCTAGATAAAATTAAAGTATGAGGGTTTTTGCTAGAGTGTATCGCTGCTCTCCATGCAACCGCAGTCTCAGTAAGATCAGCGGGCCTCCAATTATAAAGATTTGGTGTATTTCTGAGCGTTGCAATATGTTCTATGGGTTGATGGGTAGGACCATCTTCTCCTAATCCAATAGAGTCATGCGTAAAAACATAGGTCACTGGGATTTTCATTAATGCAGATAGGCGCACAGCATTTCTTGCGTAGTCCATAAATACAAGGAAAGTTCCTCCGTAAGGTCTAATGCCACCATGTAATGACATTCCGTTCATGATGGCAGCCATTCCAAACTCTCGAACACCATAATAAATATGATTTCCACTTGGATCATCGCTTGCAAATACACTGCTTGATGAGGACAGCGTGTTATTAGATCCAGTTAAATCTGCAGACCCCCCAATAAGTTCAGGTAGCTCTGGGCATAAAAAATCGAGACACTGCTCGGAAGCTTTTCTTGTGGCAACTGAATTTGTTTTATCAAGGGTAGATAGAATAAATTCATCCATCTTGGAACTAAAATCTTTGGGAAGTTCATTGTTTATTAATCTGAGCAGCAGACCATGTTCCTCTGGAAACATGTCGCCATATTTGATGAGCAGTTCGTCCCAAATACAATTATCCTTTTCCCCACTTTCAACAGCATTCCATGCCTCGTAGATTTCTTCTGGGATACAAAAAGGGTCGTAAAGCCAATTCAAGTTAGCTCTTGTTGCCTTGATTTCATCGATGCCTAATGGAGAGCCATGGGATTTTTCTGAGCCTTCTTTGGCAGGCGATCCAAAGCCTATCTTGGTTTTACAACAAATCATGGATGGCTTATGCAGCTCTTTTTTTGCAGACTCAATAGCTTTGTTGATTGCGTTAACATTATGTCCGTCTACCTCAATTACTTGCCATCCATAAGATTCAAAACGCTTGACTGTGTCGTCTGTAAACCAGCCCTCAACCTTGCCATCAATTGAAATACCATTTTGATCATAAAAACAAATAAGCTTGCCCAATGAATGAGTTCCAGCAAAAGAGCATGCCTCATGAGAGATACCTTCCATCAAGCAACCATCACCTAAAAACACATAGGTGAAATGATCAATGATATTGAAGTCTACTTGGTTAAACCTGCACGCCAAGCTTTTTTCAGCTAAAGCCATACCAACGGCATTAGCAAGTCCTTGTCCAAGCGGCCCAGTTGTGGTCTCAATTCCAAGCGCTTTGTCATATTCAGGGTGACCGGGTGTTTTAGATCTTAATTGTCTAAAATTTTTAATATCATCTAAGGTGATGGAATATCCAGTTAAATGAAGCAAACTGTAAAGCAACATTGACCCATGGCCATTTGATAAAACAAACCTATCTCTGTTAAACCAATAGGGATTTTTAGGATTATGCCTTAAATGATTTTTCCAAAGAGAGACTGCGATATCTGCCATCCCCATTGGCATTCCTGGATGCCCTGAATTAGCTTGCTGTACCGCATCAATTGATAAAAATCTAATAGCATTTGCAAGGCTTTGATTATTTATGTCCGCCATCAAAAGATCTTAATATGAATATGCTTACAAATAAACAGATGGGTTGAGATAAACACTATAAAGATTTAAAATAAGCACACATAGCGATTTGTTCCTGCTTGCATGCTAAAACTGCTAAAAGGGGCGCCTTATAAATATAGGTGTAAAAATGAGTATATCCTTAGAATTTTTTCCACCCAAAGATTTAGATTTTCTAAAGGTTGTTGCTTGTTTAAATGATTTAACTAAATTAAATCCAAAATTTGTCTCTATAACATGGGGAGCGTTAGGAAATTCAGAGGAGAAGTCTATTGGATTAATTCAAGCGATAAAGAATGCTTCAGATATTGAAGTTGTCTCGCATTTAACTCTAGTTAATAAATCAAGAAATCAAATTAATGAAATTGCAAAAAATCTTACAAACGAAGGCATAAAAAGAATTGTTGCCATAAGAGGAGATAGTCCAGATGGAAAATTTAAAAGTCACCCAGAGGGCTTCTCAGCGACCAGTGAGTTTGTAGCATTTCTTAAAGCAAAGGGTTTTGAGGTAATAGTTTCTGCATATCCAGAGCCACACCCTATGTCAAAAGGGCTTGAATTTGACTTGGATATTCTTGAGGGCAAGGTAGCCGCAGGAGCCTCTAAAGCAATTACACAATTTTGTTTTGATACCAGACAATTTGAAATTTTAAAAAATAGTCTAGCGCGAAGAAACATAAATATTGAATTGATCGCAGGAATAATGCCAATCTATAACTTCGATAATGTTTGTAATATGGCAGCCAGGTGTGGTGCTCAAATACCTTTATCTATTATTAAAAAATTTGAAGGCAAATCAAATGATGATGAAAATCTTTCTGTCCAAATAGCTGTTGATCAAATAACAGAATTAAAGAATATTGGATACGATTCTTTTCATGTCTACACCCTTAATAAATCAAACTTAATAAATAAAATTTTTAATAGCCTTAGCTAGCCAAAATACTTAAATTTAGGAGAAATTATGACTTATATATTTACATCGGAATCAGTGTCTGAAGGCCATCCTGATAAAGTTTGCGATCAGATATCTGATGCAATTTTAGATGCTTACCTCAAGGAAGATCCCAACAGCAGAGTTGCATGTGAGACTTTGATCAAAAATAATATGGTGATAGTTGCAGGAGAAATTACCTCATCAGGAAACCCTAATCTTGAGCCCATTATTAGAAATGTGATAAATAACATTGGGTATAATGATGATGCGCTGGGCTTTAATGGCAATAATTGCGAAATTCAAAACTTTATTTTTCAACAATCTCCCGACATAGCTCAAGGTGTGAATGAGGGTGAGGGTGAAAACTTAGAACAAGGCGCCGGAGATCAAGGTTTGATGTTCGGTTATGCATGTAATGAAACTGCGACTTTAATGCCAGCGCCTATTGATCTTAGTCATAAGCTTGTTAAAAGACAGTCAGACATTAGAAAAAATGGAGCCCTCTCTTGGCTAAGACCAGATGCTAAGAGTCAGGTTAGTGTAATTTATGATGATGGCGGAAAAACCATTAAAGGAATATCTGCAATTGTACTATCGACTCAACATGATGAAGGCATTAAACAGAGTGATCTCAAAGAGGCTGTTTTAGAAGAAATTATTAAACCAGTTATTCCAAGTGAGTGGATTCTTGGGAGCACAAAAATTTTTATAAATCCGACTGGTAAATTTGTAATTGGTGGACCTGTTGGCGATTGTGGTCTTACAGGCAGAAAAATTATTGTTGATACTTATGGCGGAATGGCAAGGCATGGAGGAGGAGCCTTTTCAGGCAAAGATCCATCCAAGGTTGATAGATCTGCTGCTTATGCAGCTAGATATGTAGCTAAAAATATAGTCAATTCAGGTTATGCTGATTGCTGCGAAATTCAAGTTTCATACGCAATTGGAGTTGCTGAGCCTACATCCATAAATATTAATACTTTTGGAACTGAAAAGACTGATATCGCAAACCTAGAATCATTGGTTCGGGAAAAATTTGATCTTAGGCCAAAAGGAATTATCAATATGCTTGATTTAAAAAGACCAATATACCAAGATACAGCTGCCTACGGGCACTTCGGAAGATCAGATGTTGTGTTCTCTTGGGAAGAATTAAACGTTAACTTGTAAAAATAAAAGGATTAGTTAAATGAGTAATGATTATAAAGTTGCAGATATTGCATTAGCAGATTTCGGAAGAAGGGAAATATCGCTTGCTGAAAATGAAATGCCAGCGCTTATGACGCTTAGAGAAAAATATAAAAACGAACAGCCATTGAAAGGCGCAAAAATAATGGGCTGCATACATATGACTGTTCAAACAGCTGTACTCATGGAAACCCTAGCTGATCTAGGGGCTGAGCTTCGCTGGTCATCATGTAATATTTTCTCTACTCAAGACCATGCTGCTGCAGCTATGGCTGCAAGAGGAATACCAACCTTTGCTTGGAAAGGTGAAACCGAAGAAGAATTTGAGTGGTGTATTGAGCAAACTATTCTCAAAGACGGAAAACCATGGGATGCAAATATGATTCTCGATGATGGTGGGGATTTAACTGCCATGGTTCATGACAAATATCCAGATATGCTTGAAAACATTCATGGTATTTCAGAAGAAACGACGACGGGCGTACATCGATTAAAAGATATGCTAAAAAAGGGAGAGCTAAAGGTTCCTGCAATCAATGTAAATGATTCAGTAACGAAATCCAAAAATGATAATAAATATGGTTGCAGACACAGCCTTAACGACGCCATTAAGAGAGGAACAGATATGTTGCTTTCTGGAAAAAAAGCATTGGTTATTGGGTACGGCGATGTTGGAAAAGGTTCTGCGCAAAGCCTCTCCCAAGAAGGCATGATTGTTAGAGTAGTAGAATCTGATCCAATTTGTGCAATGCAAGCCTGCATGGATGGTTATGAAGTAGTTTCGGCCTATAGAAATGGTGTTGTAACTAGAAAAATCGAGGATATAAACACCGCTCTTTTGCTTGATACCGATCTATTAGTAACCACAACTGGAAATGTAAATGTATGTGATGCTGCTATGCTAGAAAGCCTTAAGAATGGCAGTGTAGTTTGTAATATCGGTCACTTTGATAATGAGATTGATACTAAATACATGAGAAATGCATGGTACTGGGAGGAGATCAAGCCTCAAGTTCACAGAATATTTAGAGATGCAAAGCCTCATAGTGATCCAGATTTCAGATCTAAGAATTTTATTATCTTGCTGGCTGAAGGCAGATTGGTTAATCTAGGAAATGCTACTGGTCACCCAAGTAGAATTATGGATGGATCTTTTGCTAACCAAGTGTTGGCTCAGATATATCTTTACGAGCAAGCCTTTGCAAATATTAACGATGAAGATAAAAAGCAAGAATTACTTAAAGTTAAGGTTCTTCCAAAAAAATTAGATGAAGAAGTGGCAAAACTTATGGTTGAGGGCTTTGGTGGAGTAGTAACCAAACTAACTGAAGAGCAAGCCAACTACATTGGCGTAAAGGTTGAAGGCCCATTTAAAGACGAAGAATATAAATACTAATTAAGAACTTTGTTCTTATACATTTATAATTGGACAATGTATAAAAATTTTCTACTGTTTTTTGTCATGGCATTGTCTCTTATGTCTTGCGGATATAAAGGTCCCATCAAACCAAATACAGAACTATCCTCGATTAAAATTGAACAGCTTTAAATATATTGATGGCACTCTTCATTGTGAAGAAGTCGCAATCGAAGATATTGCTAGCAAGTATGGGACGCCATCATATATTTATTCAGAGAGAGAGATCCGAAATAATGCAAAAGCGTATCTATCAAGCTTAAAAAAACCAGGCATTATATGTTTTTCAGTTAAGGCTCTATCCAATATTCATATTTTAAAAATTTTAGCAAACGAAGGCTGTGGTTTTGATGTTGTTTCTGCTGGTGAATTACAAAGGTGCTTTGAAGCAGGTATAAGCGGGGAGAAGATAATCTTTTCAGGCGTGGGTAAATCAGAACAAGAAATTGCATTAGCAATAAGCTCGGATATTTATTCAATCAATGCTGAATCAGTTTCCGAGATTAATAGAATCTCCAAAGTGGCCGGAGAAATTGGAAAGGTTGCGCCCCTAGGCATACGAATTAATCCAGATATTTCAATTGCTAGCCATGAATATATACAAACCGGAAAAAAAGATGATAAGTTTGGTATTGATCTAAGAGATGCACTTACAGTAATTAAAAAAGTTTTAAATCTACCTAATTTAGAGCTCAAAGGTATTGCCTGCCATATTGGATCACAGATTTCTGATCTAGATTTTTTTAAGAAAGCTGCTGCGAGCATGCTTGAAATTCTAAATGAAACGGATGCGCTGAATATCAATTTATCATTTATAGATATGGGAGGAGGAGGAGGCATCACTTATATTGATGAAAAGCATCTTGACCCTAAAGAAATCATTGAACAAATAGAAAAAGTTCTTCATGAGAGAAGTGAATTACTTGTTCTTGAGCCTGGTAGATCAATTGTTGGAAATGCTGGTGCTTTGGTTACAAGAATTGAGTATCTCAAATCTTCTTTTGCAATAGTAGATGCAGGAATGAATGATTTGATTAGACCTGCTTTATATAAAGCAAAGCATAAAGTTGTTGATGTTAATTTATCATCAGCTAAAAAGAAGTCTCTAAAAATTGTAGGCCCAATTTGTGAGTCTGGAGATTATTTATCTCAAGAAACTGAGCTTAATTCAGTCGAAGGAGATCTAATTGCTGTGCTGGGTGCTGGAGCTTATGGCTCTGTTATGTCTTCAAACTACAATTCCAGAGCCAGAGCCCCTGAAATCTTAGTAAACGGTAATGAATTTAGGCTTATCAAAAGAAGAGAATCAGTGGCAGATCTGCTGTCTTTAGAAACTAGTTTATGAGTATAAGTTTCAGCAAATGGCATGCAAACGGTAATGATTTCCTAATTGCAGAGCTTCTAAGCAAAGACTTTTCATTAACGAAAAAACAAATTTCTCAAATTGCTGATAGAAACAAAGGCATAGGTTTTGACCAGCTTATCTTGATACTACCGCCAAGAAGACCAAAAAGTGATTTTGCTTTTAAATTCTTTAATTCAGATGGCACGCAAGCAGGAAACTGCCTAAATGGCTCTAGATGTGCGATAGCATTTATTCATAAAATCGGTCTTTCTAAAAAGGATAAAATTACTGTTGATATTAAAAATAGGTCAAATATTTTTACTATTTCAAACAGATTGGTTGCAACAGAGTCGCTGCTTCCAGTAAGCCTAAAAAAACCAGCATTCATAGACAGGCACCTTGCCTTATTCAAACTGAATTATTTGGGTTTTGTAGATATTGGCAATAAACATTTGATTGCTCTAAGTAAAGAGCATCCAAATTCTATAGATTTGCCCATATTAGATAAAAAAATTAGGGGGCTTAAAGATTGCAGAGAAGCGAATATTTCTGTAATTCAAAAGAAAAAAGATCGCATCTTAATTAGAACATCTGAAAATGGTGTTGGTGAAACACTGTCTTGTGGCTCTGCCGCAGCATCTGTTGCTGGCTTGGTTGATGAAAACACTTTGGTAATCTTTTCTCCCGGCGGAACTCTTAAAACTTCAAGAACAAAAAGAGATACAATAATATTACAAGGCCCAACGGAACATATCATGGAATGCATATGGGAAGCAAAAAAGAAATAACTGCAGCAGAGGTTGAGCTTTATTTGCTAGATAACTTAGATTTCTTCAAATCAAGAGAATCCTTGGTTTCTGAGCTAGAATTTAAAGACTCTGTCTCAGGCGCTTCCTCCCTGTTAGAAAGACAAGTACAAAAACTGCGAACCGAACAAAGCTCGTTGTCAAACTTACTAAATAAATTCCTGTCGAACGCTTCCGAAAATGAAGCGCTTTTTAATAATACAAAAGATTTATTGCTTAGAGCATTGGCCAGCAATGACTCTAAAGAGATGTTCGTTGAGTCTGAATCTTACTTTTTAAATATTGAGGGAATTGACTTTTGCAGTTGTAAATTCTTTGATGCAGAGGATAAATCAATCATTGAGAATGCCCTAGGAGATGCTCTTCAAAAAGAGCGTATTTATATTGGCAGTTTTTCATTTGAAAAAGCAGAGCAGATTTTTGGCCATAAAGAACTTAGATCTGGAGTGATTGCTATTTCTAAGGCACCTAAAAAAAGCGTGCTTATTAAACTAGCCTCAAAAGATGGATCAAGATATATAGGAGATGAAGGAACAACCTTGATTGAATATGTTTTGGAAATACTTGCAGCAATTGCTAATAAGTTAGATGGATAGAGGGTTTGTTAGATAAAGAGATAGCGGACTTTTATGAATATGTTCATCTTATTAGAGGGCAGTCAATCAACACGGCTAAATCCTATAAAAGAGACTTAAATAAACTCAATACATTTGTTGCACAAAAAGAAATCTCGACTCCAAAAGAGATCAAAAAAGAAGACGTGTCTGAATGGATTGGGAAATTATTTGACTCTGGATTAGGAACGAAGAGCATTCAAAGGCATATTTCTTCTGCAAAGGCTTTTTTTCTATTCCTTAAAAAAAGAGGTCTCATCTCATCCTCTCCACTGCAAACTATTCGGCCACCAAAGTCAGCGAGCTACTTGCCCAATACTCTATCTCCTGAGGACGTTATGCAACTTTTATCTTTTGAACCAAAAAAACGAAATGAAGTAAGAGATCTTTGTATTATTGAGTTAATTTACTCATGTGGGCTGAGGGTTTCGGAGGCAGCAAATATTAACATCAAAGATTTTGAAGAAGATTTTCAATTTTTAAGAGTTCTTGGTAAAGGAGCTAAAGTCAGATTACTTCCTGTAGGCTCTTTTGCTGTAAAAGCTATCAATAGATGGTTAGAGAAAAGAAATACCATTGAATCCCATGGTGACGCTTTATTTATTAACCTAAGAGGTAAACGAATCACTACTAGAGCAATTCAGAATGCTATTAAAAAAGTCTCTATAATTCAGGGATTGCCTCCAGTAAACCCTCACATGCTTAGGCACAGTTTTGCAACTCATCTTTTAGAATCTAGCGGAGACCTGCGTAGCATCCAAGAGCTTTTGGGACATGCTTCACTTTCAACTACGCAAATATATACTAAATTAGACTACCAACATTTAATGAGTGTGTATGAAAAATCTCATCCAAGAGCGCTAAAAAAATGAGCAATATCAAACTAATTACTTTTGATCTTGATGATACATTTTGGGAAATTGGGCCAGTCATTATTAAGGCCGAAATAAAAACAAGAGAATATATTGATAGCAGCCTAGGAGAGAAAATTAACTGGGGAAATATGGATGAGTACTTAGCAATTAGAAAGAGTCTAATAACCGAAAATCCAGCTATGACATATGATTTAACATTGCTGCGAAAGGGAATGATGAATCATTATTTAACACCTTACTTTACTAGCGAGAGTGCTAAAAATGACTTACTGGATGCTGCTTTTGATTTTTTTCTAGCCGAGCGTCACAAGGTATCTTTTTATGAAGGAGTGAAAGACACTCTTGGCGAGCTTGCTAAAGCATACTCGCTAGGAATTTTAACTAATGGTAATGCTGATATGAAAAAACTAGGAATGGAAAGTTATTTTGATTTTTCAATATCCTCAGAAGACGTAAAGAGCGCTAAACCAGAACCTGGTCATTTCGAAAAGGCTCTAGAAATTTCAACCCTTGAACCAGCTAATGTGTTACACATTGGTGATCATCAATTGTGCGACATGATAGGTGGCATACAATCTGGCTTCAATGTGATGTGGTTCAATAATAAAGACATGCTTTGGGAATATTCTACCCCTAAGCCTGAAGAGTTCTCTACATGGAAAAATGGAGCAAAGATCATTAACAGCTACATTGAAAGGTTAAAAAATGAATGATGCGCTCTTAAAGTTATTAGAGTCCTTAAAAGATAAGTCTAAAAAAATTTCTGTGGATCTGCCTTCAGAAGAAGATTTATTAATTCTTTTTGAGTTGTTGCATGAACAATTAAAAAATAAAACGGATGCTTTTTTGGCAGCAAAAGGTTATGTTGGTGAAAATGAAATTGCTAAGCTCGAAAAAATTATTGAGAGGCTTGAAAGTAGGCTAGCTGATTTAGAATCTAGGCTAGGATGAACTTATCATGTAGTTTACAGCTGCCTCAATCTCTTCCATAGAGCAGTCAGCACATAAGCCCTTGGCAGGCATTCCACCAATACCTTTCCAGGCATTATTAACCAAAACGTCGATCCCCTTAGCAATCCTAGATTCCCATTGTTTGACATTGCCTTTCATTGGAGCTCCTGCAACCCCTGCATCATGACAAGCAGCGCATCCAACAGCATAAACTTGATCTGCAGATCTAGCAGCAGCAGACCCATTGGATGTCATTACTATCGATGCCGCACCGCATGATTGGCCTTCTAGGCAAACTGCAACGGAGGTTGATAATCGCTCTGAAACAGCTTCTTCATATTTTTTACCATTGAATAAAAAAACTGCAGCAAAACAAATAATAATAAATGCGGATTTGTTTTTCATGACTTAGGATTCCTCTTTTTGTAATTCAATTAAATGATCAACAATTTCAAGCAAGTAATCATTTGATCTTTGGGCTTCAACTCTGTATTTTCCATCTACAAACATCATAGGCACAGAAGTAACCTTCAGTTGCCTAGTTAGCTCAATAGCTCGCTTGGTTTTTTGACGTACAAAAAATGAGTTCATCTGTCTAACAATGTCTTCCTCACTAACCCCGAGCTTCTTTAGAAATGAAATAATTGAAGTATCGCTTCCAAGATTGTTTCCCTCTTTGTGAATTGCTGTAAAAACTGCCCTATGCCCAATATCGCTTATGCCAAGAGCTTCTATCGTATAGAAGAGTTTTGCGTGAGTTTGATGAAATGGGCCCCAAGTTACTGGAAGTTTGCTGAAAACAACCCCATCTCCTTGAGCAGCACTCCACTTTTCAATGGTTGGCTCAAAGGAATAGCAATGCCCACAGCCATACCAAAAAGCCTCAACAACTTCTACCTTGCCATCTTTTTTTATGGGCAAAGGTGAATCAAGTACCCCAAAATCGGTTCCAAGCTTTGGCGCGGCCTGCAGAGCGATCGATGCAAACAGAGTCATTAATATTGAAGCGAAACCGGCTCTAATCATTGCGAATAAAGCCCATGCATATAATTTGCAACCGCCTCAATATCTGCGTCTGTAAGATTTACAGCAACAGTCTGCATGACAGATGCATATTCACCTGTGTTTCTGGATTTAGAACGATAGTTCTTCAAAGTAGTTTGTAAATAGCTAACTTGCTGCCCTGAGATGGCTGGAAAGCCAGCTTGCTCTAATCCCATGCCGCTGAGGCCATGACATGCTGTACAAGCAGGTATGCCTTTATTGAGGTCTCCTGATCTATAAAGCCACTCTCCTCTCGCTAGCAAGGCTTGATCGTCTTTAGCCTGACCAACAGATGTTGGTTGTGAGTTGTAAAAAGCTGCTATATCAAGAAGCTGCTGATCACTCAAATTTTTAAGATAAGGAACCACGGCCATCATCAATGCATTTTCTCTTTCACCGCCTTGAAAGTATTTAAGTTGAGAAAATAAATACTGCTGACCTTGACCTACAAGGTTTGGCCAGTCGCTATTGATGCTAGCGCCTGCCGCTCCATGGCAAGCAGCACACTGCGCAACCAAATTGGAACCAGCATTAGCATCTCCCAAAGGCAAGGTTTCTGCGGTGGTAAGCTCTTTTGTGCTTAATGGCAAGCCTAATAGCGCTATAATTAATAAAGAATTAAAAAATTTCATCTTGGGCATCTAAAGAGTGCTTATTATAAGCATACAGCCATGAATTTAAAATGAAAAATACCCTCAGAGAAACAAAATTTATAAAAGGAGTTACTTCTTATAAATCACTTCCGCAAGATGAGGGAGTTGAAATTGTGTTAGCTGGCAGATCTAATGCAGGCAAATCAAGCGCACTCAATGCTTTGTGTGAAAATCCAAAACTTGCGCGCATTAGCAAAACACCTGGAAGAACCACTGAAGCAAACTTTTTTGAAGTAAATACAGAGCTAAGATTGGTTGACCTTCCTGGTTATGGATATGCAAAATCAACAAAAAAGAAAATCAATAACTGGGCTCCGTTTCTTGATGAGTATTTCGTAAAAAGAAATTGTTTAAAAGCAGCCGTGCTATTTATGGACATTAGGCACCCCCTAAAAGATTCCGATAGAGCTTTTGCGGATTATTGTCTTGGTCTTGCTCCGAATTTAGAAATTGTCTATGTGCTGACCAAGGCTGATAAGCTAAAAAAGAATGAACAAAATAAAGCGGTTTTTTTTCTTGAAAGCTTTATGAATACTTCTAATGTTTGGGTAATTTCATCTCTTAATGGCTTCGGTATTGAATCGCTTAGAAACAAGTTATTAAAATTTATCTAAATTTCAATGAGCCTCATTCCAGTTTTTACCAGCCCCAATTTCTACTTCAAGAGGCACAGATAAATTTACAGCCTTCTCCATTAAGTTTTTAATAGTTTTGGAATAATCTTCAAGCCTATTTTCTTTGATTTCAAAAACTAGCTCATCATGAACTTGCATGATCATTTTGATGTCTTGCAGATCATGGCACCAAGCATGAATATCAATCATTGCTTTTTTGATAATTTCAGCAGCAGACCCTTGAAGCGGCGCGTTTATAGCAGCTCTTTCTGCAGCCTGCCGCCTAAGCCCGTTTGATGAATTAATTTCAGGCATATAAAGTCTTCTGCCTAAAATAGTCTCAACATATCCATTTTTCTTAGCGTTTTCTCTAATGCTTTCCATGTAATCTTTGACTCCTGAATATTTTTTAAAGTAATTATCTAAATATTGTTGTGATTCTGCTCTAGTAATATTCAACTGCCTGCTTAATCCGAAGGCCGACATCCCATAAATCAGCCCAAAATTTATAGCCTTGGCATTGCGCCTCATATCAGGATTCACGCTTTCTAATGGGGTTCCAAAAACCTCTGCTGCGGTTGCAGAATGAACATCAAGCCCATTTTTAAAAGCATTATTAAGAGATCTATCTTTGGATAGGTGAGCCATAATTCTTAGCTCTATTTGAGAGTAGTCAGCTGCTACCAGAACATAACCACGATCTGGAATAAATGCGCCCCTTATCTTTCTCCCTTCTTCTGTTTTGATGGGTATGTTTTGTAGATTGGGTTCTGTTGAAGAAAGGCGCCCGGTTGATGTGATTGTTTGATGATAAGAAGTGTGAACTCTTCCGGTATGTGGGTTAATGAGAGCAACCAAAGACTCAGTATAGGTTGACCGAAGTTTGGCTAAACCTCTATATTCCATAATAAATTTTGGTATTTCGAATTCCTCTGCAAGTCTTTGAAGAGTGCTTTCATTTGTTGAGGGCTGACCTTTGGGCGTTTTCTGCAATACAGGAAGCGATAACTTATTATATAAAACGTCTCCAAGCTGCTTTGGGGAGTCTAGATTAAACTCCTCTTTAGCTAAGGAAAATATTTTTGCGGATAATGAATCTAATGAATGTTTTAGGTCTTTTGCAAAACTTATCAAGAACGCATCATTAATTTTAACTCCGTTTGCCTCAACCGAGACTAAAGCTTTAAGAAGTTCATACTCCACAGAAACGAGAATTTCGTTTTGAGATGGATTCTTTTTAAAATAATCCAATAAATGATTATAAAGCTGCAATGTAACATCAGCGTCTTCACCTGCATATGCAGTTGCTTCTTTTATATCTACATCTGCAAAAGAAACCGCCTGCTTCCCTTTGCCAACTACCTTCTCAAATGAAATTGTTTGTATTCCAAGGTATTGGTTTGCAAGCGCATCAAGGCCATGTCGAGATAATGCTGGGTTGGATACATAAGACATCAACATGGTGTCTGCCAAAAAGTTTTCTAGCTTCAACCCATGACGCCATAAAACTGGTATGTCAAATTTGAGATTGTGGCCAACAGCTTTGGAAGAATTTTTTAGTATGGCAGGCCATAATAATTCTTGGATTTTCTCAATTGGGATTTGAGAATCATTGGTTTTATGATTGATGGGAATATACCAACCATCCCCTTTTTCAAAAGAAAACGATAAGCCAACTAAATCAGTGGTTATTGTGTCTAACGAGTTAGTTTCGGTGTCTAACGCAAATGCCCTTGATGCATTGATCTTAACTATTAGCTGCTTGAGCTTTTCTTCGGTATCGACTGTTTGGTAGCTTGTTTTACTGGTTATGCTTGGCTGAGCTTGTTTCTTTGAGGTCCAAGCATTGAATTCTAGCTCTATAAAAAGCTCGTTAAGCTTTTCTTCATCTTTTTCAGCTTCTAACAGCTTGTCTAAACTGGGCTCAAGATCAATATCAGACTTAAGAGTAACAAGATCAATATTCATTGGTAACAAATCTATTGATGCCCTAAGACTTTCCCCCACTGCGCCTGTGATTGCATCTGCTTCTTTGAGTAAAGATTGAATGGTTTTATGCTCGTTCAGCCACTTTGCAGCCGTTTTGGGGCCTACCTTTGGAACGCCAGGAATGTTGTCAGAACTATCGCCAACAAGAGCCAAGTATTCGACTATTTGCGACGCATTAACTCCAAATTTTTTCTTAACTCCCGCCTCATCAAACGTTTCGTTCGTCATAGTATTCATCATCCTAATCTCAGGATCTCTGACAAGCTGCATAAGATCTTTATCAAGCGATGAAATCGTAACCCTAGGAAATCTTCTGGCTGCCTGCAAAGCAAGTGTTGCTATCAAGTCGTCGGCTTCAAAACCCTGCATTTCAATAACAGGCATTCCCATGACATTACAAATTTTCTTGAGTGGCTCTAACTGGGGCCGCAAATCTTCTGGCATAGGCGGCCTATTGGCTTTGTAGGACTCTAGTATCTTGTGTCGGAAATTTTTACCTTTAGCATCAAACACTATTATTGTTTTTGACTCAGCAAACTCTTTCTCAATATTTCTAAGCATGCTTATGACGCCCTTAATAGCACCAGTAGGCAAGCCTGACTTTGTCGTTAAGGGAGGCATGGCATGAAATGCTCTATATAAATAGGATGAGCCATCGATTAAAATTATTTCTTTAAATTTTTGCACTATAACAATTATCTCATTAGAGGCTTATAATCTCCATTTGGTTTTATGGCTCTCTTATGCAACAGCTGATAAATTTCTTTTTAGTTCGATCTAACTTCATCATTGCATTAATATCTTTTGGCTTGGTCCTTGTAGCATACCTCTTTGAAATATTGGGCGGATTTGAGCCTTGTCCACTGTGTATATTTCAAAGATGGTGTTTTATGGGCATGGGGTTAATGGCGCTACTAAAGTTATTTCTAGGTAGCAAAAAGATAGGCATTTTGGCAATAACTGGAATTTGGTTTTTTGGTGCCAGTGGATTAATTATTGCAGGAAGACAGATATATCTTCAGCATCTACCAAAAGAGCTCGTTCCCTCGTGTGCACCACCAATGGATTTTTTGTTGGATGCTTTGCCATTTACTGAGGTTTTAGCAACGGTTTTTTTAGCAGATGGAAATTGTGCTGAAGAAGACTGGAGATTCATTTTCAATTTTGCTGAGTGGGCTGCATTGGGCTTTTTAGCGCTTACGCTTTTTAGTATTGCATCTCAATTTATTGCAAAAAGAACATAAAAATTTGGGTTATAATTAATTTGGAATGGTGAAAAACGACGAACTTACTCAGGTTTTTGAGTTAACGGCTGAAGAGCTTATAGAAAAATCTCTAGAAAATGGAGAAGGCGTTCTTGCGTCCAATGGAGCGCTTTCAGTTGAAACGGGAGAAAGAACTGGCCGGAGCCCTAACGACAGGTTTATTGTTAAAGAACCTGGAACGGAGGATCTGATTGATTGGGGAAACGTTAACAAGCCATTTGATTCCGATAAATTTAATGCGCTTTGGGATAAAGTAGAGTCATATCTAGTTGAGAAAGATCGCTATGTTTCTCATGTTCATGTTGGTGCTCATGAAGAACACTACCTTCCTATAGAAGTAACCACAGAAACTGCTTGGCACAGCCTTTTTTCCCAACTCATATTTATTAAGCCAAGCGAATATAACCCTTTAGAAAAAAAGCAATGGCGCATCTTAAGCGCTTCCAATTTCAAGTGCTCTCCTGAAGAAGATGGCACCAATTCTGAGGCATGCGTAAT
>JALRBL010000077.1 GCA_023257795.1 Gammaproteobacteria bacterium
GGACTTGCTTTTGGTGTTCAAAGCTATCAGACGGCGGTAGCTATGTACTTACAAAACTTGCCTCAGAGCATGTCGTATTGCAAGCTCAGGCTAAAGATGCAATTGAAGTAGTGATTGTTCGACCCGGTGATGCGTATGGGCCAGGCAGTCGTCCTTGGGTTATAGTCCCGTTAGAACTCATTCCAAAATATCAGTTTATGCTTCCTGCAAAAGGCGAGGGTTTCTTCAGACCCATTTTTATTGATGACCTCATTAGAGGAATATATTTAGCAGCAAGCCACCCAGATGCTGCCGGCGAAATTTTTAATTTAAGTTGTGAGGGTTATATAACAACCAAAGAGTACTTTTCTCATCATTACATTTGGCTTGGCAAAAAAGGGCCCTTACTTTTATCTACTAAATTTGCTCTAAGAGTAGCAGCTTTTGCATCAAAGATTGCTGACTTAATGGGAATTCAAAATGAAGCCTCGCCAGCTTCAGTGATGCAGTTATCAACAAAAAGTTGGTTTTCTATAAAGAAAGCTGAGCAAATCCTTGGATGGAAACCTGAAGTCTCATTTGAAGATGGAATGCAGATTACTCGAGAATGGGCAATCAAAGAGGGATTGTTAAAAAAATAATTCAATAAGCTTTTTTAAAGGATTTTGAGGTTAATTCTTTCATAATGATAAAGGCTATACTTAGTACAAAAGATTGGTGATGCTAGGCTAGCAAAAAAATAGGTGAAATTTATGCGTTTATGGAATGGTTGGGGTAACGAAGAAAGTGGTTTAAGAATGGAGCTTAACGACGGTCTTCGTTCGCTCTTAGAAGCTCTTGTTGGACCTGGTACCTCGCTTCCTCAGGCAACACTTAAAGATGTGATTGCTAAAGTTCCTAATACCCGCATTGAGGACCATCCCTTAATCATTACTGATCCTGAAATACGTGTACGTCATGCCCGCGGCCAGAGTTTACCTGATTGGTTAGAGATGCATGGGGGTAGTGTTGATACATTTCCTGATGGTGTGGCGTTTCCTGAATCATCCCAACAAGTCAAAGAATTGCTAGCTTACGCAAAAGATAAAAATTTAGCAGTCATTCCATATGGGGGTGGAACATCCGTGGTAGGCCATATCAATCCTGAGATCAGTGAAAACCCTGTACTAACTATTGATATGGGCAAAATGAATTCTATGCTAAGTATTGATGCTGAAAGCCAGATAGCTACTTTTGGTGCGGGAACGCCTGGACCGCTTGTTGAAGAAGAACTTAAAAAGCATGGTTTTACCCTAGGTCATTTTCCTCAATCATGGGAGCTTTCTACCATAGGTGGTTGGGTGGCCAGCCGATCAAGCGGTCAACAATCACTGCATTATGGACGAATAGAGAGTTTATTTGCCGGAGGTAAAATTGAGACTCTCAATGGCACGATGGTCATACCAACTATTCCAGCATCCTCTGCAGGTCCAGATATTCGTGAGATGATTCTAGGTTCTGAGGGTCGTTTCGGGATCATTACTGAAGTAAGCGTGCGTATCAGCCCGCTGCCAGAAAAAGAAATGTTTCAGGTTGTCTTTTTTCCTTCTTGGGAAATAGGCTTAACTGCAGCAAGGGGGCTTATGCAACAAAGAGTTGCACTCTCGATGATTCGATTGAGCAATGCCCTTGAAACGACAAGCCTGTTATACATGGGTGCAGGTAGCGATAGCAGCGGAGTTGTAAAGCTAGAACAAGCCTTGGCTGAAAAAGGCATCGGAGAAGGAAAAGTTATGATGACTTTTGGAGTTACTGGCTCTGTGCGTCATTGTGATGCTGCTCACGAGCTAGCTATTGACCATTGTAGAGCGCTTGGTGGTGTTATGGATGAATCTAGACTTGGAGAAAATTGGGCCCATGGCAGGTTCCGCGCGCCTTATCTTCGAGATCCTTTAGGTGCAGAAGGTTATATTGTAGATACCATGGAAACGGCGGTGGATTGGTCAAAGGTTTCCCAAGCTACTGATGCTATTGAAGAGGCCTTACGCTCAGCATTAGCTGATGAAAATGAACAGGTCTATGCTTACTCACATTTGTCGCATCTCTATCGTCAAGGATCAAGCATCTATACCACGTATCTCTTTCGCTTAGGTGAGAGTTATGAACAAGGGATGCACCGCTGGAAAAAATTAAAAAAAGCAGGAGCTGAAGCAATAGTTGCTCAGGGTGGGACTATTAGTCATCACCATGGCGTTGGAATTGATCATAAAGACTACTTAAATGCAGAAAAAGGCGATCTAGGGATTGCTGCCATCGCTAGCTTATGCAATCAATTTGATCCCAAGGGCCAAATGAACCCAGGAAAATTGCTCCCTGATATAAAG
>JALRBL010000012.1 GCA_023257795.1 Gammaproteobacteria bacterium
GCCTGAGTAATAAAAATATTTATAAAGGAATGATTCGTTCCATTTGTCTTACCAGAATGGTTTATAAGAGCCGGTCTTTTTGCAACCTTTGCTATTGAAGAAAAGATCTTTGCATTATGAACGAGTGTTAACTTGGATTGAAGTAATTTTCTTCTGATGGATTTTAAAAAAATAAATCCTGTAAGTAAGTGGCATTTAAGTAGAATTTTTGAAATACAAAACACCTTGACATTGGGAAGTTGGGCTAATTCTTTAATAATCGGTGCATCTTTGGGAAGAATAATGTGATGCTCAATGCCATTGATGTGCAGAGCTTTTGAGTATGAAACAAGGCTGCTAGCTATGCCGCCTAACTTATTATCAAGAGTTATAGAGGTTACCATTTAATACTCAAAAAGAAATTTTATACTAAGGTTTATATCTTTCTATTTCAATCAGAAGCTTCTCGAGGTTGCCCAATAAGATCAACAAATTATGAATTAATACAATTATAATTTTAGAATGGAAAAATTTACGATTGGCTGGGAAGAATGGGCAGCACTTCCTAAACTAGGCTTGCCAGCTATTAAAGTTAAAACAGATACCGGGGCTAAAACCTCAGCCTTGCATGCTGAAAATATTCAGCTAAAGGGAACTAGACTAAATCCCAAGGTATCCTTTGAGGTGTCCCCAGATCCTGATCTGCCAAATATCAGAATTCTTTGTCATGCCAAAGTAATAGACCAACGCGAAGTTGTCTCATCAAATGGACTTTCAGAATTGCGGTATGTTATAGAAACCCCTATTTCTATTGGTAATAAGAAATGGGATATTGAAATAACTCTATCCAATCGATCGTCAATGACCTACAGAATGATCTTAGGAAGATCAGCCCTAGAAAAGGTAACGGTGAGACCTGATAAGGGTTTTATCCATGACAAAATCAGTCTAGATATATATAACAAACTTCCAAAGAATAAGCCGGTAGTGGGAAGGCTAAAAATTGCTGTTCTAACTAGAGGTCCAGACAACTATTCTGTTAAAAGGTTTATAGAAGAAGCTAGAAGAAACAATCATCAAATTGATATCATTGATACAAAAAGATGTTATTTAAATATTAACAGTGCTTCCCCTGAGGTGCATTATGATGGAGAAGCATTGCCTCATTACGATGCAATTATCCCGAGAATTGGTCCGTCAATTACATTTTATGGCATGGCAGTGGTAAGGCAGTTTCAGGCAATGGGAACCTTTTGTCTTAATAGCGCAGAGGCAATCGGCGCATCAAGGGATAAGTTAGCAGCTCATCAAATTCTGGTTAGGCATAAGATACCCATGCCGAATACAGCCTTTGCAAGCTCTCCAAAAGACACCAGCAACCTGATTGAATTGACTGGTGGCGCACCCATAATTTTAAAACTCTTAGAGAGCTCGCAAGGCAGGGGTGTTGTATTGGCAGAATCACAAAAGGCTGCTTCAGCAGTTATTGGTGCCTTTAGAGGGCTTGATGCAAACTTTATTACCCAAGAATTTATTAAAGAAGCTGGGGGATCAGATATTCGTTGTTTGGTTATTGGAAGAAAAGTTGTTGCTGCAATGATGCGCTCAGCACAACCAGGTGAATTTAGATCCAATCTTCATGCAGGCGGCACTGCAAAGAAAGTTGAAGCGACCAAAGAGGAAAAAGATATAGCGATCAAAGCTGCAAGAACCTTGGGACTTAATGTAGCCGGGGTTGATATTATTAGAACCGATCAAGGCCCCAAAGTATTAGAAGTTAATAGCTCTCCTGGCCTAGAGGGGATTGAAAAAACAACTGCGGTCAACGTAGCCCAAAATATCATCAAACTTATTGAACAAAACGTGAGGTCCTTGCAATCAATCAAGAAATAATGGATCCAATCATATTATCCATTGCCGGATCTGACTCTTCAGGTGGAGCAGGCATTCAAGCCGACATCAAAAGTATAACTGTTCAAGGTGGGTATGCCGCAACTGCCATCACGGCTGTGACTGCTCAAAATACCCTAGGAGTCCAAAGCATTCACCTCATTCCAAACCAAGAAGTCATAGCCCAAATTAAGTCGGTAATTGATGATCTTCAAATTGCTGTTGTTAAAACAGGCATGCTTTCAAGCGTTGAAGTGATTGAATACATTGCAGCTAATTTTGGTGATACAAAGGTCGTTGTAGATCCAGTTATGGTAGCAACTTCAGGAGATATCTTGGTTAAGGATAAAGTCATAGAAGCAATCAAAACTAAGTTGGTTCCTATAGCAGAAATTGTGACTCCTAATATTTATGAGGCAGAAATTCTTACTGGGGTTAAGCTAACCACAGTTAATGATCAAATTAATGCAGGAAAAATATTGCTCGCAATGGGTTGTAATGCTGCCCTAATAAAGGGCGGACATGGATATGCTCCAGTCATAACGGATGTATTAGTCATCCAAGATGAGGTTCATATCTTTGAGCATGAAAGAATAAATACAAAAAATACTCATGGAACTGGATGCACGCTAGCAAGCAGTATTGCAACAAACTTAGGCTTGGGAAAATCAACTCGTGAGGCCTGCAGACATAGCATTGATTTTGTATGCAAACTATTAAAGAATTCGCCAAACATTGGGCATGGAAATGGCCCCTTGCTTCATAACCTACTCTAGAATCTTCCTCTAATAAAACGCATTCGTATTGAGAATACTCTGATTAAGGCGACGATGGTAAGTATGGTTTGTGTAAAAATTGAGATGAGCAGTGTATTTTTCCAGCTCCAGATGTCTATAGTCAACCAAAGCAAAAATGTTTGAAGAGGGAAGTTAATTATTAATCCCATAAATACAACAATCACGCTCTCACGAAAGGCAGTTTTTTCAGTTTTATTCATCGTAGTTATCCAAAAACCTATATCGAAGACTTGTCATTAGTCTCCAATCAAGGTGTTTATTAATTATTTCTAATGCAGATTCAGAGAGTGTATGCATTCTTAAATTTTTATCAATATCCTGATTCTGAATATGCCCACGTCCATTGATATAGGTATTGAGTTGAATACAATTTTCTTGTTTTGAGGCAACAAACTTTCCTATTTTCCAAAAAACTTCATGCTGATTTTCTCTAAAATCTTCTAGCTTAATGAGCAATGAATTTGGCACCCACTTAGCCATTTCCAAATAGCTATCATTTTTCTTGCACCACATAGAAATGAGATTCTCATAATCTTCAAATGGGAAGGTTACAAATTCTTCAAACGGAAGCTCATTAATCCTTCTATAGTGATTATAGTAAGGCTCTCTGTACATTGCCTGCAGCCAGGAATAAGGATCACGAACAAGGAATATAAACAATGTTTCTGAAGTATCGTACTTACTAAACTCTCGATAATTTGGTGCTAATCGATGCTTCCAGCCTAAGTAATCATAGTAATGCATTTTCAGATTAAAATTTTCTGAGATAAATACACTTAATGCATTGGTGCCAGTATGCCTTTCCCCAAAAATTTTAAATGCGTTAATCAATCTTCAATTACTACTGCGGTTCCGTAAGCGATAACCTCAGAAGCACCTTGGGAAATGGTTGAAGTTTGGAACCTAAAATTAACTATTGCATTGGCTCCTAACTTTTCTGCATCTTGCTTCATTCTATCTAGAGCTTCTTCTCTAGCTGCTGCAAGCAACTTGGAATAACTTTGCAATTCTCCCCCGATCAGGTTTTTAAGGCCTGCTAGAATATCGCTTCCAACATTTCTAGCTCTAACCGTCCCTCCAACAGCAATCCCAAGATATTCTTTTATCTTCCTTCCTTCTAAATTTGGTGTACTCACAACTTTCATTAAATTCTCCGATTATTTTGTATTATATTAAAATTCAAATATTGTATGGAAACGATCGAAACTAAATTCTCAATTGGGGATGTTGTAAAACATAAATTCTTAAACTTTAGAGGAGTAATATTTGATCTTGATCCTGAATTTAACAATACAGATGAGTGGTATGAATCAATACCAGCATCTTTCAGACCAAGCAAAGAGCAACCTTTTTATCATCTTCTAGCAGAAAATGGTGAGATTTTTTATACAGCTTATGTATCGCAACAAAACTTAGAGCATGATCTTTCAACAAATAGCTTAAAGCATCCTGAAATACCTAACTTTTTTTCAGGTTTTAAAAACGGTAAGTTCTTGCCGAACGCTCGAAGATTTAATTGACCTCTTGATGAGCCAGTTTTAGAGACAACAAGAAAACATCCATTGCCACTGAAAGATCTTGGATATTCAAAAAAGATGGTGCTATTCTGATATTTGAGTTAGCTGGATCTTTGCCATAAGGATAAGTTGATCCTGCTGGTGTAAATTTAACTCCAAGATTATTTGCAATTTCTACAACCCTGCTTGCGATTGGCAGCTTAGTATCAAAGGAAACAAAATACCCTCCCGCAGGAATTTTGAAACTTC
>JALRBL010000034.1 GCA_023257795.1 Gammaproteobacteria bacterium
AGCTTTCAGGCCCACTGGAAACTCATGGAGGAAAGGGGCTCTTCATTGGGAACTTAGAAAGAGCTTTGCAAGCAAACAAGGCAGATATAGCGGTTCATAGCCTTAAAGATGTTCCAGCTATCTTGGCTGAAGAATTTTCTATAGTTGCAACTCTACCAAGAGAAGATCATAGAGAATTTTTTTTATCTCCAAATAATCTTAAATTAGCTAGTGAGCCACTTAGGATTGGTTCCTCATCTCCTAGGCGTAAAGCACAGTTATTACACATTAACTCCAAACATAGCATAACCCCCATTAGGGGTAATATTAATACAAGAATCAATGCCATTTCTGAGCTCAGCCTAGATGGAATAATGGTTGCAAGAGCTGCTCTTAATAGATTGAACATAAAAGATTTAGGGTACATATTAGACATTAATGAGATGATGCCTTCTGCCTCACAAGGAGCAATCGGAATTGAAGTTCTAAAATCTCATTACAGCGACGAGTTAAGACAAATCATGGAAACAATAAATTGCCAAAATACTTTTCGTGCCACTCACATTGAAAGAATATTTGTGGCAAGCATGCAAGGCGATTGCAACTCACCAATGGGTTGTTTTTGTGAGATAAAGGATGATGTGATTAATTTTTCATATCAGCTACTTAGCTTAGATGGAAGTCAACAAGTTACCAATACGCTTCACTATCACAAAGACAAATTCATGCAAGAATTAGAGAAAGAAATAGAGATGCTCTATTCAAGCGGGAAACAAAGCATTATTTATGATCATTAATACCCGTCCTGAAAAACTATCTAGAGACTTAAATTATTTAGCCAAATCTATCGATATTGAGCTAACTAATATTCCTTTAACAGAAGTCAAGATTAAAGATTTTTTGACACAAGATGAGATTGAACTATTAAAAAAGATCTCAACCTTTGAAGGCATTGTATTTACTAGTAGCTCGGCTTGTAAATATGGAATCAAGAAGATTCAAGATTTTATGGAAATCGATGACTTGCGATCATCAATTTATGCCATTGGGCCAGCTACTAAGAAAGAATTAGCTGAGCATGGTTTGGAGTCTTTTTTACCAAAAGAATTTAATTCGGAAGGTATATACAAAATGCTGCAAGATCATCGAGTTGACAATATTTTATTGGTGTGTGGAACCAATAATGAGGCTATCTTGGAGGAGTATTTCAATCGAAAAATACCGAAGCTTGAGGCTTATGATGTTATCCCCTTAAAATTTAATATTGCAAAACTGAGAGTTATTCCTAAAGCATCTAGCTTGTTAATTTTCAATCTAGCAACCTTTAAATTAATTGAAGATGAAGTGGAAGATCTATCAAAGAAAAATTTCACCTGGATCTGTGCATCCCAACGTATTGGTGAGTATATAGAGAATAGAAAAGCAGGAACGGTTGTGGTTTCAGCGACTCCCAGCAACGAAGATATGCTTAAAAGCTGTATTTAGACTACTTTTTTCCGTTGCCACCACTTTTCATAGCAGCAAAGAAAGCATCGTTGGTTTTAGTAGATTTTAGTCTTTCAATAAGGAATTCGATTGCTTGAGCATCCTCCATCTCATCAAGGATTTTTCTAAGAATAATCATTCTTTGCAATTCTTCATCGGAGGTCAATAGATCATCTCTTCGAGTGCCAGATCTTCTGATATTAATAGCAGGATATATTCTTTTTTCAGCAATTTTTCTTTCAAGGTGTATTTCCATATTGCCTGTTCCTTTAAATTCCTCATAGATCACTTCGTCCATCTTTGATCCAGTGTCAACTAAAGCTGTAGCAAGTATTGTTAAACTTCCGCCCTCTTCTAAATTTCTTGCTGCACCAAAAAATCTCTTTGGTCTCTCTAGTGCATTCGAATCAACGCCACCTGAAAGAATTTTTCCTGAGGCAGGAGCGACAGCATTGTATGCTCTTCCGAGACGAGTGATCGAATCAAGAAGAATCACAACATCTTTTTTATGCTCAACCATCCTCTTGGCTTTTTCTATCACCATATCGGCAACTTGAACATGTCTAGAAGGTGGCTCATCAAAAGTACTTGCCACAACTTCACCCCTTACAGTTCTCATCATATCTGTAACCTCTTCAGGCCTTTCATCAATCAATAGAACAATGAGTTCTGCTTCCGGATTATTTTTTGTAATTGAATGAGCAATGCTTTGGAGCATAAGCGTCTTACCAGCCTTCGGTGGAGAAACAATTAATCCTCTCTGGCCTTTTCCGATAGGGGCAGTTAGATCAATAATCCTGGAAGAAAGATCCTCGTTTGATCCAGTGCCCTGCTCAAGTACCAACCTTTTATTGGGAAATAAAGGGGTTAAATTTTCAAAAAGTATTTTATTATTCGCCTGCTCTGGTGTCTCGCCATTAATGGTATCAAGCTGAAGAAGTGCAAAATAGCGCTCTTGGTCCTTTGGAGGACGAACTTTACCAGAAACATGATCTCCTTTTCTCAACCCAAATTTCCTAACCTGGCTGGGAGAAACATAGATATCATCTGGGCCTGCGCAATAAGAGCCTTCTGGTGATCTAAGAAATCCAAAACCATCGTTCAAAATCTCAAGAACACCGCCACCAAAAACATCTTCGCCATCGGAGGCTTTTTGCTTAACGATTCTAAAAATTATGTCCTGCTTTTTAAGACGACCTACATCTTCAATTCCTAAAGAAGTAGCAGTTTCAACAAGCTCATTAATGCTTTGTGATTTCATTTCAAATAAATCCATTTATTGATCCCCTGGAAATGTTTTATTGTGTAATTTGAACGCTCTTAGAAAGAGACAGAACTATGATAATGTCTCAGTTAGCCCTTTGTAAAGCTATATTTCAGTATCGACAAATGCAGTTAGCTGTGACTTGTCAAGCGCACCAATTTGGATACCTGATACTTCCCCAGCTTTAAATATTGCAAGAGTTGGTATAGATCGAATGCCATACTGGACAGCAATATCTCTATTTTGATCAACATCAATTTTACATACTTTAATTTTGCCATCTTTTTCATTGGCAATCTCTTCAACTACGGGCGCCACTTGCCTGCAAGGTCCACACCAAGTCGCCCAAAAATCTACTAAAACAGGTGTTTCACTTTTTAAAACCTCTTGTTCAAAATTGTTTTGATCTACTTCAATGACTTTACCCATCTAAATACTCCTCTGCTATAAATTTTGATGCATACGAAAGGATTGCATCAGCACCTGCGCGTTTGAAACACAAAAGAGATTCTATCATAACGCCTTGAGTAAGCCATCCTTTCTGAATTGCTGCATGAAGCATGGCATATTCTCCGCTCACCTGATAGGCAAAAGTAGGCATGTTAAAGGTATCTTTAACTTTTGACAAAACATCAAGATAAGGCATGCCTGGTTTCACCATCACAATATCAGCGCCTTCATTAATATCTAACGCTACCTCCTGCAGAGCCTCTTCAATGTTGCTGGGATTGATCTGATAGGAAGTTTTGCCTTGGTTGCCAAGGTTAGCTTTTGATCCTACAGCATCTCTAAATGGCCCATAAAATTGAGAACAAAATTTAGCGGCATAAGATAGTATGAGTGTGTCTTTAAAATTATTGCTCTCTAATGCGTTTCTTATCACTCCTACTCTGCCATCCATCATATCTGACGGAGCTAGGATTGTAGCTCCAGCATCAGCAAGCATAAGTGATTGGGAGCTTAAGATTTCAACTGTCTCATCATTTAAAACTTTCCCGTCTTCAAACAATCCATCATGCCCATGATCTGTATATGGATCGAGCGCTACATCAGCAATAGTAATTAATTCTGGAAACTCTTTGCTAATTTTGTTTAGTGCTTTATAGAGAAAATTCTCTTCTTTTAACGCAAAGCTTCCCAAAGGATCTTTTAACGAAGAGTCAACAGAGGGAAATAATGCAACTGTGTAGATCCCCAATTTCATCAATTCTTCTATCTCTCTTATCAAACCAGATTCATTAAAACGATAGACTGATGGCAATGAATCAATTGCGGTAGCCTTCTCTTTTTGCTCAGCAATAAATAATGGTTGAATAAGGTCATGCTTTGATAGCCGGGATTCCTGAAGAAGACTAATAATTGCATCACTTTGACGTAACCTACGCAATCTAGTATTTGGGTATTTTCTATAAGTCTTCATGTCAATCTGTTGTTGCTCCGAGCGAAGCTGAAGTTACTAATTTTTTATATTTTGCAAGAACTCCTGTTGGCTCATCTTTTGATGGCTTTTCCCAATTAGTTTTTCTATTTTCTAAAGTTAGATTATCAATCTCAATGTTGATTGTATTTGATTCTGCATCAATCTCTATCATATCTCCATCTTCAATTAAAGCTATTGGTCCCCCATCTTCAGCCTCTGGAGAAATATGCCCCACAACAAATCCATGCGTCCCTCCAGAAAATCGTCCATCCGTTATAAATGCTACTTTATCTCCAAGCCCTTGTCCCATAATTGCAGACGTTGGCTTTAACATTTCTCTCATTCCGGGACCGCCCTTGGGACCTTCATATCTAATAACTACAACATCTCCTGCTTGGATAGATTTTCCTAAGATAGCTGCATTGCCCTCTTCCTCTGAATTAAATACTTTTGCTCTTCCAGAAAATCGTGTTCCCTCTCCGCCTGTTATTTTTGCAACTGCTCCTTCGGGAGCTAGATTTCCGTAAAGAATTCTTAGATGACTAGTTGGTTTAATTGGGTCATTAAAGTTTCTAATAAGAGGTCGCTGGTCTAACTGCTCAATTGCACTTAAGTTTTCAGAAATTGTATTACCAGATACAGTTAAACAATCTCCATGCAGCAACCCCTCTTCTAGGAGCATCTTCATTAGCGGAGCAATGCCTCCCTTCATATTAAGTTCTGACATGTAGTGTTTTCCAAATGGCTTAATATCTGCCAAGACGGGTACCTTTGATCCAATTCTGGAAAAATCGTCAAGATCAAGAGAAACCTGTGCTGCCTTTGCCATGGCAATTAAATGCAACACTGCATTAGTAGAGCCTCCCAATGCTATGACTGTGGTTATAGCATTCTCAAAAGCCTCTTTGGTCATAATATCTCTGGGTTTAATATCTTTATCAATTAAATGACTTATCGCACGAGCAGCATTAATACAATCTTGATGTTTATCAGCAGAGAGAGCATCTTGGCTGCTGCTACCAGGTAATGACATACCCATTGCTTCAATTGCAGATGCCATGGTATTGGCTGTATACATGCCTCCACATGAACCAGGCCCTTTGACTGAAATTTTTTCAACTGCAATCAGCTCATCTTCTGAAATAGTGCCTTTAGAATATTCGCCAGTTTTTTCACAAACAGAAACATAGTCTGTATTTTTAGAACTGGGTCTAATAGATCCGCCATAAATAAAAATACCTGGTCGATTAAGTCGTGCAAGAGCAATTAGTGCTCCGGGCATATTTTTATCGCACCCACCAACAGTAATAATTCCATCATAACCAAGGCACCCAACAACTGTTTCAATTGAGTCAGCAATTACTTCTCTTGATACAAGTGAGTATTTCATGCCTTCAGTTCCCATTGAAATGCCATCAGACACTGTAATAGTATTGAATAGCATTCCCTTAAGATTTTCTTGATCTAACGCTTGATTTACAGCGTCCGCTAATTCATTTAGATGCATATTGCATGGAGTAACCTGAGCACCCATGGAAGCAATCCCAACTAAGGGTTTCTTAAAATCAGCATCTGTTAAACCAACACCACGCAACATTGATCTCGAGGCAGCTTGCATGGGCCCGTCAACTAATTTACTAGAGTATTTTCTATTAGCCATTTTAAATAGTAGAGTACCTTACTGCTGCGTGCATAAGTTCTTGAGTATATTTTTCCTTAGGAAAATCAAAAACATCATTGGCATTTCCAGCTTCTACAATCTTTCCATTCTTCATCACAACAATCTTATCTGAAATAGATCTAATAACTCGAAGGTCATGACTGATGAATATGTATGATAATCCAAGTTCAGACTGCAAATCTTTTAATAATTCTAATACTTGAATCTGAATAGATCTATCTAGAGCAGAGGTTGGCTCGTCAAGAACTAAAAGTTTAGGTTTTAAAATAATTGAGCGAGCAATAGCAATTCTTTGCCTTTGCCCTCCAGAAAATTCATGAGGATATTTATTTTTATCATTGGGGTTTAAGCTGACTTTTTCCATGACATGATCAACTAAATCATTATTTTCAGATTTAGTGTTATGAAAATGTAATTTTGCACCCTCTTTGATAATTTCCCCTACTGTCATCCTGGGAGATAAGGAACCAAAGGGATCTTGAAAAATTATTTGTATATCTTTCCTAAGTTTCTTTAATTTATTTGGAGCCATTGAGCCAATATTTAGACCATCGTAGAGAATATTTCCCTGATAAGGCAAAAGATTAACAATCGCTTTGCCAAGCGTGGACTTACCTGATCCAGATTCGCCAACTATGCCTATAGTTTTTCGAGCATCCAAGCAAAACGAAACGTTATTCACCGCAGTAAAAGTATCCCTGGTAAATAATGATTTGGTAGGCACATTATATTTCACAGTTAAATTAGAAACCTCTAATAACGGCCTAGTCATAAGACCCGAATTTTTCTTCGGTGATGGCTCAGATTGAATTAATTTTATTGTGTATGGATGTTTTGGAGTGTTAAAAATATCTTGAGTAAATCCTTGTTCAACAACTTTACCTTGCTTCATAACAACCAATTGATCGCTAAATTTTCGAACAAGCCCTAAATCATGAGTAATAAATAATATAGATGCGTCAACTTCATCCTTTAATCGACTCATTAAATCAAGGATTTGTGCTTGAATAGTTACATCCAATGCAGTTGTAGGTTCATCTGCTATTAATAACTGTGGCTTATTCGCTAAAGCCATTGCAATCATTACTCTTTGTCGTTGACCACCAGATAATTCAAAGGGATAGGAAAAATATTTTCCTCTTGGAGATGGAATTTCAACAAGCTCTAGAAGACGTAAAGACTCATTCTTTGCTTCTTTTTTTGAAATTTTTTGATGAATTAAGATAGCTTCTGTTATCTGATCGCCAATCCTATGGAAAGGATTTAGAGATGTCATTGGTTCTTGGAAAATCATACAAATCTCATTTCCTCTGATTTTCTTCATAGCAGAAGGTTGAATGTTTATAAGATCTACACCATTAAATTCTATAGATGAGTTTTCAGAAATAATGGATTGATGCTTTGGAAGAAGTTGGCAAATTGACATAGCAGTGACAGATTTACCAGAGCCAGATTCTCCGACCAATCCTAAAATTCTATTTCTGCCTAAATCAAAAGAAATATTATCAACTGCAGTAAACAACCCCTGTTTTGTCTTAAATTGGATGGTTAAGTTCTTTATGGAAAGTAAATTACTCACACCAACCCCTTATAGTCATAGCAATATCATTTAGGGCCGCACCACATGCTGGTATCTTATTGAAATTTATAAAAGCATGAAACATATTTGGATAGTGAGATTGAGTAATATTAAAACCTTTCTTATACATATCGAGGGCAAACAATTCTGCTTCACCTGAGAGCGGATCAAAGCCAGCTGTAACTATATGCGTAATTGGATATTGAGAGACTGTTTGTGAACTGAGCATCAAATTAAAGCAAGGATTCTTTAGATCAAGTGCATTCGATTGGTACTTTTTCCAAAAAAAATTCATAGACTTTTTAGTTAAATAAAATCCTTCTGCGTATTCAGACATTGTTTTGCTAGAACAACTAGGATCAAGCATCGGATATATTAGGCATTGATGCTTAGGATATGGTGCATTATCTGTTATAAGTTTTGTTGTAAGGGATGCTGCCAAACCTCCACCAGCGCTATCCCCGCATAAAAAAATATCATCAATATGAATGCCTTTTGTTTGTTGAAGATGATTCAATGCTAGCTCTGCATCAGTCAAGTCAGCTGGAAATGGAAATTCAGGTGCAAGTCGATAATCCAAAGCAATGATTCTCAATTTTAGTATTGATGAAAAATACATTAAAAAATCATGGTGTGTTTCTTTGCCTCCAAATACATGCCCTCCCCCATGAAAAAAAAGCATTGTCTTGTTATATTTCAAATTTGATGGGGAGTATTCCCTGAGCAGAATTTCAGTGCCTGATGAATTTAAAAATTCATCTTGATAGACAACTGAACAAATTGGGGTATTTGAAAGAGAAAGCTTAACTGCCTCTCTTTCAATTCTAGCTGCAATAATATCAGTATCCTCACTCAGCATTGGAAGTTGTTTGGAGATAAAATTAATAATTATTGAGGATTTAAGATCCAGAACTTGGCCATTTAAAAATAGCGATTTTCTAAAAAATATAAACTTTAAAATCCAGTCTGGTGTTTTGCAAAAAATTTTATAAATTATGTTTAACACTTATTTTCGCCCATCATTAGATGATTCATGATGTAAAATTTTTAAATGACTTACTATCTAAAGCACCTATATCTATCAAAGAAAATTTTTGTAATTGCTGTGTTGGCATTGTTATCAAATTCTAATGATGCATCAATTTTCAAAGAAAACAATTATAGCCCCCTTGAAGAAGATGAGGCATTTAAAGTAAGTTTTTTTCTTAATGCCGATCATCTAGAGGTCTTTTGGGAAATAGCTCAAGATCACTATCTATATATCGAAAAAATTTCAGTTCTAAATGGTATGCAAGAAAGGATTGAATTTAGTTTTTCGGAAAGACAAATTACTAAAATAAAAGACTTATTTTTTGGAGAAACCAGTATTGCTGAAAACTTCTTTAGCCTAGATATACCTTATAATGAAAGTGATGATAATAGCATCGAGGTCATAATTAACTATCAAGGGTGTAAAAAAGATACTTACTGTTATCCAGTGATGTCAAAAAAATTCCCCTAAATTCGTTTAATTTCAATAAAAAAGCGATTAAAATTCACGAAATGAACATTTTGATATTAAATGGCCCCAACTTAAATATGCTGGGAATAAGAGAGCCTGAAGTTTATGGTAAAGAAAGCCTCGAGGATATAAGAACAAATATACAAGAACTTGCTGATAGAAAAGCTTTTGGTTTTGAGTTTTTTCAAAGTAATGCTGAGCATGAAATTGTTGAAAAGATTCAATCTGCTTTGGGTAAATTTGACTCTATAGTTTTTAATCCTGGAGCTTTTACACACACAAGCGTTGCTATAAGAGATGCTTTACTAGCGGTCTCCATACCATTCTATGAAGTTCACATTTCAAATGTCTTTGCACGTGAAGAGTTTAGAAAGAAATCTTACTTCTCTGACATTGCTGTTGCAGTGATAAGTGGTTGTGGTTCTCAAGGTTATGAATTAGCGATTAGAAATAGTATTAAGGAATAAAAATGGATATCAGAAAAATTAAAAAACTAATTGAAATGCTTCAGGAATCTGATTTACGAGAAATTGAAGTGAAAGAAGGCGAAGAGTCTGTAAGAATTGCGAGAGGTGGAAGCATTGAGCACTTTCAAGCTCAACATCCTATTCAAATGAGAGCAGAATCCCCAACGCCTGTAAAATCAATCCCTGTTGAAGATGCTCCATCCAGCTTCTCTGGAAACACCGTTTGTTCTCCAATTGTTGGAACCTTTTACAGAAAGCCTGCTCCAAATAAACCTGCCTTTGTTGAGATTGGTGACAAAGTAAAAGCAGGAGATGTGATTTGTATTGTTGAAGCAATGAAAATGATGAATGAAATCAAATCCGAGTTTTCTGGTGTTGTGAAGTCTATTGAAGTAGACGATGCTGCGCCTGTTGAATTTGGCCAGGTCTTGATAGTAATAGAGTAATGTCCCATAAAGTTTTAATTGCCAATAGAGGCGAAATAGCTCTTCGTGCTCTCAGAGCTTGTAAAGAGCTTGATCTTAAAACTGTAGCCGTTCATTCCGATGCGGATATTGATCTCAAACATTTAAGATTTGCCGATGAGACTGTTTGCATAGGGCCCGCAAGTCCTCTAGAAAGCTATCTCAACGTGCCCTCTATCTTATCAGCAGCTGAAGTTACAGGTGCAGATGCTATTTATCCCGGATATGGATTTCTTGCAGAAGACCATGAGTTTGCAGAGAAATGTGAAGTTAGTGGATTTAAATTTATTGGACCAACTGCAAGCGTAATAAAAAAAATGGGCGATAAAATTACAGCAAAAACTATTGCTGAAAAAGCTGGCATCCCAACTGTCCCAGGTTACAAAGATGTCTTGCCAGATGATGAGAGTAAATTATCAAAAATAGCTGAAAAAATAGGCTTCCCAATAATGATTAAAGCTTCGGCAGGCGGTGGTGGCAGAGGCATGAGAGTTGCACGCAATATAAAAGAGTTTTTGGATGGAATAAATATTACTAAGCAAGAGGCAAAGAATGCTTTCGGTAACGATACTCTTTATCTTGAGAAATATATTGAAAACCCTCGTCACATCGAAGTCCAGGTTTTTGGAGATGGCAAAGGGGGCGCAATTCATTTAGGAACAAGAGATTGCAGTCTTCAAAGACGTCACCAAAAGATTATTGAAGAAGCCCCTGCGATAGATTTAGATGAGAGCTCATTAAACTCAGTCTTAGAAGCCTGTGTTAATTTATGCAAAAGCATTAAATACGAGGGAGCTGGAACCATTGAATTTCTTTACAAAGATGGATCATTCTTCTTTATAGAAATGAATACCAGGATACAGGTTGAGCATCCAGTTACTGAGATGATAACAATGTTCGATCTTGTTAAGGCTCAGCTTAAGGTTGCTTTAGGCCTTGATATTACATTAAAACAAGAAAACATTACTTTTAAAGGTCATGCAATGGAATGCAGAATTAATGCAGAGGATCCTTTTACCTTTATACCTTCACCAGGTCTAATCACTAAGATGCACCCACCAGGGGGATTTGGAGTTCGCTTTGATTCCCATATTTACTCAGGCTATCGAGTTCCTCCCTACTATGATTCGTTGCTAGCAAAAATCATTACCGCAACCAACAAGCGATCCTCTTGCATCAAAAGAATGAAAAATGCACTTGATGAGTTTTTTGTAGAAGGCATTAAAACCAACCATCCCTTGCATCTTTTATTAATGGAAGACAAAACCTTCTGTGATAACAGGCACGATATTAATTATCTTGAAGGCACTTTCATGAAACAATTTAATAATGACTAGTGAATATAATCCAAAGGAAATAGAAGCATCAATCCAGGAATACTGGAATCAAACCAATACTAGCTCCGTTTCTAAGATCGATACCCCAAAGTATTATTGTCTTTCAATGTTCCCATATCCCTCAGGCAAATTGCACATGGGCCATGTTAGGAACTATACAATCGGAGATGTGATCTCACGATTTAAAACAATGAATGGATTTAATGTCCTCCAACCTATGGGATGGGATGCCTTTGGATTGCCAGCTGAGAATGCTGCTATTGAGAATAATGTTGCTCCAAATATTTGGACTGAAAAAAATATTTCTCATATGAAGCAACAATTTAAGAAACTAGGTTTTGGATATGACTGGAGCAGAGAAATCAATACATCGAATCCAGATTACTATAAATGGGAGCAATGGTTTTTTATTCAGCTTTTTAATAAAGGGCTAGTTTACAGAAAAGAATCGGAAGTCAACTGGGATCCCGTCGATGAGACTGTATTAGCAAATGAGCAAGTTATTGATGGTAAAGGCTGGAGATCAGGAGCTATAGTTCAAAAAAGAAAGATAGATCAATATTTTTTAAAAATTACTGATTATTGTGAAGATTTGCTCGAAGGTTTAAATACCTTAACCGATTGGCCTTCTCAGGTTAAATTAATGCAAGAAAACTGGATTGGAAAATCTAATGGAATATCTTTTGATTTTAACATCTCCGATAGTAACAAAAAATTTAGAGTATTTACTACCAGACCAGATACTATTTTTGGAGCAACATATTGCGCTATAGCAGCTGAACATCCTATTTCTCTATCATTGGCAGAAAATAATTCAGAGATAGCTGCATTTATTGAGAGTCAAAAAAATCTAGATAAAACAGCTGCCTCTATGGCAAAGCTAGAGAAAAAAGGTATTGATACAGGTCTTAAAGCAATCCATCCAATTACAAAAGAGCTTCTACCAATCTGGATTGCCAACTTTATTTTAATGGATTATGGAGAAGGTGCTGTAATGTGTGTGCCAGCTCATGATCAGAGAGATTGGGAATTTGCTACCAAATATGATTTAGATATTAGGCAAGTAATTGCGGGGAGCTCTGAAGATACAGATATTACTCTCTCTGCTATTGAGGAGAAAGGCAACTTGATCAATAGCAATACTTTCGATGGTTTGAATTTTGAGCAAGCTTTCAATCGTATTAGCAAAGTTTTAGTAGCTGAAGCCAATGGAAATGTAGAGGTTAATTATAAATTAAGAGATTGGGGCATATCCAGGCAAAGATACTGGGGATGCCCAATTCCAATAATCCATTGTGATAAATGCGGCATACTGCCTGTTAATGAAAAAGATCTTCCCATCCAACTGCCTGAAATAGAAAACATTAGCACAAGAGGACTCAACCTTAATAGCTTTGAAGAATGGAAAAAAACAACCTGTCCTAATTGCTCTAACTCCGCCCAAAGAGAAACAGATACTTTTGATACCTTTTTTGAGAGCTCATGGTATTTCGCTAGGTTTGCTGGACCATCTGATAGCGCGATGCTTTCTGAAGAATCAAAATATTGGCTCCCAGTGGATCAATACATCGGAGGAATAGAGCATGCAATCTTACATTTATTGTATGCAAGATTCTTTAATAAACTAATGAAAGAACAAGGCCTCATTGAAAATAGCGAACCATTTACAAAACTGCTTACTCAAGGAATGGTTCTTGCAGATGCATATTACTACTTGAATGAAGATGGAAATCCAGTTTGGTTAAATAAATCAAATGTTTCGGAATCAGAAAAAGGCTTGATTTCTGTTGAGGGTAAAAAGGTCATTAAAGACGGAATGTCAAAGATGAGCAAATCTAAACTTAATGGTGTAGATCCTGAGGATCTCATGGAAAGATATGGAGCTGATACCATTAGGCTTTATACGATGTTTGCAGCTCCAGCAGATCAATCCCTTGAATGGTCAGACACATCAATTGAGGGCTCTGCAAGGTTTATCAAAAGACTTTGGAATCTTGTTGACTCAATGCGATTTCAAAATCTGCAAGAGCCAATTGAACTGGAGAAAATTGCAAAAGAGCTTCGATATAAAACTCACAAGACTCTTCAAAAAGTCACCAACGATTTGGGAGAGCGCGGCTCCTATAACACTCCAATTGCTGCTACTATGGAGTTGATTAATGCAATACCAGAAGATTTTAAGTCTAAAGAAATAATTGAAAATAATAAATTTGTTGTACAAGAATTGATAAGCTATGTATTGCGAATGCTTCATCCATTTATACCCCACGTGACACTAGAACTATTAAAAAGGTTTGAAAATAAAAAGTTAGTTGATATTGATCTTTCTTGGCCTCAGCTTAGAAAAGATTTATTAATCCTAGATGAAGTTGAAATTGTCATCCAAGTTAACGGGAAAGTTAGGGGGAAAATGCTTTGTTCTTCTGATAGCGAGCAACAACACATAGAGCCTCTTGCTCTGCAACATGAAAATGTAGCAAAATTTGTCGATCCAGAAAATCTTGTTAAAGTAATCTATATAAAAAACAAATTAATTAACTTGGTTGTTAAATAAGTTATGGCAATGTTGAGTGTTTTTGATGATTATCCAATTCATCAAACCAATGAACCAATTCTAAATCCGGTTACTCCTGAAAGGAATTTTTATGAACGTTATTGGTTTAATGGTTTCTGCCCAAATAGAAAACTAATGTTTGGAATTGGCTTTGGCTTTTACCCTAATAGACAAATCAATGATGCTCATTTCAGCATCTCAGTGGATGGCAAGCAGCACTCATTTCATGCAAGTGCTAGGATCAATCCATTAAGAATTCCAATGAAAATTGGTCCATTAGAGCTTTCTGTAGTTGAACCTATGCGAACTATCAACTTCACTATCGCTCAGAATGAGCATCCTATCAGTTGTGATCTTACTTTTTCTGCTAGATCCGCTGCATTTTTAGAGCCGCAATCTATTTTAAAACAAGATGGAAGAGTAATTCTCAATACTCATAGATTTACTCAGCTTGGAAGGTGGAGTGGCAGGATAGAAATTGATGGCACAGAAATTGAGCTAAGTGATATATATGGAACCAGAGATAAATCTTGGGGCATTAGGCCAGTAGGCGAACCAGAATTGGGTGCTCCCCCTTCATCGCAACACGAACCAGGTGTTTACTGGTGCTGGGCTCCGATTCACTTTGAGTCATTTGCCACATTATTTGGAACTTTCCAAGATAGAGATGGCTCGCCTACACAAATTTCAGCTCATAAGATATCTCTATCTTCAAGCCCATCATTTAAAGACGACGAATCAATTTCCGAAGATCTAAAGAATATTTCGCATTCCGTTTCTTGGAAAAAAGGCACACGTTGGTCCACTGGAGCCATAATCTTGGGAGAAGATCAGCAAGGAAATTCTATGAATATTGAACTAGAGACCCTCGGTCCAAAATTTTATTGCAAGGGTATTGGTTATCAACATCCTGAGTGGGGTCATGGAATTTGGAAAGGTGAAAAAGTATTTGGATATGAGTGCTGGGAGCTAGATACAATAAATCCTGAAGACTATACCTTTTTTCATGTTCATCAAATTGCTAGGGCAAAATTAGGAGATAATTCTGGATTTGGGACATTAGAAAACCTTCCAGTTGGCAGGCATGATCCCTCTGGATTCAAGGACCTGTTTGATGTTGCTCAATAGATTAATCGTCTTCATAGCTATTTGTATTCTTGGTACATGTTCAAGTTTTCAATATGCACCCAAAGAACCACTTAAGGTTAAAACGCTAAATGTTTCTGCAGAACTTTCTTTAAAAAATAGACACTATTTAAATCGTTTCTTTATAGTTGATCCAAAAAGCACAAATATTTTAAGTATTCAATTCAATGAGTTAGAGAATAATTATTCATACTCAAGCAGCTCTGTTAAACCAACGCAGTCAATAATAAATATTCAGGCAGAAGTAATTTTTAACAACAATCAAATGAGCTCAATATCTTTCAAAGAGATCTCTCAGAGAAGCATTCCTATTTTAGAGTCTAATCCAGTGGCAAATACTCAATTAAAAAGAGAATACTTAGAGTTAATGCACCGAGAGATTATAAATAAAATTTACTTGAAACTAAGCACACAGTAATTTGAATCTATCGTACCAACAATATAGCCCTATCAAAGCTGAAAAAAAATGCCTTTTTGTTTTACATGGAAGTGAAATTCCGCTTCGCAATGAAATAAAGGATGCGCTTAAACTAAAGATTAATGAAAAGAAAGATTACAAAATCAATGTAGTACACCACGATGAATTTGAAAATCTTGCAACCATAATTCAATCTATTTCCGGAGGCTCTTTGTTTGGAGATAAAATGCTCTTAATAATCCAGCACCTTGAAGGCAGATTTCCCGAGACATTAAATACTTTTCTTAATAGCTTAACTGAGCAAAGTTTTAATAATGCTAAAATTATCGTTGAAACTAGCTCGCCTCTTCCAAAAAATAAACCTTGGAATAGCAACTCCTATTTATTAACGATAAATTGTGAGAAATTAAATACCTTCGAAGAAAAGATTCGATTAAAAAAGAAGCTCTCCTTCTTAAGCGATGAGTTGTTATCAGCTTTTGGAAAAGAGATTTTTATAAATCATGAGGGCAATCTTCTTGCCTCAGACAATGCGGTCAAGATTCTTGAGTTTCTAAGCACTAATCAAGAAGAGAATAGTTTTAATACACATTTCTCATCAACGATGGATATTTTTGCATTGGAAGATCTAGTGTTAGCTCAAGATTTTGAAAAACTTTCGCTGCACCTTGCTAAATTGAAAAAGGAGCAACCGGAAGAAATTATCCCCATTACTTGGATTGCAAATAGGATATTTTTAGTAGGCTTAATTATGAAATCTAATCCAAAATTTTCAAACCAAGAGCTAAAACAATTAAAAATTTGGTCAAACAAACTAGCTCTTTATAAAAACTTGTTCTCGAACATCGAGCTAAAAAAGATATATGCAATGCTGGATAAAACTCATTTAACTGACAAAGCAAATAAAGGTGCGTCGCATCAAAAAAACTGGAATCTGATTGAGGGAGTCTTTGCTGAGCTAAAAAGCTGTCTCTAAAAATTTATCGAATTGGTTTTTTAGATCCATAAAAATAGGATGGTCTTTACTGAAAATATAGTTATTCCCTTCTATTTCATTAATGGGCATGATGCCTTTCGTTGAACTTGTCAAAAATACAACATTCGCCTCAGCAAGCAAATCTATATGACATGGCTCTTCAGCTATTTCAAAGCTTTTGGAAAAATTCTTTATCAAAAGCTCCCTAGTTATGCCTGCAAGAATATTTGCTTCTCTGGGGGGAGTCATGATTTTTGCATCTTTCACAATAAATATATTGCTTGAGCCAGATTCTGTAATGAAATTATTTCTATGCATAATTATTTCACTGCAACCGTCAGCGTAAGCTTGATTCATAAGCAAAATATTCCCCAACAATGCCGTAGACTTGATATCACATCTTGCCCAACGAATATCCTGAACTATCTTTGCTTTTTGCGGTGCTATAGTTTGACTTGTATGGGCAGCATATCCGAAAGATTCACATTGTAAATTGTTTGAGTATATATGGCTTCTGGATTTATCTACGCCCCTAGTAAGCTGATAATAAACATAGCCGTTAGAATTATTAAGTGCAAGGTTAGCTAACTCTATTATTTCAGCTTGAACAACACTATGCTCAACTTCTATTCCAATTGCATGACAGCTTTTTACCAATCTCTCCATATGCAAATCCATTGCAATAGGTTTGCCCTTGAAAAATGGAACTACCTCATAAACAGCATCTGAAAAAGTATAAGCCCTGGAAAAAGGAGATATCTTTATTTCCTCAACAGGAAGAATATTCCCGTTAAAAATACCTAGCATTGAAGACCTATCCCAAATTAAATAGATTCAAAAACCACATAATGATTTTTGAAATAAGCCTGCCAAAAAAACCTTTGGATTCAATATTCTCTAAAGCTACGAGATTGGAGGTAGCAATTACAGACTCCCCTGATTTTACAGATAAGCTTCCCAAGACATCTCCTTCAACTATAGGTGCCTCAATATTATTATTAAAGGTGTAGTCTATTTTTAAGTTTGGAAGATCGGCCCTAGGCACAGTTACAACCAAGTCATTGGGCAACCCTAATGGTACTAAATCTTTTTGTCCTCCCCAAACATCAGCAGATCTGACCTCCTCGTTGCTGCTTAAAAGTTTTTGGGTGACAAAAAATCTAAAGCCATACTCCAATAATCTTTGGGACGAGTTGAAGCGCTCTTCTTCAGAATTTGCCCCTGCAACAACCGCTATTAGTCGCATTGACCCTCTTGCTGCTGAGCTAATAAGACAATAACCGGCAGATTCTGTATGGCCTGTTTTAACTCCATCAACTGTATCATCTCGCCAAAGAAGTCTGTTTCTGTTGAGTTGCCTTATATCATTGAAAGTAAAGCTTCTTTCTTTATGGAGCTGATAATGCTCTGGAAAATTATTAATTAAATTTTTAGTAATTGTTGATAAATCTCTTGCAGAAGAAAAGTGATTGGATGAAGGGAGGCCAGTTGAGTTTTCAAACAACGTATTTTGTAAGCCCATGCTTTGGGCGTATGCATTCATAATATCTACAAAACCTTCTTCTGTTCCACCAAGATATTCCGCAATAGCAACCGAAGCATCATTTCCAGATTGAATAACGACCCCTTTTAAAAGATCCTCAAAACTTACCCTCTTCCCTTCTTCAATAAACATTCTTGAGCCTTCCATTTTCCAGGCTTTGCTGCTGATTAAGACCTCATCAGTTGGTTTGACAAGATTTCGATGCAACTGATCAGCAGCTATGTATCCTGTCATTACCTTAGTCATACTGGCTGGTTCTATATGATCATCAGCATTGAACTCAGCAAGCACAGTGCCAGAATTTGGCTCTATCAAAATATAGCTCGAGACATTGATTTGTGGAGGGCGAGGAACAATATTTTGAGACTCAACCAAAGAACTCTGTATTAGTAAAAAGGTTATTGATAAAAATCTAAGCATTCTCATATCCCAAAATTGTTGCTAACTCCTGAACTACTTTTGCGTAAAAGTGGCTCCGATTATATGTTGTTATGGCAATAAAGTTTTCTGAACCAATAAAGTAATTCTGCCCGTCATTAGATTCATATTCAAGCAACATAAAGTTTTTTCCCTTGAGTTTTTTGGGTGGGACTATGTATGTTTCAATAAGTTCAAATGAGAGCTTTTTTCCAACTTTATTAAACAGAGATTTATCAGAAATTTTAAAAGTATTGTCTATATTCCATAAAATGGGCAGGTCTCGCACCCATCCATTCAACATAAGATAATTAGCAATACTCCCAATTGCATCCTCTGGTGAATTTAATAAATCAGCTCTGCCATCATTATCAAAATCTACAGCAAAGTTTCTGTAACTGCTTGAGATAAATTGACCAAATCCCATGGCTCCTGCATAGGATCCCTTGATGCTATTAAGAGCTAATTGATTTTCATTAACCAAAAGAATAAATTCCCTCAACTCACTTCTAAAGAAAGTTTCCCGTTTTGGATAAAAAAAGCCAAGCGTCACAAGGGCATCAATTACCTTGTACTTGCCCATAATTTTTCCATATCTTGTCTCAATTCCCAAAATAGCAGCAACAACCTCCTTGGGAACACCATATGTCATTTCTGCCCGTATAAATGTTTCTTGGTAGTCAGAGAGAAAAGCCTTTCCATTATTAATTCTTTGTTCTTCTATAAATAGTTTGCGGTACCTATCCCACGTCCAAGTAAATTCTGCGGGGGATGAAATGGCATCAATAATTGATTGTTGATATTCAGCATCTTGAAGAATTGAAGAAACATAAGATGCATTTATGCCATAAGTTTTTTGCATTTCATCAATGAAATCTTGGATCTTAGGATTGTTTATATCTACTGAATAAATGGGTTGAATGCTTAGCATGCAAAGAATTAAAAAAATCTTTTTTTTCATGATATTACCTTTGCATTAATGTTTTGTGACTGCCTATGGACATTATAATCCCAAATAAGATGAACAAAGTGATCATGGATGAGCCGCCTTTGCTAATGAATGGTAATGGCATTCCAACAACCGGTATTAAACCAATAACCATGCTTATATTTACCAACAAATTAAACAGAAATGTTAGCAGCAGCCCTCCAACAACTAATCTACAAAAGCGATCACGGGCATTTAAGGCAAAATATAATGTTCTCAGGCTTAGAATAAGAAATAAACTTAGGATAACTACTACTCCAATAAATCCAAATTCTTCAGCAGCGACCGCAAAGATAAAGTCAGTTTGTGTTTCTGGTAAAAAATTAAAGTGGGTTTGAGAGCCTTCTCCATAACCTTTGCCAGAAATTCCTCCGCTGCCAATAGCAATTCTCGATTGAATGATGTTCCAGCCTGAACCAAAGGGATCCGATTCGGGATTAAAAAGTGTCAAAATCCTTTCTTTTTGAAAAGGTCTTAATAGATTGTTCCAAATAAATGGTGAAGCAATTATTAAAATCCCAAATGTAATGCCAATAAAAGACCAGCTCAGTCCTGCTAGGAAAAGTACGAAAAGTCCAGACAAAGCAACAAGCAAAGAAGTTCCTAAGTCAGGTTGGATTGCTACGGTAAGAGCTGAAATACCAATAATAAATAAGCAAAAAAAGGTATCCTTCATACTGATTGGCAATTTCTTATATTGAAGATATGTTGCCATACTAAGCGGGAGAGAAACCTTAAAGAGCTCTGAGGACTGAAATGAGATTCCTAAAACCCTTATCCATCTTTGTGCTCCATTTATCTCAGGACCAAATAAAGCAGTTATTAACATTAGGATAAAAGAACCAGCAAGTAAAATGTATGCAAGACGCCTAAAGTGCTCTGGGTCTATTTGTGCTAAAGAAAAGAAAAGAGCAAATCCTATGATGACAAAAACTGCTTGCTTTAAAACTATGTCGAAACTTCCTTCCGATGCGCTATATAAAAAAAACAGTCCAAAAATAGTTAACATCAAAATACATGATGCAATAATCCAATCTCCATAAAGTTTAATATTCATTTTTGAATTAGAGCCTTAAGAACTTCTATTGCAACAGGTCCAGCAACCAATCCACCGCTCTCGCCATTCTCAATTACTACACTTACAGCATACTCTGGGTTTGGCATTGGACCAAAGGCAATAATAATTGCATGATCTCGCTGCAATACATCAGATCTAATTTCAGCATATGCTTCCTTTGAATCCAAGCTAACAAGCTCTGCGGTCCCAGTCTTAGCTGCAACTTTAAAAGACTTTAGTTCACTTAATCTTCTAGCTGTGCCAGAGGGACCTTCGACAACTAACTCGAGTGCTTTGTGGAGCTTTGACCAATTGATATCTGAAGTTTTAATAGCAAGTAACTGATCGGATTCGTTTTGGCCAAAATGTGGGAGCCTAGCTGCACCCTTATTTGCTAATAAAGATGCATAAAATGCAAGCTGAACTGGCGTTGCTAAAATATATCCTTGTCCAACACCCATATTCACAGTGTCTCCAGTAAACCAGCCTCTGTTATATTGTGCATACTTCCATCCGGGAGTAGGCAATAATCCTGGATCTTCATCAAAACAATCAAGGCATAATGCTTTTCCAAATCCCATACCATCAAGGTGCGCTGTTAATTGATTGATGTCAGATTGATATGCCAAATCAAAAAAATAAGTATTAGAGCTTTGAACCAGAGCTTTTGTTAAATTTACTGCGCCATGTCCCCCTTCTCTCCAACCTCGGTATATCCTTCCATCTTCAGGTAGCACAAAAAAACCTGGATCGTTAATTGCTCTATCCCATGAAGTCAATCCTGCGTTGAGCCCATAAAGAGCAATTGCAGGTTTGATTGATGAAGCTGGCGGATACCTTCCTTTTAGTGCTCTATTAAAAAGGGGTTTATTAATATCTTGAATAATGGAGTCAAAAGATTCCTGATCGATACCATTCGCAAACTCATTAATGGAAAAAGTTGGTGAACTGTATGCCACATTTAATCCTCCTGTAGGAAGATGAATTGCAACTACCGCTCCTCTTTTACCATTCATTGATTGGTGGGCGGCTTGCTGTGCCGCAAGATCTAAGGATGTGTGTAGGTCTTCTCCTGGAGAGCCCTGGAATACTTTTACTAAATTATGAAGCTTCCCCTTGGCATCAATTTCAAAAATTTTTTTACCATAACTGCCTGAAAGTGAATCGTTATAAATTTTTTCTAGACCGAGTTGGCCCTCTATCAAACCAGGAGCATAGATATATTCCGCATCTTTCCAATTTCTTGATGGGATGCCTGGTAAATTTAATATGTTTGCTGAGGCTCTACTTGTGTACCCAACTGCATGGGAAAACAATTCTGGGAATTGACTAATTCTTCGATAACGTTTTCCAATAAATGCGCCTGGAAATCTAAACGATCTTACTTGAAAAGATGCGATCTGCTCATCTGTTAAATCTTTAATAAGAACAAGCTCTCTATTAAAAGTTGCCTTGGACTTAAAAAGCTTTTCATAGTTTTGCTTAGCATTATCGGATAGAGGAAGCACCTTTGAGATCTGATCCAAAAATATTGTTAAATCCTGTATTTGAGATGGAATGGTAACCAAATCATAAGTTGCTTGATTTCCCACTAGCAGATTTCCATTTCTATCAAAGATCTGGCCCCGTAGACTTTGAACAGGTACCGTATAAGTTCTATTGGATTCGGCGGCTGTGAGGTAGGCTTGATTAGTGCTGATTTGAAGATAGAAAATTCTACCTAGCACACCAATAAATAAGACAGTAAAAATGATGAAAGAAACAAGCGCTCTATTTGAGAAGCTATTTCGCTCTTTCTGTCTTTCTTCGAATTGCACAGCTATTTATGATATGGATGATTTGCTTGAATTTTTATTGCCCTAAAAATTTGTTCTACCAAAATGATTTTAAATAATCGATGAGGGAAAGTGAGCTTTGAAGCTGAAAAAATATGATCAGCCCTCTCTAAGAGCGTTGAAGAAACTCCATGCGATCCTCCAATGATAAAATCAATATTGGAAGTAGTAAGTTGAGCTTGCGCTAAAAAATTTGCAAAATCAGCAGAACTGATTTCTTTACCACAATTTTTATCCCAAGCTATTACTAAGGCATCTTTTCTTAATTTACCAATGATCGCTTCTGATTCCCTGAACTTAATTTGATCTGAAGTATCGTGTTGTGAAGATTTGCAGGCAATGTCTATAAACTTTATTGAATGAAGAGATCCAAGTTGCTTAATGTAATGTAATACCCCTTCTTCTTCCCAAATTTTAGACTTATTTTGGATGGAGAGTATTCTAAAATGCATACTCTAAGAATAAGCCCCCCATAGTCCCTCTAAATCATAAAAATCTCTAGTGTCTGAGAGCATAATATTAACCACTACCTCTCCGCCATCGATAAGGACCCATTCAGCATTTTCTTTGCCTTCTATTCCCATAATTGAATGATTGTTTTCTTTAATGGCTTCAATCACTTTATCTGATACAGCTCTAGCATGAGTGCTTGAGGTAGCAGTGGCAACTATCAACCAGTCTGCAAAATTAGAGGTTTTACTTATGTCAAGACTACAAATGTTTTGGGCTTTGAGATCTTCTAAAGCATTCATGCAAATAGTTAGGGTATTTTCTTTATTAGACATAGTTGGATATTTTGGTTTTTAACTTGAGAAATCTAAGCATTTGATTTCTACTTAGAATATAAAACTTATGGAAATAAATCTATTAATTATTTTTGGATTCGCAATTCTGGAATGCGCAATGATTGTTGGGATTTTTCTACCTGGTATGGGGCCTCTCTGGGCTGCAGTAGTAGCAGCTGGCTTATCAAATACCCCTATTACATCAGTTATTTTCATGATATTCGTTGGCGGCATGCTTGGAGACCTTGCAAGCTGGATACTTGCAAGGTTTATTTATAGCAAAATTAATCTAGAAAACTTAAAGCTCAAAACCGCTCAGAAAAAGACACAATGGATAATGCAGAAATATGGAATGTTTGGGATAGTGTTTGGAAAAAGTTTTGGTCCTATAAGAGGCTTGCTTCCACTGATAGCCGCAATAACTCAGTATCCTGCTTATAAATATATATTAGCAACATCTTTGGGCACATTGATTTGGGCTTTAGTTGCAAGTATTCCAAGTTATTATGCCGGAGTATACGCAAGCGAAATTGGGGAGCAGTATCAACGAATAATCTATATTGCTATCTATTCATTTATACTGATATTTACAATTTGGTTTTTAATAAAATTCTTAAAAGGGAAAAATGATAATTAATAAAAAATGGGTACTCAAAAAAAGACCAGAGGGATTAGTTAAAAATACGGATTTCGAACTGATTTCTGAAAATCTTCGTGAAATTGAGGATGGGGAAATTCTTATTAAAAATGAATACCTATCTTTTGATCCCACTCAAAGAATGTGGTTGACAGACTTACCTGGATATTTGCCCCCTGTGCAAATAGATGAAGTTGTCAGAGCAGGAGGCATTGGAAGAGTGCTAGAAAGCAAAAACCCAACTTACAAAGAAGGTGATTTGATCTTTGGGATGGTAGGATGGCAGACCCATCTTATTACCGAAGCCAAGGAAGAAGATAGATTTAGATTGATACCTGAGTTGCTACCAATACCCACTATGCTCAATGTACTTGGTACAACGGGCATTACAGCTTACTACGGACTCATAGAGCTTGCAAAACCAAAAGCTGGGGAAGTCGTGCTTGTGTCCGGTGCCGCGGGAGCAACCGGATCTGTGGCTGCACAATTAGCCAAGGAAGCTGGTTGTTATGTAATTGGAATTGCTGGAGGAGAGCAAAAGTGTAACTGGCTTAAGGGTTGTGGGCTAGATACAGTCATAGATTATAAAAATAGTAATGTCCATGAAGAATTGTTTAAGGCAGCACCAAATGGAATAGATATTTACTTTGATAATGTAGGTGGTCCACTTTTAGAGACAGTTCTATTCCTAATTAATATGAATGCCAGAGTTATGCTTTGTGGAGGTATATCTGGTTACAATGCAACCGAGCCCCAACCTGGTCCCAGAAACATCCTTAACCTAGTTGTTCAAAGAGCTACAATGCAAGGATTCTTGGTTCTTGATTATCTGCCAAAGTCCCAACAGGCTGTTGAGAAACTTGCTGGTTTAGTATTAGAAGGAAAAATTAAGCACCTTGAGGATATTCAAGAGGGACTAGAAAATTGCCCGCAAACCCTGAATAGATTATTTACAGGAGAAAATTACGGCAAACAAATGCTAAAACTTTAGTTCTTGCTACCTGCTATTTGATCAAAGTATTTTGATAAGTAATTAAGCCTTTGCCCAGCATCAAAAGCTTCGAGTATCTTTTGCTTATCCTTTGCTGCCAAAGGAATCAAACCTGCAAGGTGGTAGCTCACAGAATCAGCTGAATCTAAATTAATTTCGAGTGGCATAGATTTTATTTGAGGATGCTGCTTGAGCTGAGAAAGAATCTGAATTAGATCAGGATACTGCGCTAACAAAGCCTGATCATCAACTTCAGGATCTTGAATATTTTCAACTGTTCCAATATTCAATCCTAATTGATTTTGCTCCATTGTCTTAATTTTTGTCCTGTGAATACCTCTAACAGTTATCCCAAGCAAACCATTTGGTAATGTATTGAAATCAATGATTTCTACATATGTGCCATGCTCTAATATTGAAAGCTGATTTTCTTTAGACTCTTTTTGAAGGACGATGACAAAACCAGAATCAGCCTTCATACAATCTTTAACCATTTGAATATAGCGTGGCTCGAAGATCTGAAGAGATTGGATATTACCAGGTAATACCACAATCCCTAATGGAAAAATAGGCAGCGATTTAAGCATTGAATGCTTCCATGAGTGAGTCCTTAATAATTACACTATTTTTATTTGTCATGATTAGAACTATATCTAGTTCCATAATTATTTTTTTCAATTCTTTGGTTGCCTCTTCAATTGAAGAAAATGCATTTTTGTTATTTAGCACTCCCTTAGGATCTACCCAAACAATATGCTTCATTCCAATCGGAGCATTGAAAAGAGTTTGATTATGGAAGCCTGATGACATTGTGTTTGATGCAAGCTCGATAATAGCTCCAATTTTTTTATTGGGATGTTTCTTGGTAATTGCTTCGGTAGTTGCCCGAATTGCAGTTGGATGGTGAGCAAAATCATCATAAATGATGTGACTGGAACTTTGGTAAACGATCTCCAAACGTCTTTTAACGCCTCTAAATTGTTTTAATGCTTCAAAAGATTGTTGAAAGCTAATTCCAATAATTTTGGCAGCTTGCATTGCCATCATGGCATTAAGGTAGTTATGTCTTCCCGGGAATGGAAGCTCAATAGTAGAAAAATTCTGTTCTTCAGTAATGATAAATTGGTCATCATCAGATAGGGCAAGAGATTTGGCATCATTGACAGCAATTGTATTTGACCACGTGCCAAGTTGAAGAAGTTGGTTGGTGTGCAAATCATCCTTCTGATAAACAATGAAGCCATTATTGGGAATGGTTCTTACGGCATGATGAAATTGTCTTTTTATATCATCAATAGAGCTAAAAATATCAGCGTGATCAAATTCAATATTGTTAATAACAAAGATATCAGGATAGTAGTGAATAAATTTTGAGCGCTTATCAAAAAAAGCAGAGTCATATTCATCTGCCTCAATGACAAATATTTCAGCATTTTGGTTGCTTGCAGAAAATTCGCCTGAGTTGTTAATGCCACCGATAAGATAATCTACAGACAAATCATTCAATGAAAGGATATGTTTTATCATGTAACTAGTAGTAGTCTTGCCATGTGTACCAGCAACAGCAATGACTTTTCTTTGTTTCAAGATTTTACCTAAAGCCTCCGGCCCAGAAGTATAGTTTTTATGATTGCTTAAAATCTCTTCAACCCAAGGGTTTCCTCTAGATAGAGCATTGCCAATAACATAAAGATCGGCTGGTGGGAGATCGCCTTTATAGCCCTCAAAAATTTGAATTCCCAATTCAATTAATTGATCTGACATCGGAGGGTAAAAAGCTTTATCAGAGCCAGTAACCTCATGCCCCTCTTGTAATAATATTCTTGCAAGGCCACCCATGAAAGTGCCGCAAATACCGAGAATATGGATCTTCATTTTCTTTATATATCCTTCCTGCTAACATAGATGAAAATTACCAATAAATAAAGTCA
>JALRBL010000080.1 GCA_023257795.1 Gammaproteobacteria bacterium
TCAAGATAAATCTTTTCCAAAGACGCCAGCCCACAAAAACCCAAGTCAGTAAAATAAGAGCTCCAATAATATCACCCAATACAAAGCGTATAACTCTGATAGGGGATGTTGGCGTAGCATGTTCAGCCATAGCGGTAATAAAATTTGAAAGCAAACCATTGAAAAATGCAGAAGTAATCACTATCAGCATGAGCTTGCTCGGTTGCCTATAAAAAAGGTTGCCTTGGAGCGAATCAATTAGTTTAGCCCAATATAAAAACCTAGCAGTTAATAGCACCGATAGCGCGCCAATTAAGCTTTCAAGATTGTGCCAAATATCTAAATACACTGAAATGGGATTGTGATTTAGCAGGATAACTTCCTCGTTAAAAGCTGGAGCAAATATAGCACCTAAAAAAACAGCCCAAAACCCAACCCATCCAAAACCAATAATAAGAAGGTATCTCATGCCATGCGGTAAAAAAATTAGACTGCCGATGTCATCGTTCATAGTTGAGGAATCTAAGATCAGGTCATACCAAATGAGGTAAACCAGAATATATAGAAAAAAACTAAAAAAGAACTTACTGGTTAAAGAATATTGATTAGAAACGTTGGACATGCTGTTTATTGAAGAACGATCCTACCTTCTTTCATGACAAAGCTCACAGATTCCAAAGACCTAATATTCTCTAGAGGATTTACTCTAACCCCAATAATATCTGCGATAAAGCCTTCTTTTATTTGTCCAATTTCATTCATTCCAAATAAATCTGCTGCATTGATGGTTGCAGCTTGAATTGCTTGCAATGGAGTCATTCCCCATTCCACCATGTATGCAAACTGCTTGCGATTATCTCCGTGAGGAAATATACCTGCATCGGTACCAAAGGCAATCTTGGCACCTGCTTCGACAGCTTTTTTAAAATTCAACCGTTGAATTTTTCCAACAGTCCTTTCTTTTTCTAAGGATTCCTCAAGAATTCCTTTTTTTGCACCATCTCCCAGAATATAGTCAGAAACATAGACATCCATAGATAAATAAGTGCCCTTATCAATTGCCATTTGAATTGCTTCGGAATCTATAAAGCTTGCATGCTCAATTGAATCTACGCCTGCTCTGATGGCTGTTTTAATTCCCTCTAGCCCATGGGCATGAGCAGCTACTTTCATTCCATGATTATGGGCCTCTGAAACTATTGCCTCCATTTCTTCGAAGGTAAACTGTTTTGCATTGACATCCGTATTTTTAGACATCACTCCTCCGGTTGCACAAAATTTAATTAAATCAGCTCCAAACTTTCTATTAATACGGACGGCTTTTCTTGCATCCCAGGGATTATCCACAATTTGATGCGGTGTATTGTTTAAAGAGTCTTTTGAAAAAGGGAATAAATTACTATCGCAATGGCCACCAGAAATTCCCAATGCCGGACCAGAAACTATTAATCTGGGACCCACTATCGTACCCTCTTCAATTGCTTGCTTTAGTGCCACATCTGCAAACTCCGGGGCACCCACCATTCTGACTGTTGTAAAACCGCTCAGCAAAGTTTTTTCTGCATTTTTCACTCCGTGGATGGTAGAAAAAAATATTGAATTACCAATAGATGCATACCCTTTTTTACTGGTATCACCAATCAGATGCGTATGAGCATCCATGAGTCCTGGTAATAAAATTAGATCCTCTATCTTAACGATCTCAGTACTTGAAGTTGTTTGTATGTTTTTGGCAATTTTGATAATTTTTCCATCTCTGATTAATACGTCTGCGCTAACAAACGCGCCGGTCTTAACATCAAGAACAGATTTTGGCTGCAATAAAACATCGCTCGAATAAACCGTGAATGATAAAAGTGCTAAAGAAAATAAACGAAACATAGTTGAAACCCCTAGGCTCTATTCTATGCAGTCCTTGGGAGAGTGCAATGAAAAAATGGTGGAGCCAAGGGGGATCGAACCCCTGACCTCAACGCTGCCAGCGTTGCGCTCTCCCAGCTGAGCTATGGCCCCACGAATGTAGCATTTTAATCATAACTAAGTGCATTTGATAGTTTATTTAAATCGATTGATGCAATTCAAGAGGTGCGTTTACAATGAATCATGGCAAATAATTTACAACTTATCTGCGGTCTCTTTGGACTAGAAAATTTTTTTCCGAACGAGGGTATCCGTAGTTACATAAAAATTGCGCAAGAAGCAGAAGCCTTAGGCTTTGATGCTGTGAGCGTTACTGATCATGTGGTGATGGGAAAAAATTTGCATAAATATCCCTTTGGAGACTTTCCTTTGCCTTCAGAAGCTCCATGGTACGAACCTCTGAGTGTTTTAAATATGATAGGTTCTCACACTTCGTCTATTAAATTAGCTACGGCTATATTAATAACCCCTCTCAGAAACCCTGCTCTTCTTGCTAAGACAGTAGCAACGATTGATGTTATCTCAAACGGACGGCTTGAGTTAGGAGTAGGACTTGGATGGCAAAGGGAAGAATTTGAAGCTGCTGGAGTAAAATTTGAAGATCGAGAAGAAATTTTTTGGGAAACTCTTGAAATCATCAAAAAATTCTGGTCAGAGAGCCCCGTAAGCCATCACGGTAAACATTTCCAGTTTGAAGATATTTGGTGCAACCCAAAACCCATTCAAGGTAAAAATATACCTTTGTTATTTGGCATGAAAATGACACCTGAAAATGCTCATAAAATTGCTGCAATTGGTGATGGCTGGATCCCAATTAAAACCAGCAGAGAGTTTATTAGGGATGGATTTTCAACTCTCGCAACTGCCTTTGAAGGCTTAAAAAATACCCCACCAAGAATTAGAGGTCAATTACCTACCATTACGAATGATCAAGGCTATCCTGATCTTGATAAAACATTGGCTGAATTTGAGAAGTCTTTTGAAGCTGGATTAAAAGAGATAGAGTTTTTCCCAATAAACTTCATTCAATCGGCAGATGATATTAAACCCACCTTAGAAAAAATTGCTCAACTCAAGGATCAATTATGAAATCGGTATACGAACATTTAGTGATAAGTTACGCAGATCTTATTGATGCTAGAAATTTTAGGGGTTTAAAAGAAATTTTGTGGGATGATTTTTCTATGACCGGTGCATTTGAGTTAAATGGAGCTGAAGCATTTATAACTTCCTTGGATCAGCTGAATAATTTTGAATCTACTATGCATCGAGTTTCAAACATTCAGTTTCATGCAGAAAACCAAGATAAACTAACCGGATCATGTTATTGCATTGCAAGTCATATCTCCCATCATGAAAATGGCAAATCTATCTTGGATATGGGAATAATATATCGAGATACACTCGAAACTAGAAACGGGCAAACCAAGATCATTGAGAGAAATTTCTCCATGGTCTGGCAAGAGACCAGAAACCTCTGAAAACTCCATAAAACCTTTACTATCATATATTTTTTAAGTATTGTAATAACATAAAACATATATAGTTTGGGGAAAATTATATGAATAAATTATTATCAGTTTTTGCTTTCTTTATGTTTACTGGCTCACTTCTTGCTCAGGAAGTAGAGGAAGTGATCGTGACAGCAAATAAGAAAGAGCAAAATGTTCAAGATATTCCTATGAATATTACGGTTATTTCTGAGCAAACCCTTCAAGACAGAGGGATTGCAACACCAGAAGACTACCTAAGAACTCTTGCCGGAGTAAGCACTCCCGGTGGATCGGAAAATTTCACCTTTAGAGGACTTAATACCGCTACCGCTCAAAGAGGCTCAGGGACTACATCCGTCTTTATAGACGAAATTGGTGGTTCAATGACGAATCTATTTGATGTAGAAAGAGTCGAGGTGCTTAGAGGGCCTCAGGGTACGCTTTATGGTTCAAATGCCATAGGAGGCACAATCCGTTATATCATCAACAAACCTGATGCATCTGCTGCCTACGGTAAAGTCCAAGTTGGATATGGTGAAAAAACAAAAGCATCAGACTCGATTACTCGTTTTAACGCCATGTACAACTTACCTTTAACCGCTAATTACGCACTAAGAATGGTTTACACCTCAAACGTAAGCCCAGGTATTTATAAAAACATCCAAACTGGCAAAACAGTTGGAGAGGAAGATGATTCCTCTATTATGGTGACACTCGGCTTTGATGAAGGTCCTTTGTCTGGACACATCAGATACTTTGAACACACCAGAGATGATTTAGGTATCAAAGAGCCAGGACAAGATAAGCCAGGTAATGCCGATGTGTACGTCGCAGATTGTCCAGCAGCATCAAGCTACTGGTATAACTTTGATGGCGACCCAACATGTTCAAGACTATCTGCGATCACAAATTTCTATGACGATGAGTGGAATGCGTGGGCCGGAAGTCTTGGTGGATCTCCTTCTAATGCACTTAAAAATTATGATCCAAGATATGCACATGCGAGCGCTTCTGATGAAAGACATGAAACAACAATTTCAACACTCTCTACTCAAATTAATTATGATTTTGATGAGTTCAGAGCATCGTTAATTATGTCTGCCAGAGAATATGATTACGACTATTACACCGATTGGGCCAGAATCGATATGGACG
>JALRBL010000061.1 GCA_023257795.1 Gammaproteobacteria bacterium
GTCATCTTGTTGCATTTTTCTGAGCGTATCAATGACTCTTTTTGTTAAGGATTTTTTGATAGTCTCAACCAGGGGATGATCTTGCAAAATCTCTCTGGAAACATTTAATGGAAGATCACTTGAGTCAATTACGCCTTTTACAAACCTAAGGTATAAGGGTAGAAAATGCGCTGCATCATCCATAATAAATACTCGCTGAATAAATAGCTTCAAACCCTTAGGAGTTTCTCTATTCCAAAGATCAAAGGGAGATTTTTTTGGAATAAAAAGCAAGCTTGAATACTCATTTGCTCCTTCTACTTTATTATGAATCCAAGTCAAAGGATCATTACCATCGAACGAAAGATATTTATAAAATTCTTTATATTGCTCATCTTTGACGCTTCTTTTTGACTTTAACCATATTGCCTCAGAGTCATTGATGAGCTCCTCATTTCCTTCTTGATCCTCAAGATATAAAGGAAAATTAATGTATTGAGAATATTTTTTCAGTAAATGCATCGCTCTATGTTTGTCAGCGAACTCTTTGGCATCATCGTTTAAGTCTATAATAACCTCGGTACCAGTAGTTTCTTTATCAATTGTCTTAAGAGTGTAGGAATCGCTGCCATCGCTTTGCCATTGGACCGCGTCATCTTTACCGCTAGCTGCTTTTGTCAAAATAGTAACTTTGCTTGCAACCATAAATGTCGAATAGAAACCAACACCAAACTGACCAATAAGTTGAGAATCTTTTTTTTGATCACCAGTTATATTTTCAAGAAAGTTTGCGGTTCCTGATCTAGCAATAGTTCCAATGCTATCAACTACCTCAGCCTCAGACATCCCAATACCATTATCGGTTATGACGATCTGATTTTTCTTGGAGTCAACTTTAACCACAATCTTTAAATCTTTATTGGAATTCTTATGATTGGCATCTTGCAGAGCCTGAAATCTTAATTTATCTAATGCATCTGAAGCATTGGATACTAATTCTCTTAGAAATATTTCCCTGTTTGAGTACAGAGAATGAATCATTAATTTGAGGAGTTGCTTTGTTTCAGTTTTAAAAGTCTTTTTTTTCATATAGCGTAAATTCCCGATATTGTTATTCTAATATGGAGTCGTATCGATATTCTTCAACCTAATTATTGTGAGAAATAGGTTGATCTTTAAGATGATGATAAACAGCAAAAATCTTAACGCATTTTGAAAAACTTTTATCAATAACTCCTGAATGAAGCACTTCTTTAGGTTCAATCCAACTGTCACCAGCTTGCTTTAAATATGTTTTATCATCCAGCTTCAAGATAACCCTTCCCTCCAGCAAAAAAACTGCAGAATTAAAAAAGTGTTTATGTGGTGGAATGTCTTCGCAAATTTCTCTAGTAGCAATTTGAGTTTGGAGTTCTAAAAAATCCAACTCCGATAAGCTCTCAGCCCATAATGAGGGTGCAATTAATGCCATCAAAACATATGCTACATTCAACTTAGCTGCCCCAGTCCTTTTGCATTTTTCACTGCAATACTTAACTTTTTCCCAATCTCGAGACCATTTTTTTCTCCACAAGAATTCCAGACCACACTGGACACAGTTTTTTTTTGGAAGATTGAGTTTTTTATGCATTCAAATGAAACAAAATTTGATATAAACCAACCATTGAGGAAATGGCTAGATATAGAGTTATATATAGGCTGACCATGTGGCAAAAAGAAAATGCTTTGCCCATATCTCGGTTTGAAAAAAATTTCATCAAGGGAACCAGCACTAATCCAAGCAGCGCATGCACAAAGGCAATAAGACCTATGTAATGGAGGAAATATGATTGCTGAAGAAAGGATATTAAAAGGAGCAAAATATTTAAAACCAATAAATATCCAAAAAAAAGAGTGAAAGATTTATTAGCCAAAGCTCTGAAATCAGCAATGCTTGGGTGATCTCTAAGATGAAATGAAAAAATTAAAACTTGATAAAAGATTATTCCAAGTTGAAAGCTAAAAATTAAAGTTGATAGAAAATTTAACATGATAATGGCGGACCGGACGGGACTCGAACCCGCGACCTCCTGCGTGACAGGCAGGCATTCTAACCAGACTGAACTACCGGTCCGTAATTAACCTCGCAATAATATCCTTTTGAAAATTTTCTGCAAGGTTTAGATCGCAGTTCAAAATGTAATATTTAAAAAACTGGTGGGTGATGACAGGCTCGAACTGCCCATTAATCTTTTGT
>JALRBL010000035.1 GCA_023257795.1 Gammaproteobacteria bacterium
CTGCAGATGAAGCCTATTGGGATACTAATCCCTTGAAAGGCACCATTAAAGATGGTTATCTTTATGGTCGAGGCGTGATTGATATGAAAGGTCTCGGAGTGGCTCAACTTTTTGCTTTTTTAGATGCTTATAAGAATAAAGAAAAATTAAACAGAGATATTATATTCATGGCTACGGCTGATGAGGAAGCTGGTGGATTTTTTGGAGTTGGCTGGATGCTTGAAAATCATCCCGAAGCATTTGATGGAGTAAAGTTGCTTTTGAATGAGGGCGGTAGCGGAACAAGTTATGGAGATAAACAAGTATTTTCAGTTGAAGTCACACAAAAAGTTCCTGTCTGGTTGCGTTTAAAATCCGAAGGATCTCCAGGTCATGGATCTTCTCCGCAAACCACATCCTCAGTCACTCAACTCATTGAAGCGCTAAGCAATCTTTATAACAATCCTTTCGATGCAAGAATCATTGATCCTGTAGACACCTACTTCAAGGCCCTTGCAGTTGATATGGATGGCGAAGAGAAAACACAGTTTGCCAATATGCCTAAAACAATTTTAGAAGAGGGATTTCTGGAGAGTCTCCAAGCATCATCGCCTTCATGGCATGCTCTGACCAGAGATACTTGTTCGATCACCATGTTAGAGGGCTCATCCAAAATCAATGTAGTGCCTCCGGTCGCTTTTGCTGAAGTAGATTGTCGAATGTTACCCGATAGGGGAGTGGACGAATTTTTAAATGATTTCAAAGCAAGAGTTTCATCCTACGGTATTGAGATTGAACTGATTATGGCATTTGGTCCAGCGGTTTCCTCAACTGAATCGGAGTTGTTTAGGGCGATAGAAAAAGTCACTAAGCAAGAGTATCCAAATTCAAGAGTTATTCCTTCGGTAAGCACCGGTTTTACCGACAGTCACTTTACCAGAGAAATTGGAATAGAGAGCTTTGGATTCAATCCTATGTTGTCTGAAGCAGGAGATTTTAGAGGCGTCCATGGTAACAATGAGAGAGTTAACATAACTGCCTATAGAAAATCAGTTGAGGACTTAAAACTTATACTTCAAGAGGTTGCTTTTAACAAATAAAAAAAACTATAACTTTTTTTAAAAAAGGTGTTGACGAAGATAAAGTTGAGGAGTAAATTAAACATTACCAACTTGAACTGACCAGCAACCAACTGCAGACGGAAACTGGGGGGAACAAGAAGGAAGAAGCCGAGGGGCGAAAGCGTTACTAAGAGTCGATGATAAAAAATAGCTTAGTAACCCACCAAGGAAATAAAGAGATAATTTCCAAGGAGCTAGAGAGAATCTCACTTTAGACCCCTTCGAACTTCGAACTAAAAGACAGAGCTTAGGCTCTGTTTTTTTTTGGCTTTTTTTTAGCTTTCTTCTTCCTCGAGTTTTCTGATGATGGTGGAAGAGATATCGTTTCTAAATATTTTTTCATCAAAACCTGTAAACCTAGAACTGATGTGGTTTGGTAATGTGATATTGCTCAAGGTAAAGAATTTATTATTAACATTTCTACCAAATACTAGAAAATTTATATTGTGATGATTAAATAAATCAAGTTGATTCATCATATCCTTGTGATTGAGATAAAATTTCTCGTTTAATATCCTTAATAATGTATCTGCTCCAATAATAAATACAGAGTTTGGAAACATTGCTGATTTCTCTGAAAACCTTCCTTGTTTTGTGATAATCCAATGATGCTGATTTTTAAATTGTTGCAATGTTCTTTTAATTTCATGGTAGCTAAGAGGAGGTTTATCAGCATTCTGAATACATATCTCAAAACTTACCTGCATACCTGTTCTATTTTCTGCTAATTCTTTCATTGCAAGATGGCCCTCGTGAAGGGGATTAAAAGATCCTGGAAATATTAGTTCTGGAACCCGATTTTCTGCGCTGATAAAGTTAATTTTCTCATCCATGACTTTCAACCAATCTTTTTCTGCATTGACTTTTGTTTGAACCAGTTCCTCTTCTAGTGTTGGATACTCAAACGAAAGATTGCAGGCTTCTCTAATTAATTGAATAAGAACATCTGAGATAACTTGCTCTTCCTCCAATCTCGACCGAGCATCTTTAGTGAGGTTGCAAGCGATAGTTTTTGAATAGTCTTGAGTTTGAATTGCAATATAGAATCTATGGTTTCCTTTTTTGGGCTGATTAGTTTTTAGGGATGCGGTGACTCCTATACCTAAAAGTTTATTTTTAGATGACTTTGGATCAATTTTTTTAGCAGCACTAAATGCTTTAGCAGCCATGCTAAGAGTGGTATCAAGAGAACAATACTGATCGGGTTGCCTTAATAAATAATAAGCAAGCGACTCCCTTGCATAGGGTGTATAGGTTTCGAGCACGGTATTACTAGCGCCTGGAACGCTTAGCAGGTCTGAAATAGCTATTGAACCACCTCCGCTTGCAACAATGACAAATCTAAAATTGCTACTATGTATTTCTTGAATTAATTGTGTGGTCACTTGTTATGAAGTAGATATTTTCTGCATAATAAGGCTTTAGAGATTATTTTAACAGTTATGCACCATCTTAAATATTTCTTAGCTCTTCTTTTGGCTTTAGCAAGTATTCTTGAAGCCAAGCAACCTAATGTAATTATATTTTTAGTTGATGATCTAGGTTGGGCAGATACTTCTTTAAGAGGGGCGCCAATCGATACTCCAAATATTGATTCTATTTTTAAGGAGGGCGTCGATCTGCAAAGGTTTTATGCCACTCCTATATGCAGCCCAACACGAGCTGCACTGATGACTGGAAGAGATCCCATGAAGCTTGGAGTTTCTTATGCTGTCATCATGCCTTGGATGAACAATGGTATTCATCCTGAAGAAATATTTATGCCGCAGGCATTTCAGGCGGCTGGTTATCAAACAGCCATTGTTGGAAAGTGGCATCTTGGGCACTCGCAAGCTGTTTTTCATCCTAATCAGAGGGGTTTTGATAATTTTTACGGGCATCTCCATACTGAAGTAGGGTACTTTAGTCCTTTTGCTAATTTAGGTGGAACAGATTTTCAAAGAAATGGAGTCACTATAGATGATGAGGGTTACGAAACTTTTCTTCTGGCTGACGAAGCAGAGAGATGGATTAAAAATCGTGATTCTGAAAAACCTTTTTTCTTATACATGCCTTTCATAGCTCCACACTCACCGCTGGAAGCTCCAGAAGAATATGTCACTAAGTATGCAAATCTTGAAGACACACGAGAGCTTACTAGGAGCGAATCCATTGATCGGACTAGACGCATGAATCCAGCTCCCTCAGCTAGGCCACTGTATGCAGCAGTGGTTGATGCCCTCGATGTAGCCATTGGTAAAGTCCTAGAGACACTTAAAGATGAGGGGATTGAGGAAGACACAATTATTTTATTCAGTTCGGATAATGGTGGAGCGGCTTATGCAGGAGGCGGAGCTGATAATTATCCTCTCCGAGGTGGGAAGGGCACTACTTATGAAGGAGGGATTAGAGTTATTGCAGCAATACAATGGAAGGCCAGACTTCAAGCAGGTTCTACTTTTGAAAGTGCAATGACTGTTATGGATGTGTTTCCAACGCTTGCGGCAGCAGCTGATATATCTACACTTTCAACGAAAAGCTTAGATGGAAGAAATATGCTTCCAGCTTTGCTGGGTAACAAGGATACAAAACTTGCATCTGAAATATACTTTGCTTCGGAAACTCCCAATTACGGAGAATTTCATACCACGGTATTCAATGATGAATGGAAACTGGTACAGGTCATTACTTCAAGCTTATATGAAGTAAACATTGAAAATCAGCTTTTTAATATAAAAAACGATCCTAATGAGGAAAATAACCTCGCAAATAAATACCCAAGCCTGGTCAGAGACTTTGCTGAAAAAATTAGAAATTGGCGGGCGTTGCATCCTATTAGTGGCACTCGATCGCAACTTGTTCCCCCGCCTGGGTGGAGAGCTCCAAAGGATTGGTCTTCCTATACCATTCCATTGGCAGAGTTAGATAGCGATGCTTCGTTGGGATTTGGTGCTCACGCACACCAAGTGCTAGACTTCTTGCTAAAGGATCATGGCAGAATCGTATACGATTGTCCTGATGGTGATTGGCAACGAGGGAAATGTGATCCTGGTTACCAATGCACTTACCAAGAACTTCGATATGGAAAATGTACCCCTAATGGACCAAGAGAACAACATGCGCACTAAGATTTTTCTATTAATTATTCTCTCAATCTCAACCATTAATTTAACTTATGCCGAAGTTAAATCGACCATTTTTAGTTATGGAAATTTACCGGATATAGAAGTTTTTTATACCACTCCTGCTGAGATAAATGAAAAAACCAAAATTTTATTCATTATGCATGGAGCATCCAGAAATGCAGATGAATATTTAGCAGCCTGGCAGCCACATGTTGCGGATAGGAATGTTGTGGCAATTGCACCTCGTTTTACGAAAGAACTTTTTCCTTATTATGTCACTCTCATGCGGGCAACTACGGAGGGACAGCTTGTTCAAGACCAATCCCAATATTTAGATAGTATCATCCCAACTCTTTTTGATGTTTTTAAAGAGAAACTAAACATACATTCAAATGTGTATCGAATCTATGGCCACTCTGGAGGTTCGCAGTTTGTTCATAGATTTTTATTACTGCATGGCGACTCTAGGATTGATAAGGCAGTAATGGCTAATGCAGGTTTTTACACCTTTTTAGATCCTGAAATACCTTACCCATTCGGTATAAAGGGATTAGATATCAACGACTTACAACTTCAGAGATTTTTTTGGCAAAAAAATGCTATTTTGTTGGGTGACCAAGACATCGATGCGCAGCACAGCTCACTAAATAAAACCAAAGAGGCTAAAAAGCAGGGCAAGCATAGGTTTGAACGAGGAACAAATTACTTTTTTGATTTAGTTCGCTTAGCTGAATCCAAGGAACTTGCATTTCGGTGGAGATACGAAGTTGTTAAAGGTGTTGAGCACTCTAATCAAGGAATGACTCCCGCTGCAGCTAAGTTTTTATTAGAAGATCTCTAGAAAATTTTATCTTAAGTTCACACAAAATTTTCTTTTCTGGCACTTGCTCTTAACAATTCCAGTGGATAATGGGAGTTCAAAAATTGATAATAATTACGATAATCTCCCCAAGGGGTCTTTAAGGCCCCTTATTTTATTTCTGTTAAGAATATTTTGGATTGTTGCTGAATGGTGGCAAGGAACGATTCAGACTTCTTTTCAAGATTATTGATTACTAACTTCATTCTTGGGTTGCGATCAAAGGTCTTTTTATTTCTTGCTAGGAAATCCCAATAGAGAAAGTTGAACGGACATGCATTTTTGCCAATGGTTTCGTTTACATTGTAGTGACAATCCTTACAAGAGTTAGACATTCTTTTTATGTACTGACCACTAGCGCAATAGGGTTTTGATCCTACAATTCCACCATCCGCATACAAGGACATTCCCAGTGTATTGGGAAGCTCAACCCACTCAAAGGCATCGATGTAAACTCCTAAGTACCACTCATGGACTTCTTTGGGATTAATGCCTGCAAGTAATGCAAAGTTACCTGTCACCATTAACCTCTGGATATGGTGAGAGTAGCTGTACTCAATCGTTGAAGTTATTGCAGCCGCCATGCATTGCATCTTTGTGTTTGCATTCCAATAGAATGAAGGAAGCTTGGATTTGGTTTCAAAGAAATTTAGGTTTTTGTATTCTGGCATGAACTTCCAATAGATTCCTCTGATGTACTCTCGCCATCCAAGTATCTGTCGCACAAATCCTTCAACAGAATTTAAAGGAGCTTTGTTAGATAAGTATGCTTGCTCTGCAGCTTTAATAGCTGCCATTGGATCTAGCAGTCCAATATTAATATACGGAGAAAGCAATGAGTGAAATAAAAATGGATTGTCTTGATCAATCGCATCTTGAAATGCTCCATAATTACCTAGATTAAATTCAATAAAATGATCAAGCGCTGCTAGCGCATCCATGTGGGTAACACCCCAATTAAACCCATCGATCTTCCCAAAGGCATTAGGAAAAATTTCAGAGCACTGGTAAAGGCAATCAATGGTGATGTTATTGGATTTAAAACGCAACGGTTTGATAGGAGCATCTTTTAACTTACTAATTCCCTGTCGGTTATCCTTATCAAAATTCCAAGCATTCCCCTCAGGATTTCCTTCCTTATTAATTAGAACATTGGTTTTTTTTCTTAACCATCGATAATAAAATTCTTGTACCAAGCTTTTTTTATCTTTCGCCCAAAGCTTAAATTCAGACAGCGATGCAATAAATTTAGGATCCGAATGAATAATAATTTCAATTCCAAGTTTGATTGATACTAGGGTCAGCTCAGATTTAAGCCTGTAGTCTGAGGGTTCTATAGCGTGAAGATGAATTTTAGTTGAGTTGCTTATCAAGCTTTGAAGAATTGCTTCAATAGTTTGCGGTTTTTTAGAAATTTTTTCGTGAATGATTTTGCAAGGAATATTAAGTGAATCTACATAATGTCGTGTTGCAGAAATCATAAAGCCAATCTTTTGGATGTGATGAGATATTTCATAAAACGTTGGCAAAGGCTCATAAATAATCAAGCAATCTTCTGCAGAAAGACTGCTTATAACAGGATTGTTATTAGATAATTGATCTGGAAATATGATCCCAACGTTCATAATTTAAACATTTACTTATTATGCTTGATGATTTCTCCATCTTTCATAACGAAGGTAATGTTTCCTAGCGAACTAATGTCTTGAATAGGGTTCTCATTTGTTGCAACAATATCGGCAAGATAAGTTGCTTTGATTTGACCTAAAGTATCCTCCAATCTAAACAACTTGGCTGTTTCAATGGTAGCGCTTTGAATAGCCTCAGCTGCTGGCATACCAGCCTCAACCATCAATAGGAATTCTTTCCAGTTCTCTCCGTGAGGAGAGACCCCTGAATCTGTTCCAAAAGCAATTTTCACTCCTCTTTTATAGGCTTTCCCAAAAGTGCTTTGTATTTGTGGGCCAATACTTGCAGCTTTGGGTCTCACTAGCTCAGGAAAGAAATTATCGATTTTTGCTTTTTCAGCAACCCATTCTCCGGCAACAATGGTTGGTACATAATAGGTGCCATTCGCTATCATCAGGTCCATACCTGTTTCATCTAAGTAGGTACCATGCTCGATGGATGATACGCCTGCCTTAACAGCCCTAATGATTCCCTCTGTGCCATGAGCATGTGCTGCCACCCATAAGCCATAATCTTTCGCTGTCTCTATAACTCCTAGTAGCTCATCTTCCATGAATTGTGGATTTTGACCATTTTTTGCAACGCTTAACACACCACCCGTTGCTGTAATCTTTATCCCATCAACGCCATCCTTGTACCTTTGTCGTACTGCTTTTTTTGCATCGTCGTAACTATCTACAACACCATCTTCAGGGGAGGGTGGAACATAATCGTTCTTAGCTTTGCCGTTCGTGGGATCACCATGACCACCGGTGGTTGCAAGGGTTTTCCCAGAGGTTACTATTCTGGGTCCTAGTAACAATCCTCTTTCGATAGCTTTTCTTAGAGCGATGGTTTGCATGCCACCATCGCCAAGGTTTCTTACGGTAGTAAATCCTGCTTCTAAGGTTTTTTTCGCGTTTGCAGCTGCGTACAGGGTTGCATACTCTGATTCGACTGTTATATCCCTTTCAGCCTTTGGTTGATACTCTTGAGCAAGATGCACGTGTGCATCCATGAGTCCAGGCATCACATAAGACGATTGAAGGTCTATAAGGGTATCGTCTTCACTAATGTTTACAAAACCGTTTTGGATGTTAGCTATTTTATTGCCGCTTATGATGATGCTTTGCTTGCTATTAAATGTTCCACTGACCGAATCAAAAACATGACCGGCATAGATGATCGTGTCTGCATGCAAAAATGATGAGCACATCAGAAATATTGAGTAATAGATTTGTTTCATGGTTCCTCGCTTAAATATCCATTGATTTTTGAACTAAGATTTCTCCGTTAAAATCCTTCAGCATGATATTTATATGATTCTGAGTAGGATTGATCTCTAAGATACCATAGTTTAGCTCAGGGAAAGTACTGCCTATTAATAAGGGATCTTCTTCTGCATTAGTTGAATTTACTTTATTGAGAGCTGAAGCTGTAAGCTCATAAATATTCTTATACTCATAAAGAGCACCTCTGTGCCTATCACCGCTAACTATGACTGTATTGGAAGCATTGGGAGATCTAAGAATCAAATTTATTAATTTTTCTCGCTCATTTGGAAAGTTTGACCATTTTTCAAAACGATGTTTTGTAGGCAGTATTTGAATAGAACTTAAAAGTATCACTAAGTCAGCTTTCTTAGTTATTTGCTGTGCAAGCCAGTCCCATTGAGTGGTTCCTAAGATAGTAGCGTCTGGATCAATATTTGGTTGATATTCATTTCGCTTGCCTTTTAGATCTGACCTAAAATAACGAGTATCTAGACCAATAAGGACTACCTTTTTATTACCAAGGTGAATATTTTTTGAGAAGTATGTACCTGTTTGTTGTTGTCTTTGATCGGTTATTGGGATGTCCCAAAACTCTAAAAAGAGTTTTTGAGCTTCCTCTTTTAGCGCAAAACTTCCACCACCATCGTTCAGTCCATAATCATGGTCATCCCAAATAGCATCGACCTCAATGTCTCTCAACCAATTTGGAATCAATTCACTTTGTTTTTGATACGCCAACTGCAATTTTTCAAGGTTTTTAGCGTTTGGAACATCTCCGTACACGTTATCACCCAAGAAAATAAAGTGATCTAGATTTTCTTTTTTTATTGAGGTAAAGATCTCTTGGGCATTGCGTTGATCAAGGCATGACCCAAAACCTATGGTGTAAACATCCTTAGCTAAAACTCCGAAACTCAAGGATAGTAAAAAAATTAAAGTACTTCTCATTTATAATATTCTATTCGTAACTAATTTTATGAGATTCATTCTAGCTTTACTAATTTTTATTTCTGCATGCTCGCCTGAGATGGATAGAAGATCGATAGACATAGCTTCGTTGGTCCTGCCTGATAACCAGAAAACTAGCCAAACAATCCAGTGCGGTTTGCTTGAAAACCAAACCATTAGAGGTTTGGAGAGTTTAATTCCTAAATTTATTAGCGAGCTTAAAACTAGCGTTTCTTTAGACAGCGCATTTATTTACTTTGATCAAACTCAAATAGGAAATTTTTTTCTTGAATTTACCAATAAAAATATGGATAAAGCGCTCGATGAAAAGTTGCTGAGCAATGAATTTATTCAAAAGCAATGTATCGATACTTTAAATAAAGCCACTAACTATTCTTTAATCAATAGCTTGTTGCCCGAACTTAATGTTCCATATTTAGTAGAAAGATCTCTATGTGAATTTCAAGAAGAAAAGGGGTATGTAGATTTAATGCTCGCCGTAAACCGGTTGATTGATTCTGGTTTGCTTGAGAACAAAACTATTAGCTCTAATTTAAGACAGCCAACAAATAATGTGAGTTTTGAGTGGAGCAATTGGTTTGCTAATAAGACCGATCTAAAAACATTTAAGGAAACATTTATCTCTAATACGCTTGGCAAAGAAATACAGCAAGAATTTAGAACTGCTGCAACTTGTCTTGGATCTCAAAAATTTCAGGCTTACAGGCTAATTTAATTTTTTATTTAGGTGATTTTTTAATTTATTTCCTTATAATTGACACCGTTGTCATACACGGTAAACCATAATCATGAAAAAAGAAGAATTGGTTGAAATTTTTTCACACTTACATCCCGAAGATACCCAGGGGTCAATGCACGCTGTTATTCATTTAAAAGATGGGAGTACTCTACAAACAGACTCTTTGAGAATAGACATGGATGGTGGTAGAGTGATTGTGGTAGAAAAGGGCTCCAGTTTTTATGAGACGAACAAGCGCAATTGGTTCCAAGAATTACTCTTCTTCAGAAACAAAAAACGTAAAATCGCCTAGATTATTTTTTTTGGCATTCATTTACCTGCTCAATGCATGTGCCAGCGTAACTTATACTCAGCCAGAATTACCCTATAGTGAGATAGCTATAGCCCAGTCAGAAATTACTAATACAAAATTTTTACAACTAGAAAAGAAAAACACAGCAGAGATTCAAGCAATCTTTAACACGGTCATTGATTCATTAAAATTTCCTGCACAGGAGTTTTGCGAAGTTTATTCTGAGCAGTCTTCATGTTCATGGAATTTTAAGTTGGAAGATAGTGAGGTATTTAATGCCTATGCAAGCGGTACAAATGACATAACTATCCTATCGGGTTTAATCAATGGTATCGATGCATCAGAAGAGCTTGCTTTCGTGGTCGCCCACGAGCTAGGGCACCATATTGCAAATCACATAGCAGAGTCTTCTAGAAATATCATACTCGGTCAATTGGCAGGTGCTTTAGTAGGTGCAGCAGTCTATGGGTCCGAAGGTAAATCATCCGACATCAATCAAATTGCAGATCTTGGGGGCTCGATTGGAAGGCTGACATTTTCAAGAGCACAAGAAAATGAAGCTGATTGCATTGGAAAATGCAACTCCAGATATGTCCTGCTTGACCGTGCCAGTAGTCAGGTTTGTTACTGTCGTCCTTACTAAGTTTGATGTTCTCTGTACTTTGTAACTATATTTGTTTGACGGTG
>JALRBL010000079.1 GCA_023257795.1 Gammaproteobacteria bacterium
CAACCCAAATGTTGTTGAAATAAATGATTATTACGATGGCGCAGATGGTGTTTCTAGCCCGTTGGTTTACTCTTCTTTGTTTAGGACGGCTGGGCAACCCATTGATGGTGGTGAAACTTTTTTTGATAGGAGCTCTTTTTCTGGTTTTGCTTTTAATACATCCGATGATCCTTATATTGGCTACCGCCTTGGGTCCATTGATGAGCCTGTAAGGTATGAAGAGTTCGGAAAATGGATGGGGTTCACTCAAAAATACTTTTTAATATCTATTTTACCCTCAGAGGAACAGGTTACATTGTTTGCGGAGCCCATGAACTCTTCCGGTTTATATAGAGCTGGGGTGTTGAAAAAACCAACCAACGCAAGCTTAACCAGGATTTATATTGGGCCAAAAATTCGTTCAGAATTAATTAAATTGGCTCCCGATTTAGAGCTAGCCATTGACATGGGTTGGTTTTGGTTCTTGGCGCAACCCTTGGTTGTGTTTCTGGTGTTCATCCAGGGGTTTATTCAAAACTGGGGTTGGTCAATAGTTGTTCTAACGATAGTTATTAAGCTGCTTTTTTGGCCGCTATCGTCAAAGGGCTTTAGGTCTATGGCAAAGATGAGGGCGTTGTCTCCTCGGTTGCAGGAAATTCAGAGTAGATACAAGAACGATCGTCAAAAACTTGGCCAGGAAATGCTTTCGTTTTATCAAAAAGAAAAAATCAATCCTGCGGGCGGGTGCCTGCCTATGTTGGCACAGTTCCCTGTGTTTATAGCCCTGTTTTTTGCCTTAAGGGAAACGGTTGAATTGAGGCATGAGCCTTTTATGTTTTGGTTGAGCGACCTTTCTGCGCCGGACCCATTTTTTGTTTTGCCCGTGGTTATGGCTGGAATGATGTACCTCACCCAAAAACTTAACCCGCAGCCACCAAATATGGATCCAATACAGCTGCAGGTTATGAAGTTTATGCCCGTTATGATTTCGGTTTTGTTTGTTTGGCTGCCCTCTGGATTGGTCTTGTACTCAGTTGCAAACGCGGGCATTTCCCTTATACAGCAAATGTATTTATACAAACAGCTTGGCGCCAGCTTAAGTGAGTAGAGGTGATATACGCCCTTAGCACGCCCCCGGGTGTTTCAGCTATTGCTTTAATAAGGTTGAGCGGGGGTGGTTGTATTGATGTGGCGTCTAGGTTTTTGGAAAAAAAACCATTAAAAAACAATCAAGCTCTTGTTACAAACTTTGTTGCATCGGGTTCGGTGGTTGACAGGGTTGTGGTTGTTGCTTTTTTTGCTCCTCGATCTTTTACAGGCGAGGATATGCTTGAGATATCCTGTCATGGTAGCCCGCTGGTAATCTCAAAAATCTTCTCGGTTTTAGACGGCGCCGGTTTTGTTGAGGCCTTGCCCGGGGAATTCTCTGAAAGGGCTTTTATAAATGGAAAGCTTGCACTAAATGAAGTGGAGTCAATTGCCGATTTAATTCATTCCAGCTCTGCTGAAGAGGCCGGTTTAATAGCTAGATCATTTGGTGGGTCTCTACAAAAGTCGTTGTACAGCATGGGCGAACAAATAGATGCTCTTCGTTATAGGATTGAGGCATCAATAGATTTTGCAGACGAAGACTTGGGTGCTGATGATTTGTTGTTGTTGAGATCGGGTATTGAAAGTTTGTTGGTTGATGTAAGGGCTTTTGTGGGCTCGTGTCATGTTATTAACTCTAAAAGAAAAGAGAAAAGGGTTTTGTTGTTGGGGCCGCCAAACTCAGGAAAATCCTCTTTGTTTAATAGGTTGGTTGGTTTCAATAGAGCGATTGTTTCTGAAAAACCTGGAACAACTAGAGATCTTTTGGAACAAACGGCTTTAATTGATGGTGTGTCTGTTGAATTTCTTGATTCAGCCGGCATTAGAACAAGCGATGATGAGATAGAGATGCTTGGCGTAGAGATGATTAAGGATTTTGCTGCGACTGCGGACGCTATCATATTGCTTGCTTCGGTTGAAAACATCGTATTTCCAGAATCAACGCTCAAAGATTTAAGTTTTGGTGGATTGGTAATTAGGGTAATTAACAAAATTGATATAAAAGACTTTGGGGGGCTGGGTAATGTAAAACATGATTACCTTATTTCTGTTAAGTCTGGTGAAGGGGTTGCTGATTTAATTAGAGGCCTTAAACAATCCTTGGGTTTGTCTAGCTCTATTGATAAGGATGTTTCTTTTTCTATTAGAGAAAGACATATGAGTTCTCTCAAAGATATGTTGGGGAGTCTTGATCGGGCGCTCGAAAATTGTGTTGAGGGTAGCGAAGAAATATTGGCTGAGAACTTAAGAATAGCAAGATCAAGCCTGGATTTTATTCTTGGAAAAAAATACACCGATGATTTGCTTGGCGATATTTTTAGTAATTTCTGTGTGGGTAAGTAGTGGATAAATTGGTGGCATTCTTGGGGGTCTGTTTTTGTAAACAAGTTATCCCGAGATTACCTCCAAATAATATTTGTTTTGTTAAGAGGGTTGGGCAGCGGGGTTTTTGTTGCTCGGATTGACTTTAAAAACTTTATTAACAGTTAATCACTCCTTAATAATAACAACAAACAATATAATATAAATATATATATTATTAATATAAAAAAGAATTTCTTATGTTTGATGTGGTAGTTGTAGGCGGGGGGCACGCTGGTTCAGAGGCTGCGTTTGCGGTTAGCCGAATGGGCTTGAATTGCGCTCTTGTTACATTCAATAAAAATCAAATTGGTCAAATGTCCTGTAATCCAGCGATCGGAGGGGTTGGAAAATCACACTTAGTAAGGGAAGTTGATGCCATGGGGGGATTAATTGCAACAGCAACAGACATGTCTGGCATTCAATACCGAACACTAAACACAAGAAAGGGATTAGCGGTTAGAGCGCTGAGAGTTCAGTGTGACCGGGGTCTTTATAAAAACGCAGTTCAAGAAATCATAAATACTACCCCCATTGAGGTGATTGAGGACGAGGTCATAGATTTGATTGTCAAAGGCAGGGAAGTAAGCGGAGTGCTAACAAAATCATACGGGGAAATAAAAGCATCAAAAGTAATACTCACAACGGGAACCTTTTTGAATGGTAAAATGTTCAAAGGGAGCGCTCAAACCCCAGGCGGAAGGGTTGGAGACCCCACCTCTATTCCCCTTTCAAAGCGGCTGTATGAGTTAAATTTACCAATGGGGAGACTTAAAACAGGAACCCCCGCAAGAATTATAAAATCTTCAATAGACTTTTCTGCTTTAGAAGAACAACCAGGCGAACTACCCACACCTTATATGTCTAAAGCATACCAGGGAATAAAACACCAAAACCAGGTATCTTGTTACATTACAAGAACTAACACAGAAACCCATAAAATTATAGAAAAGAACCTAACAACCTCTGCAATGTACTCAGGAAAAATAGTTGGAATAGGCCCAAGGTATTGCCCCTCAATAGAAGACAAGATTTTTAAATTTAAAAACAAAGACAGTCATCAAATCTTTCTTGAGCCAGAAGGATTAACCGATGACCTTATTTATCCGAACGGTATATCATCAAGCCTGCCGGAGGATATCCAGGAGCAATTCATCAGAACAATCAAAGGGCTTGAGGCCTGTGTAATCAATGAGTTTGGATACGCGGTCGAATATGATTTTGTGGACCCAAGATCTCTAAAACCAACCCTGGAAACAGAGTTTTTCAATAACTTTTACTTAGCAGGACAAATAAACGGAACCACGGGCTATGAAGAAGCCTCTGCTCAAGGCTTGGTTGCCGGAATAAACGCTTCTCTAAGCGTAAAGCAAAAAGAACCCCACCACTTCAGGAGAGAAACATCATACATAGGAGTTATGATCGAGGACTTAACCACACTTGGTGTAACCGAGCCGTATAGAATGTTTACGAGCAGAGCCGAAAACAGGCTAATGATGTCACAAGAAAACGCTCAGGAGCGCTTAACCCCAGAAGCTTTTACACTTGGGCTTGTATCTGAAAAACACCACCAAGATTTTCAAAAACAGGAAAAAGAATTTATTCAACTAAAACACCAAGCTGAAAACACCAAAATCAAAATAAACGGTGCATCCCACAAACTAACAGAGCTTCTAAAGAGAACAGACAGCGAAAGACCGGACCTCGAAAAAGAGCTTTTACTACTTAATGACAACCAGTCGCTAATAGGAAGACTAAAAGCAGAAATAAAATATCAAGGGTACATAGACAAACAACAAAGAGAGATAGATGCAACCACAAAGCAATTAGAAACAAAAATACCAGAAGGACTAGATTTTGCTAGCATTGCTGGCCTCTCCAACGAAGTAAAAGAAAAGCTTATTAAAGGAAAACCAAAAACTCTAAAAACAGCCTCTCTTATTGAGGGGGTAACGCCAGCAAGCATTAGTATTTTGAGAATTTATATAAAAAAACACCAAGAAGATAAAATTGCGCAAAACGCTTAGCCAACAAAAAACAGAAGATTTTTTAAAGTTATTGCTTGCCTTTAACAAGCGCCACAACCTTGTTTCAAAGCAAAAAAAGGACAATCTACAAGAAGACGTTGAAGACTGCTTTCACCTTATAGGCCACATTAAACACAACCCAACCAAAATTCTTGACCTAGGATCAGGAAACGGCTTCCCCGGAATTATTGTTGCCATTCAAAAACCCAAACTAAAAATAGACCTCGCTGAAAAACAAAGCAAAAAAGCCCACTTCCTAAGGTCAGCAATATCGAAGTTAAACATACCCAACGCAACCGTTATCCAAAAAAATATAGCCAACAATAGCGATGAAAGATATGATCTCGTTGTAGCGAGGGCCGTTGCTGCCACCGAAAAAATACTTCAAATGACGAGCAAAATATTACTACCACAAGCAAAATACCTACTAATGAAGGGCACCACCTCAAAAACAAAAACAGAGACAGAAAACATTAAACTCTCCTACCAAATACACGCTTACACCCTCTCAGATAAAGAGCGGTGCATTTTAGAAATATTTGCTCCATGAAAAGGGTAATAGCAATTGCCAATCAAAAGGGGGGTGTTGGGAAAACCACCACGGCTGTAAATCTAGCAGCCGCCCTTTCAAAGACAAACAGAAAAACGCTTTTGGTGGATATGGATCCCCAGGGAAACGCAACCACCGCATCGGGCTTGCGAAAAAACCAGGGCACCATGTTCTCTGTTGCTGACGGCGGAAAGATTGAAGACTGTATCCAGCAATCAACAAATCACTACGATGCAATTGCCGGAGGAACCGATTTATTGGGATATGAGGCGGCAATAAACAACTCTCATATAAACATAGAACACCTAAAAAAATCACTTCAAGAGATTGATTACGACTTCATCATCTTAGATACCCCCCCGTCTTTACACCCAATAACCATAAGCTCGCTAATTGCTGCCAACCACACCATGGTTCCACTTCAATGCGAATATTACTCACTAGAAGGCATAACATCGCTAATGGACACCATAACCAAACTTAACAACAAAAACCTAACCAATAACAGAATTATAGGAATTGTTAGAACAATGGTAGATATGAGAAACAATCTTGCAAAAGAGATTTCAGAACAGCTCCAAAATCATTTCAAAGAAACGCTTTTTAACACCCTCGTACCTAGAAATGTTAAGCTTGCAGAAGCACCAAGCCACGGCATTAGCGGCATTGACTACATGCCGGACAGCTATGGAGCAAAAGCCTATTTAGCCCTGGCCGGAGAGCTTTTAAGGAGATTGCAATATGTCTGAAAAACCCATTTTACCAACCGGCCTTGACGCGTTATTGGGAGGAGTTGAGAAAACCAGCAAAAGCACCGTTAGAGACATAGAGCTGAGCCTCATTGTTCCCAACAGATTTCAACCAAGAGAACATTTTGATGAGACTAAACTCAAAGAGTTGGCAGAATCCATCAATAAGCATGGTGTCCTTTCCCCAATAATAGTTAGAGAATCTTCAACTGATAGATTTGAGATTATTGCCGGAGAGCGGCGGTTTAGAGCTGCCAGCCTAAACGGACTTAAAACCATCCCATGTTTAATAGATAACGCAGAAAACCAAACATCATTAGAAATAGCACTAATAGAAAACCTTCAACGAGAAAACCTCAACCCAATCGAAGAGGCCAAGGGTTTTGATAGATTAAAAAGAGAGTTTGGTCTCACACAAGAGGAGATATCAGGTGTAACCGGCAAAGCAAGGAGCACTATTGCAAACTCCATAAGAATTCTTTCTTTACCCGAGGAAGTAAAACAAATGATAGCCGAGGGTTTAATAGAGAAAGGGCATGCAAAAATATTGGCCAGCCTAGAATCCGACGAGGCAATAAAAAAAGCCAAAGAAATAGTTCAAAAATCACTTAGCGTGAAAGATTTGTCTTCTTTTGGGGGCCCGGGTGCAACCAAAAAAACCAAAAAAACCAAACACCAAGACATCAAAAACCTTGAACAAGATATGTCTGAGTCTTTTGGCCATCAAATAGAAATATCCGAAACATCAAAATCAAAAGGGACAATAATTATTCACTATCGAAGCGCTGACGAGCGAGAAACAATTATTGGTAAAATTAAACACGATTAAGCTTGTTGTATTACCAACTTCTTTTTATAATTCTCACCATTATTTAGGCCGCGGGTTAAAAAAATTTATACAAATTACTTAGTCCCTGCAATTGCCTTGATTCCAACTTTATTGGGTCGTTGGGAATCATCGCTAATTTTGTTGGTTGCTTGGCTTTTTTTAAGCATCATTAAAACTTTTGGACTAAAAATCAAAAGCAATTTTTTAGCCTTTGTTTTTGTTTTTTTAACGCGGTGGATTTTGTTTGGTTTCACAACATTTTTGTTAATAATGCTGAATAAATCTGAGGGCTTAATTGAAATACTGTTACTAATTAGTATTTTTGTACTTACTTATTTAAAAGATAAAAAACCAACAAACAATGGCAGCTAAAGGCAACACATACGAAACAACCGGCGAGTATATCCAACACCATTTAACTAATTTGGTTTGTGGTAAAACCGATGCTCATGGGTGGACATGTGACCCACATTATGCAGACCAAATGGGCTTTTGGTCTTTTCATGTTGACTCCTTGGGATGGTCCATCTTTTTGGGCGCTATTTTCATAGGGCTTTTTAGGGCTGGTGTTTCTAGGCTCTCTAACGAAGCGCCTAGCGGCCTTCAAAACTTTGTTGAAATGTGTGTAGAGTTTGTAAACGAGAACGTACAAAGCATGTTTACTTCTGCAAAAAATCCCCTAATAGGACCAATGGCTTTAACCGTTTTGGTGTGGGTATTTTTGATGAATTTAATGGATTTGATTCCTGTTGACTATCTTCCTTCTGCAGCCAAAGCCGTTGGCATAGAGTATTTTAAAGTAGTTCCGACCACAGACCCCAATATAACGCTTGGCATGGCATTAGCCGTATTTATATTAATTATTTTTTACAGTATTAAGATTAAGGGGGCAAAGGGCTTCTTTGCCGAGCTAGCTTTTCACCCCTTTGGCAAATATCTTATGCCAGTTAACCTTATTCTTGAGGGCGTCAACCTGCTTGCTAAGCCCCTATCACTTGGATTAAGGCTTTTTGGTAATTTATATGCCGGGGAAATGATATTTATTTTAATAGCTTTGTTGCTTGTTTTTAATTCGATTTCTTTAGGTTTACTTGGCGTAGGCTTGCATTTATTATGGGCGCTTTTTCACATATTAATACTAGGCTTACAGGCGTTTATTTTTATGGTGCTAACCATTGTCTATTTGGCAATGGCGCATGAAACAGAAGACCATTAGGTCAATATAGGAGAAAACTATGGAGCAATCCTTATTATTCGTTGCAGCAAGTATCATCATTGGTCTTGGTGCGGTTGGAGCAGCTATTGGTGTGGGTGTTTTGGGTGGTAAATTCTTAGAAGGTGCCGCTAGACAACCAGAGCTTATTCCTTTGCTTAGAACGCAACTATTTGTTGTTTTGGGCTTGGTTGATGCTGTGCCAATGATCGGAGTTGGTCTTGGTCTATACATAATGTTTGCTGTCTAAATGAATATAAATGCCACGCTTTTAGGTCAAACCCTGGCCTTTGTAATATTTGTTGCAATTTGCTGGAAATGGGTGTGGCCACCAATTATTGCCATCATGGAGGAAAGAGAAAAAAGAATCTCTGATGGCTTAGAGGCTGCAAAAAAAGCTAAAGACTCTTTAGCAGAGGCACAACAAGACTATGATGCTGAGATTTCTAAAGCCAAAGCAGAGGCTGCAACCATTCTTGAAAAAGCCAACGAAAGAGCGGCTGCCATTGTGGGTGAAGCCAAAAACAAAGCAGAGTCAGAGGCTCATAAAATTATCTCTACTGCTAACAAAAATCTTGAGGCCGAAATAAACAAAACCAAAGCCCAACTAAAACAAGATCTGGGCCAAATAGTCGTAGATACGGCTCAGAAAATTATAGGCGAAGAAATTTCGGTTGAGAAACATCAGAAAATTATTTTAGAGGCAGCGGAAAGAATCTAGTGCAAGACTTTATACCCGCAGCAAGACCATACGCAAAAGCAACCTTCCAGGCTTCTCTTGATGCTGGCGTGCACAACGATCTTGCGAATGAGCTACTCTTATTAAAAGAGGCTTTTAAAGAACAGGCGATTGTTGATCTTGTTAAGGACCCATCTCTTTCAAGAGAAGCAACAGCTGCCAAGCTTGCAAACCTATTCATCACCGAAATATCTCAAATCACCAAAAACCTAATCTCTACTTTAGGAGAAAATGATAGACTCGAGTTGTTGCCCTCAATATCTGAGATATTTGATATTTTACTAAGAGAGCACAACCAATCTAAAATGGTTGAGGTCTCACTAAGCTATTTAACCCCAGAGATTGAGAGAGTCCTTTCACAAAAAATTACCGATAAATATGGCGATTGTGAGATTACTTTTAACCAATCAGAAGAATTAATGGGCGGTTTTCTTTTAAAGATAGGAGATGAGGTTCTCGATCTATCTATCAAAGGAAGAATCCAAAAACTTGTAAACCAACTTAATATTTAAAGGAAAGAAGGATGTCACAATTAAATCCATCAGAAATATCTAGCGTACTTAAAGAAAAGATTGCTGGCCTTGATCTGTCTGCAGAAAGAAAGAACGAGGGCATCATTGTTAATGTCTCAGACGGCATTGTAAGAATTCATGGGATGGGCGGGGTTATGTTTGGCGAGCTCATTGAATTTGAAAACGGCGTGCTTGGATTAGCTCTTAATTTAGAACAAGACTCTGTTGGAGCGGTTGTGTTAGGCGACTATCTTGACCTTATTGAGGGCCAGTCTGCGAAGTGCACTGGAAGAATTTTAGAGGTCCCGGTTGGCCCAGCGATGCTTGGCAGGGTCGTTGATGCTCTAGGAAATCCAATTGATGGCAAGGGTGAAATCAAAACAGATGTTATGGCACCTGTTGAGGTTGTGGCCCCAGGCGTTATCGCAAGAAAGTCAGTTGATCAACCGGTTCAAACTGGCTTAAAGGCTATTGATGCCATGGTTCCAATTGGAAGGGGACAAAGAGAGTTAATCATTGGCGACAGACAAACCGGAAAAACGGCTGTCGCGATTGATACCATCATCAACCAAAAAGATACCGGCATAAAATGCATTTATGTTGCTATTGGTCAAAAACAATCAACCATTGCCAATGTTGTGAGAAAGCTTGAGGAATATGGTGCCATGGATCATACCATTGTAGTCGCAGCTGCAGCTGCAGACCCAGCCTCAATGCAATACTTATCAGCATACTCTGGATGCGCCATGGGCGAATACTTTCGAGACCGCGGTGAAGATGCCCTAATTGTTTATGATGATTTATCAAAACAAGCCGTAGCCTATAGGCAAATTTCATTACTACTTAAAAGGCCTCCAGGCAGAGAGGCATTTCCTGGCGACGTTTTCTACCTTCACTCAAGACTGTTAGAAAGAGCCGCAAGAGTTAATGCTGACTATGTTGAAAAAATTACTAATGGCGAAGTAAAAGGCAAAACAGGTTCACTAACTGCGCTTCCTATTATTGAAACACAGGCTGGAGACGTCTCCGCTTTTGTTCCAACGAACGTAATCTCAATTACGGATGGGCAGATATTTTTAGAAACAGATTTATTTAACTCAGGGATCAGGCCCGCAATCAATCCTGGTATTTCTGTGTCAAGGGTTGGTGGAGCAGCTCAAACCAAGGTAATTAAAAAGCTCGGTGGAGGGGTGAGGCTTGCTTTAGCACAATATAGAGAGCTCGCATCTTTTGCTCAGTTTGCCTCAGATCTTGATGAGGCTACCAAGGCCCAGTTAGAGCACGGCAAAAGAGTTACAGAGCTCCTTAAACAAAAACAATACTCACCGCTCAGTGTTGCTCAACAAGCCGTAACCCTGTTTGCAGCTGACAAAGGTTATCTTAAAGATGTGGCAATTGAGAAACTCGCAAGTTTTGAGAACGCCTTACACAGCTACTTGAGCGCTGAGGCGGGAGAACTTGAAACAAGATTAAATGATACTGGTGACTGGGATGATGATATTCAAAATCAGTTTCACGAACTTCTTAAAGAATTTAAAAAAACCCAAACATATTAAAAAATGGCCAACACCAAAGAGGTTAGAAAACAAATATCGAGTATAAAAAATACTCAAAAAATTACCTCTGCTATGGAGATGGTTGCTGCGAGCAAAATAAAAAAGACGCAAGATTTAATGAATCTTGGCAAACCTTATTCTTCAAAAATCCAAGAAGTTATTACTCATATCGCAACCTCTAACTCTGAGTATTCTCATCCCTTTTATCAGGCCAGAGAAATCAAAAAAATATGTTATATAGTGGTTTCAACAGATAAAGGGCTATGTGGCGGTTTAAACATCAATCTTTTTAAGTCCGTAGTATCACATGCCGCCTTATCGCAAAAGAACGGCCAACAGGCTTGTTTTGCATTGATTGGAAATAAAGCCAAGGCTTTTTTTAAATCTGTTGGCGGGGAGGTTGTCGCTAGCGCTGACAATCTAGGCGATAGACCAAACCCCGAAGATTTATTAGCGCTAACAAAAGTTGTATTGGACATGCATAGAGATGGAGACATAGATCAGGTGTTCATCTGCTCTAACAACTTTGTTAACACTATGACTCAACAACCAAAAGTAAATCAGCTTGTGCCACTTCAGCACTCAGAAGATGAAAGCTTGATTAATAGCCACTGGGACTATATTTATGAGCCAGAAGCAAAAGACTTGTTAGACGGCTTATTAACTAGATATATAGAATCATTAATTTATCAAGCGGTTGTTGAAAATGTTGCCTGTGAACAAGCAGCAAAAATGATAGCCATGAAGAATGCCAGCGATAATGCAGGCGAACTAATAAAAGAGCTTGAGCTTTTATATAACAATGTAAGACAGGCTGCGATTACCCAGGAATTGTCTGAAATTGTTGGCGGAGCAGCGGCGGTTTAAAGGAGAAAAAAATGAGCAACGGAACAGTTATACAAATCATCGGAGCTGTTATAGATGTTGAATTTGAAAAAAATAATATCCCTAAAATTTATGAGGCATTAACAATTGATGGCCTCAAAATTGTGTTAGAGGTTCAACAACAACTTGGTGATGGCGTTGTTAGATGTATTGCCATGGGGACAACGGAAGGGCTGAAAAGGGGCTTGGTAGCCAATAGAACCGGAGCCCCAATTTCGGTTCCTGTTGGACAAGAAACTTTAGGAAGAATCATGGATGTTTTAGGAAATCCAATTGATGAAAAGGGCGAGATTGGTGAAAAAGAGCGTATGCCTATTCACAGAAAGCCCCCAACCTATGTTGAACAATCTGGCTCAAATGAATTACTTGAAACCGGAATTAAGGTCATAGATCTAATTTGCCCGTTTGCCAAAGGTGGAAAAATAGGATTATTTGGTGGAGCCGGAGTTGGTAAAACTGTGAACATGATGGAGTTGATTAACAATATCGCAACCGAGCACTCCGGGCTATCAGTTTTTGCTGGTGTTGGCGAAAGAACGAGAGAGGGAAATGATTTTTACTACGAGATGCAAGAATCAGGCGTGGTAAACGTAGAAAACCCCAAAGAGTCAAAAGTAGCAATGGTTTATGGGCAAATGAACGAACCTCCTGGTAATAGATTGAGAGTAGCGCTTACGGGCCTTACTATCGCTGAGAAATTTAGAGACGAAGGCAGGGATGTGTTGTTATTTATTGATAACATTTATCGTTATACGCTGGCTGGAGTTGAGGTATCAGCCTTGCTTGGCAGGATGCCATCAGCTGTGGGATATCAACCAACGCTTGCTGAGGAAATGGGAGCCCTGCAAGAAAGAATTACCTCCACAAAAACAGGTTCCATTACATCCATTCAGGCAGTTTATGTTCCAGCAGACGATTTAACCGATCCTTCTCCCGCAACCACTTTTGCTCATTTAGACGCAACGGTGGTGCTTTCTCGTCAAATAGCCGAGCTAGGAATTTATCCAGCCGTGGATCCCTTAGATTCAACTTCTAGACAACTTGATCCATTGGTGGTTGGAGACGAGCATTATAACGTTGCTCAAGGAGTGCAAGGCGTATTACAGAGATATCGTGAACTCAAAGATATCATTGCTATCTTAGGTA
>JALRBL010000094.1 GCA_023257795.1 Gammaproteobacteria bacterium
TCAGTCGGTTCACGACCCTTTGCATCAACCCTGGGCGCAATACATCCCAGCTTAGTATGTTTAATTTGACTGAATCTGCCTGATTTTTTATCTGTAGTATTTTGTGTAAATCCTGCGGATCGGGGGTAAGCACATTAACACGCCAGCCATGTCGACGGTCATAAGCCTCTAAGCCTTCTTGTACCGCTTGTTCCGCATAGGCCTGACGTTCACTATGAATGGTAGTATAGACTTTATAACCAGAATCTACCGCCTGTTCACCAAAGTTTTGTACCAGTTCAGAACGTACCATTTCGCCGACATACGGGAATTTATTACGGGTACTCCGATCAGGCATATCTAAATTTACCGGTTCAGCAATGGCTTGCTGATACTGGCTCTGATTTAAATAGCCCAGTTGCAGCATACGGCCCAGAATCCAGTTACGACGTTCCAGGGCGCGTTTGGGATTGGCGACCGGATTATATCGAGAAGGTGCTTTAGGCAGGCCAGAGATCATGGCCATTTGTGCAATTGAAAGCTCTTCTAAACTCTTATTATAGTAAATTTTAGCTGCTGCTGCGATGCCGTAAGCATTTTTCCCCAGGAAAATTTTATTGACATACAAGGTCAGAATTTCTTCTTTAGTTAAGTTTTGCTCAATTTTACGGGCCAGAAAAATTTCTGCAGCTAGAAACTCTAAAGATCAATATTCTTCCAATAGAGATAATATTTTTGTTGGAATTTTTGCAAGTTTCGTTCTTGGGGCTCTTCTTGTTTTAGCAATATGGGTCAATGAGATATCCAAATCATCAGGTTCAACGAGTAATATTCAAGAAGAAAGAATTGCGCTTTTAGAGGAACAAATTTCATTAGCAGATGCAACGTATGCTGAATTTATCACCCAAACATCTGCTGATTTACAATTGTTTGATAAAGAAATAAGAAAGCTTTGGGATTTAAGTAATAAACGAAATCGTAAAGATATTGATTCCTTGCAAGAGAGCATCATCAAATTAACTGAAAACAATAATAAGTTCTCTAATGAATTTAATTCCATCTCAAAGAATTTCAGTACCATTAGATCAGATCTGGTAAAGTTTCAAAAAGAGTTAAATGAATTAGCTATTGCAACCGCTGGAGTAAAGAGCCTCACTTCAAAACTAAATGAGATATCCACTAGATTATCAATGACGGAAGAGAATCTTAGAAGTTTTGAAAATTATAGAAAATCCTTAAATCAAACCTTAATAGAAATTCAAGCTCAAATTAATTCAACTGAAAATAATGTTGAAAACTTTACTCAAGAATTTGATATAGATAATTTATAGGCTCTGCATTTTCTTAGCAGTTGAGTTATAACCCAAAATAGTTTCGTCAATTATTTCCTGAACACTTTTCACTTTATCTATAAGCCCGCATGATTGCCCAGATAATGCTGGAGCAGCATTCATGTCACCGCCAAAATAAAGATCTTTTATGTTCCCAAGAGCAGACATATCCATCTGCCCAGCCTCGTGTATGTTTCTAGTAAACTCTGTCTTTAATGCTCTAATACAAGGTTTTGATTTTTTATTAAGAATCCATGTTCCCTCTTCATTAGCTGAAACAATGGCTTGTTTAAAATTTTCATGTACAGGACTCTCTTTAGAGCTTACAAACCTAGTTCCCATTTGAATACCATCTGCACCGGATGCAATAGCTGCTGCCATGCCTATCCCATCAACAATTCCTCCCGCTGCAACAATAGGGATATCTGTAAGTTTTCGAATGGCTTGCAATAATATATGAAGTCCAACTTCTTCTGAGCTTTTAAAGCCTCCACCCTCTGTTCCTTCTACTACTAGACCATCCACTCCTGCGTCGATTGCTTTTTTTGCCCCCATAACGCTTGGAACAGCATGAAATACCGTAATACCAGCATCTTTAAGTTTATAAATATATTTTGCTGGATCACCTGCTGAGGTTGTAACAAACTTAACCCCGCAGCTTGCTACCATTTCAATCATGGAATCGTCTTTTAAGAATAAAATTGGCAAATTAACTCCAAAGATTTTATCGGTTAAGGTAGGCATTTTCTCGATTTCTGCTTTACAGTTTTCTAGTTCTCCTGATGAAGTCTCAATGATTCCAATTCCTCCTGCATTAGATACTGCTGCCGCTAATTGGCTTCTTGCAATCCATCCCATAGGTGATTGCAGGATAGGGTATTTGCAACCCAGTAAAGAAACTATCTTATTTGTCATAATGACTCCTTAACTTTTGGCACTATGAGTGCCAATTCCCTGAATGGATGATATCATTTTTTTTATGAATAATTTTTCAAATAAAGTATCCACTATAAAAAAGCTTGATGGAAGAAAGCAACGAAGCTCGCAAAGCTCGGATTTAATAGCGCAGGCAACAATAGACATAATTAACAGCGGTAATCTAAATCCAACTGCAAAAGAAGTGGCAGCAAAGGCAGGACTAGGGACGAGAACTGTTTTCCGCCAATATACAGACATGGATGACCTTTATTTAAGAATTCATAACATAATGATGCAAAAATTTAGAGGTAATAATGAATTAGTGCACCTCAATCAAAGCTCATTAAATGAAAGAGCAGAAAGGCTTTTACATTCTTTTATTAATGGATATGAAGCCAATGAAAATATCATAAGAGTAACAATCAGCAGAATGCATCTTTCAGAACGATTAACTCATAACCACAAGGAATTCTTGGGCTTGGTTAGCAGTTTTATTTTGACTCATCTACCTGAGCTGAGAACCATTAATTCAATAAAGAGAGAGAATGTTATTTTTGAATTTTCGCCTTCAAAGTGGTTTGTGCTTAAAAGTTTTCATCAATATGACAATAAAGTAATCAGGAAGATGTTGCTTTTGTCAATCAAAGACTTGTTATCAAAAATTTTTTAAAAGTTTTAATTTTCCTTAAAAAAGGGTATATTTTGTAAAGAAAATCTAATGGGGGGATCCATGAATAGACTATTTTTATCAACTATTTTCATTTTTGCAGGTTTAGTAACGCCTACAATTCATTCTCAAGAATCTAAATTGGTTTTAGAGGAGGTTGTGGTTACTGCCAACAAGAAAGAAGAAAACGTTCAAGACATCGCTCAGACTGTAAATGCAGTTTCTGGAGCTACGCTGGATGATTATCAAATAC
>JALRBL010000001.1 GCA_023257795.1 Gammaproteobacteria bacterium
TGTCTGCTTGCCATTGGTGATGGTAGGAGTAATTTTTTTAAACAGCGCTGCCTTTGCATCTTTTTTTAGGGAACATAAAGAAATTAGGTATTACACCAATCCAATTACCCCAATTTATTCAACTATAAATTTACTTCATGAGAATTTAACATCTGATAAAAGAGAATTAGAAATTATTGACCCCGCACCTTATGCAAAAATCTCATACGAAGATAGTGACTATGAATTGGTTATCTTGATTGTGGGTGAGACTGCAAGATCAGATCGCATGTCTCTAAATGGCTACGAAAAGAATACAAATCCATATACATCAAATATAAAAAACATTATTTCCTACACAAACTTCTGGAGTTGCGGAACTTCAACGGCTGTATCGGTGCCATGCTTATTCAGTTACACAAACAGAAAGGATTGGAAAAAAGATGATATTTACCTTAGAGAGAATGTTTTAGATACACTTCATAAACAAGGTGTCTACGTTGAGTGGAGAGATAATAATTCATCTTCAAAAGGCGTCGCAGATAGAATTCCTTATCTAAATTATCGCAATGCTGATATCAATCCTAATTGTGATATTGAGTGCAGAGATATTGGTATGTTAGACGGTTTAGAGACCGTCGTTAAAAATCATCCCAATCAAGATATCTTAATTGTTTTACATGCTATGGGTAGTCATGGGCCTCAGTATGCTGCTAGGGTTCCTGAGACATATAAAAAATTCTTTCCGGAGTGTAAGACAAACGACCTTCAGAGTTGCTCAGTTGAAGAAATCAGTAATGCCTATGACAATACAATTGTTTATCAAGACTACCTAAATTCTTTAGCTATAGATTTTTTAAAAAAATTCCCAGAGAGGGATGCAAGATTTTTATACATCAGTGATCATGGTGAGTCTTTGGGTGAAGATGGAATGTATCTACATGGATATCCCTATCGATTTGCACCTGAAAATCAAAAAAAAGTGGCTGCACTTACTTGGGCTCCTCAGGGTAGTGACATACCCCAATACGAAGTAATGAAGATGAAAGATGAAGAGCTATCTCACAATAATTTAGCCTGCTCCCTCTTGGAATTATTTGAAGTAGACAGTGAAATTTGTTCTGATTTCCAATCAATGTTCAGAAATTGAATATCAATACTTTTAGGGGTGAAATAAGACTGATTGCAGTCCTAATTGGATGCGCACTCTTCATAGAATTTATTGGATTAGATTATTTCCTGGCAAAAAAACTCTATCTCCTTGAAGGCGGGGAATGGAGTTTGCGCAATAATTTTTGGGCCAAAGAAATTCTGCATGAGCAAATCAAAAATATTATAGTTTTGCTCTATCTAGCAGGTTGGCTATTCTTTTTCTATATTAAAGGCAAAAATTCTACTCAAGATAAATTTCTTTTACTGGCTTTCATAAATGTATTGCTTATTGCAATAGTGATTGGAATCCTCAAAGCAATTTCTAATGTTAGTTGCCCATGGTCAATAGCAGATTTTGGAGGACAATATGAATACTACGGAATCACTAGGTCGTTTTTTAAAGATGAAGATCTAGGAAATTGTTTTCCCGGAGGGCATGTTACGAATGCATATGCTTTCTTAGGTTTTTATTTTTATGTAAAGTTATTTTATAAGAAATACTCAAAACCGTTGCTTGCCTTGATACTTGTTATTGGACTAGTCCTTGATATTACACAGCAACTTAGAGGGGCTCATTTCTTTTCACATGGAATATGGTCCATGATTATTGCTTTAAGTATCTCCTATTTAAGTTTCAGATCTTTACAAAAATATCTTTTAATTAAAAATAAATTGTTGACTCAGTGAGTTATTTTAAGAACAGTAAATTATATACTTTAAGAACAGAGAGCTACCTGTTCTCACCTGTTCTCACTTTCTGAGAACAGTAAAACCTTGGAAGCCCTTGAAAATGGTGGGCCCGGTAGGATTTGAACCTACGACCAATGGATTATGAGTCCACTGCTCTAACCACTGAGCTACAGGCCCTAAAAGCTTGTGTATCTTAAAGAATTTTTATTTCTTTGGATAGTTTAGGGCTGAAGAAATTTAGACTTCCAACTGCCCTGCTTTTTTGTAAATACTTGTCTTTTATTGAGCCGATTTCTATCACCGCTCCAAAATTCAATGTAATAAGGAGTAAACTGAAAGCCGCCCCAATATTCCGGTCTCACTGAGGTATCGCCTTTTTCAAGCACAGCCTGATAATTCTTAACTACTTCTTCGTAGGATTTAATTTCTTGCGATTGTGCTGAAGAAATAGCAAGCGCATTCTTTTCTGGATCCCTAGCCTTGAAATAAGCATCGGATTCCTGTGCAGGTAATTTTTCAATATGTGCTCGCATTCTGATTTGAGCATCTGTTGCATTCCAATAAAATAAGGCTGAAATTGTTTTATTGGTCTCAAAAGCTTTCGCCTTAGGACCATTGTAATTACTAAAGAAAACCCAACGATCATGCTCAATATATTTTAGATTTACAAACCGTGAATCTACTAGTTCTGTTTTTGGATTGTAAGAGCTGATAGCAATTGCCTGAACCCTAAGCTGTCCAGCATTAACAGCAGCCTGGTACCAATCCTGGAAGATAAGATAAGGTTCTTCGGATGAAATATTATTAAATTTGATCATGCCTGACTAATCGTCAAGAAAGCTTTTCATATGACTAGATCTCGATGGATGTCTAAGCTTTCTAAGGGCTTTCGCTTCTATCTGACGAATTCTTTCTCGAGTAACATCAAATTGTTTGCCTACTTCCTCTAGTGTATGGTCAGTATTCATTCCAATACCAAATCTCATTCTAAGAACTTTTGCTTCTCGAGCCGTCAGACTTGATAGCACTTCATCGGTCGCAAGTTGCAAGCTCTCAGTTGTAGCATCGTCTAAAGGCGATGTGATGACAGTATCCTCTATGAAGTCCCCAAGATTAGAATCTTCATCATCTCCAATTGGGGTTTCCATAGAAATTGGTTCTTTGGCAATCTTAAGAACTTTGCGCACTTTGTCTTCAGGCATATCGAGTTCTTTGCTTAACTCTTCAGGAGTTGGCTCTCTACCAATATCTTGCATCATTTGTCTAGATACCCTATTGAGCTTATTAATAGTCTCTATCATATGCACCGGGATCCTAATAGTTCTTGCCTGATCAGCAATAGATCTAGTTATAGCCTGCCTAATCCACCAAGTGGCATAGGTTGAAAACTTATAACCTCTTCGATATTCAAACTTATCAACGGCCTTCATAAGTCCAATATTACCTTCTTGGATGAGGTCTAAAAACTGCAGGCCACGGTTGGTATATTTCTTTGCAATAGAAATAACCAATCGTAAATTTGCTTCCACCATATCTTTTTTAGCTCTGCGCATTTTGGTTTCACCAATGGACATGGCACGATTAATGTCTTTAATTTCTTTAACGCTTAAGCCCACTCTATTTTCAAGGGTCCTGATGGACTTTTGCTGGATAATCACATCATCTTTTACGGCTTCTAAAAGTTTTTTAGAGTATTTCTTAACCGTCATCAAAGAATCAATCCACTTGAGCTTAGTAATATTATCTTGATAGGCTTCAATAAAATCTGCTCTTGGTATTCTTGCATTCTTGACTAAGAGAAGTTGAATACGTTTCTCATAAAATCTTATTTCTGCAAGATCTTTTCTGGCAATAAAGGATAAATCCTCAAACATCTTAGGAGAGAATTTCAAGAACTGGAATATAAGTCCCAGTTTTGCAAATTGCTCTTTGGTTTCCTTGGCGTGACGACCCTTTGTATCCAAAATCTTTTGAGTTTTGTTGAATTGTCTTTTTAAGCTAGCAAACCTTTTTTTGACTTCGTTAAGATCAGGACCAGTGTCCTCTTCCTCATCATCATCGCTTTTTTCAGGAGCACTTTCTTGAACGCTACCTGGCCCGGCTGAAGGAACATCTTCCATTTCTTCTAAGAAGCCTGTTAATAGCTCGTTCATTCGCTTATCGCCTCTTTGAACCGCTTCGTAAAAGTTTTGGACATAATCTACGATGCCTGGATATTGAACAGAAGCATTGAGCAAATCACGCATGCCTTCTTCGATTCTTTTAGCGATTTCTATTTCACCATCTCTGGTAAGCAAATCAACAGTTCCCATCTCCCGCATGTACATTCTCACGGGATCGGTGGTTCTGCCTTTTTCGCTTTCAACTGCTGCAAGAGCCTCAGCAGCTTGTTCTAGAGCAATATCATCATCATCTTCAGATGCTTCTGAAAGCATAAGTGAATCAGCATCGGGAGCAGTTTCATATACCTGCAACCCTAGATCATTAATCATCCCAATAATTTCATCTACCTGATCTGGATCAGATATATCTTCTGGCAAATGATCGTTTACATCAGCATAGGTAAGGTAGCCTTGTTCTCTACCTTTATCGATAAGTTCTGCTATCTTTGAGCCTTCTTTCTTCATTAACAGTTACCTTTAAGAATTAATTGTTGTTTTAGTTATTTTTAGCGCTCAGCTTTTGCAACCAATCTTGGTCTTCTGTACTTAAACCATCTTTTGTAAGTATGATTTTTTGAAGCTCTCTTCTTCCTTCTGCTGAGATCGACCGACTATTATACTGCTGTTTTAAGATTTCCTCTCTATCTTTTTGATTTTTTGCTAAGACCTTCACGCAATCTGCAATTAATTTTTTAGCATCCTCTTTGTTGATTTTGAGATCGTTAATAGCAGCTTGACTAAATAAATCTCTTACTTTCTCTGATCCAATGCCTTCTATAACCCTAGAAGGTTTTATGTCCGGAGAGGATTTGTATAGATTTAAGATATCAAACAAAAATAAAAACTTATCATCAGCAGCGAGTGGTTGAAACATATCTGGATCTGCTAGATCGGGGAAATTAATTAAGGCTGTGAAAATATTCGTCATCGACCTTAATCTAATGTCGGATTGCGTTATTTTTGTTTGTTGATTGGTCTGCGGCTTATATTGCTTTTCGACCGTTTTTGGGAGCTGAGCAAGCGTAACATCGCATATTTTTGATAGTTCATTCAAATATACTGAACGTATAACTTCATTATGAATACCATCTATTAAAGGTTTAGCAAATGCAATTGCTTTGGACCTCCCTTCAAGTCTTTCAAGATTAAAGCTCTTAACTTTCTCAAAAAAATGATCCGAAAGAGGCATTGCCTCTCCTACCTTCTTCTTAAAAGCAGTGACACCTTTTGACGAAATAAACGAATCAGGGTCTTCTCCTTCCTCAAAAAATATAAACGTTATTTCAGTATCGTCTCGTAATATTGGTAAGGCATTTTCTAATGCTTTCCAGGCAGCTTTCTGACCTGCTTCATCTCCATCAAAGGCAAAAACAATATTGCTTGCAAAACGCATGAGTTTAGCGAGATGTTGATTGGTTATCGCTGTGCCCAAGGTAGCAACCGCATTCGTGATGCCATGCTGATGGAGTGAAATTACATCCATGTATCCCTCGACAACAATCAATGAATTCAGATGCTTGTTAGAATCTTTGGCTTCAAACAACCCATACAATTCATTTGATTTGTGAAATACTTCTGTCTCGGGAGAATTGAGATATTTGGGCTCTCCTTCACTAATAATCCTGCCACCAAAAGCTATGATGTCTCCTTTAAGATTTCTGATTGGAAACATGACACGACCTCTAAAGCGATCATAAGTTTTGTCTTGATTTGTAATGATCAAACCTGTTTTTTCAATAACTGTAGAATCATGGTCCCGCGACAAAACCTTCAGCAAATTATCCCAGGCATCAATGGCATATCCCAGATGAAAATATCGAACAGTTTTTTCAGTAATACCCCTTGCTTTTAAATAGTCTCTAGCTTGCTTGCCTCTTGCAGAGAAGAGATTAGAAGCAAAATGCTCAGTAGCTTGCTTTAGAGGAGGAAGACTTTGCTTAGCTGCACCATGCTGCTGTCGTTCATAGGGAACTTGGAGACCAACAAGGCTTGCAAGTGATTCAACTGCATCGGTAAAGTCCATGCCATCATACTTCCTTAAAAAGTGGATCACATTCCCAGATTCTTGGCATACAAAACAATAAAAAAACTGCTTATCTTCATTCACTGCCATTGAGGGATTGTTGTCATCATGGAAAGGGCATTTGCACCAGTAATTAGAACCTTTTTTATTTAACGGTAGTCTTTTACCAATAACATCAACAATGTTCGATTGATCAATGACTTGATCTATAAATCCACTAGGAATGCTCACTGTTATTGATCCATGTATCTAAAATAATTTTTGCAGCTATTTGATCTATTTCTTCTAAATTGGCTGTTAAAGATCTTGCCTCTCTGGAAGATAATCTCTCATCAACAAGCAATACTTTTATGGCAAATTGCTTCTCCACTTTGGTTGCAAAAGTCTTAACAAGATTCGAGAGAGTACTTTCTTCACCATCCATATGCAAGGGGAAGCCAACAACTATTAACTTAGGTTCCCATTCTGTAATAATAGGTTGTAATAAATCCCAAAGATGCTTATGAGATTTATACTTTATAGTGCTGATAGGGGATGAAGTTCTTGTTTCAGTATTGCCAACAGCCACGCCTACTTTAGCAGTCCCGAAATCAAAAGCTACAACTTGCATGCTATTCCTGAAAATTCCAATCCCTTATAATCTCAAGCCTTTGATAGCTTTCCTGCATCGATGGAGGAAAAGCTGGAAAAGGAGCTGCTTGATAGAGAATTGCTAGCGCCATTTGATCTTTTGCAGGATCTCCTGAGGAGCGTATCAGTTCACTGGATTGAATCAGGCCAGCTGCATCGATGATAACTTTTATCCGAACAGTGAAAGCTTCGTTGAGTTTTGATTTTTGTAGAGCAAAATACCCCCTGCTCTCTACTTGCCTTTGCCACGCGTTTAAATAAATAGCCTCAGGATTTGATAATTCTGAGTCTTCATTCAATCGTCTCAGAGCAAATGCTTTGGAATCATTGGCATCACTTAATGAATCGATATTTGCTTTCTCTGAGCTCTCTTGCTCTGAAGAAGTTGAAGATTTGCCAATTGAATCAAAATCATTGTTGGCAAGTTTGATATTTATTACAGGTGATTGCTTGAGATCTTGGTAAAATTCAAAAGCTAAAAAAGCAGTGCCAAAAATCAGTACCCCATGCAAACCTAAAGATAAGATGGTTGATCTGATGGAAACCCAAACCTTATTTTTAGGTTGATATACAAACTCCTCTATCACGCCCTACAAATTCTCCATTAATTTTTTTATAGGGTTCTCGCCACTAAATGCATGAATTTCTCTTGCTCCAGTTGGACTGGTAATATTAACCTCGGTCAAATGGTTTCCAATCATATCCATTCCGCAAAAAATAATATTGTGTTGCATTAAAAAGCGTCCTATCTGATTGCCTATCTCTTCCTGGACAGCAGTTAAATCTTTGCCTATAGCGCTTCCTCCAGCTGCGAGATTTCCTTTAAAGCTTCCTTCTTTGGGAATTCTTGCAATAGTTTTAGGAAAAGGTTTTCCATGAATGATTAAAATTCTATAGTCGCCATCATAGATTGCTGGTAAAAATTCTTGCAGCATTACCAATCCTCCATGATTTTTTAGTACTTGTGAAAATATTTCCTTTTCTTGGTTGCCAACACTATCAAATTTATAGATTGACTCTCCCCCCATGGCATTAAGAGGTTTAAGAACTGTAACTGGATGTTTTTTTTGGAATACATATAGATCATCGATAGCTGAGGTTACGATTGTTGGAGGCATATATTGTTTGAATTCGAATGCTAAAAACTTCTCATTAAAACAAAGCAATGATTGTGGATCATTGATAACTCTGATACCAGCGCTCTTCATCATATTTAACATGTACAAACAATTAAGATAAGCTGCATCAATTGGTGGATCCTTACGCATAAAAATTGCCGTTGCATTTTTGCAAAAAATATCTTGAGGTTCACCAAGCAATAATTGCTCTTGGCAGGCCCTTACGACAGGAAAGGCTTGTGCAATAAATTCATGCTGTTTGATTGAAAGATCACTAGGCTGGCAACAAAAAATTTCATTTCCTGCGGCAAGCAATTCCTCCATCATGAATACTGATGTGTCTTTGTAGGTTTTCAGTCCTAAAGGGTTATCCGTAATGAAAAGAAACATACGGCAATTATCTCATTAAACTAAAAGCGGCAACAATTGGTGCAGTTTCTGCTCTTAAAATATTTTTCCCCAGTGAACAGGATAATGCGCCACTTTTTTTCAAAATTGCTAACTCATTATCTGATAATCCTGACTCTGGTCCCGAAATAACTGCTACGTTATTGTTTAATTGTTCAATAATTTCATAAATCGGTAAATTATTATTTGTATCCAAGCAAACCAAGCCAGCTTTATCGAATTGCTTGTGAAAATCTGTCAGAGCCTTTGGTAAGCTCGATGTTAAAGTGCAAATGGGTAAAAAATTATTCCCTGATTGCTCACAGGCCAAGCATGCAATCTCTATAGCATAATCCAACCAAGAAAAGTTCTTCTTTTTTGTAACAGATTGATCTTCTAATTCTGCTCTATAGATAAGAATATTCGCTACTCCTATTTCAGTAAGCTTTTGAACCATAAATGCAAATGCATCTTTTTTTATGACTGGCACTATTGCAGAAATACACCTTCCCATTTCTTTAGAGTGTTTCTCGATCGAATTCACTTGGCATTCAATTTTGTTCCTTTTAACAGTGGTAATGGTTGCTTGAACACCAACACCCAATCCATCAAATAACTCAATTTTAGAACCAGCATTCATTCTTAAAACTTTAGAAATATGATGCACCCTTTGAGCATCATCAATAATCAAATCTTCTGAACTTTGGATAGGGTTTAAATAAAATCTTGGAACTCTCATTTTAATCATGCAATATTAGATATTACGTGAAAGATATTAATATTTACATAGTCAGACATGGAGAGGCTTCAACTGATTGGGGAGGTCACCAAGATCCTGGATTGAGTTTAGAAGGAAAATCCCAAGCCTATATTTGCGCATCCGGGCTAGCAAAATTTAATTCAAAGTCATTACAAATTCTTTCAAGTCCTCGCAAACGTGCTGTTGAAACAGCCAAGCCACTGGGAAAGCTTTTAAATAAACCTATACGAATTTTAGAAAGCTTTAATGAGATACCAAGTCATCGAGCTAAAAAGAAATTACAGTGGTTAAGAGGGATTGCAAAACTACATTCCTCAAAACTTCCAAATTACCTTCAGCGCTGGAAGGAACAAGTTATGCTAGAACTTAGTATGATTGATAAAGATACAATCATCTTTTCTCATTTCATGGTTATTAATGCAATTTTCAATGAGTTAAATAACCCAAAGCGATTTGTATCTATCCAACCTGGGTATGCCTCAATAATGCATATCAAAAAAAAAGAAAATAGGCTCAGTTATGTTGGAATCTCCAATGAAAATATTTCAAAGATTATTCTTTAAACAGTTGATCATTTTTTAATCAATAGTAAACTTTCTTCTAACCCTGAGTAACATTGA
>JALRBL010000024.1 GCA_023257795.1 Gammaproteobacteria bacterium
GAATTGGTAGACGCGCGCGACTCAAAATCGCGTTCCTTCGGGAGTATCTGTTCGACTCAGATATGGGGCACCAGGCTTATACATAGACATCGTACCTGACAGACCTGCCCTTAATTTGATAATTAAAATTTTCTGAGAAAGGCTTGGATTTAATGGGTCTTTTTACAATAAGCTTCTGATAGCTGCTCCGATAAAGCTTTTCAAAAGTTACTTGGTTATCCTGATGAATGTTTTCCATTGCTAAAATTTCTTTTATCAACCTAAGATTTCGCTCACGCAAGGCAGTACCTACCTTCTCAAACATGGGATCGAAGTAGATAACGTCGAAATGAAGCTGCGAAAGCATGTTCTCTGATTGGCCTATTCTGATCTCTATTTTGGATAGCTCAGCATTGGCTTTTTGACTAACGCTTAAAATTGTTCCCAGAATCTTACTTTGCTCAATGGCAATCACTCTATAGCCAAGACTATCGAAAATTAAACTATCTTTCATTAAGCCAGCAGTAGCATCAAGAATAACCGATCCAGGTTTAACATTACCCAAAGCTTTTTTTAATAAGCCTTCTTGCTCAGATCGTTTTAGACGATAACCTAGCTGACCCTTGGTTGGATCAAAGATCAATGGATTCTTAAAATTTTGTGAATGAAAAGATAATGCGTTTTCTTTGAGGGAAAGATAAGAGGCAGCATTTGTTGTTTGCACCAATCTGCAATCAAGCGATTGTTGAACAAAACTTAAAAATTCTTCTCCTTCTGATGAGATAAGATCTATTGTCAAATCACACCAACAAAAGTAAACAAACTCCCAATATCATTCGATAGGCAACAAAAGGAAGCATGCCAATTTTTTCTACCAGTCTTAAAAAAAACTGCATTGTATAAAATGCTATAAGAGCAGAAATACCAAAACCTATAAATAATATTGATAAATTAAAATTCTGTGCACCCTCTATCATCTCCATGATTAAAAACACAACCGAACCAAGAATGGTGGGAATTGCCAGCAAGAACGCAAATCTAGCAGAAGCAATTAGATTCATTCCAATAAAAAGGGCTCCAGTAATTGCCATACCCGATCTTGAGGCACCAGGTAAAACTGCAAATGCCTGCAATATACCAATAAGTAAAGCATGCCAAATGGTTATGTCAAAAATACCTTTAGTTTTTGAGCTAAAACGATAGGCTACAAATAAAACCAGGGCAAAAATTAAATTAAACCAGGCAATTTGTTCAATGCTTATGTTTCTTGCAGCAACAAGATCTCCAAAAAGCAAACCAATCACAATAATGGGCAGCGTAGCTACTAGCAACAATAATCCAAGATAATAGTTCTCATCTTGCGCATTTGGTACTCTAAGCCAGGCTAGGAGAATTTTTTTTATCTCCTCTTTAAAAAAATACATTACCGCTAACAAGGTGCCTGCATGGGTAGCGATATCAAACACCAATCCTAAGTCTTTTGTTCCAAAAAGTAGATTAGGCAACACCAAATGCGCTGAGCTTGAAACTGGTAAAAATTCAGTTATACCTTGAATAAGGGCGAGGAGGAATGCTAGCAGTATCTCACTCATTGATTTTTTTAAAAGTTAAAGGCTCAAGGTATATAGGATTGGCATCAGCAGGATCAAAAACGTTGTTCTTAAAATCCACCAAACTCGCAAGTTTGCATACGCTGCTAGCATTTGGGGTTGCATGAGAAAGCAGTTCTATTTTGCTAGCAAACTCTTTCCAAGGCGTTCCAGCATAATAACCGCCATTTAATTTGGTGATTAGGCTTGCCTGATCTAATACCTGCTCTCCTTCGATAGAAGTTGGAATGCCGTCCTGAAAAGTGTAGCCTGCAAAATAATAACTACCCTTTTGAGCATCCACAGCTATGAAAAGATTCTTAGATGGATCTTCCATGAAGTCATAGCTTGCCATAGCAAATGCTTTTAAAGATGAAATAGGAATCAATGGGAGTTTGTGTACAAAAGCGATGGGCTTTAAAAAAGTGGAAACGTTTCTAAGGGCAGTGTAGGAACCCGGACCATTCGCAAAAGCTATGGCATCGAGAGAGCTAAAGTCGTTTGGAACAGCGAGGCCTATACCAGCAAATAAATCGTCCCAAGAGGGTCTTTCACGCACGTTATGCATTTGGGTAAAGCAATTTATTTCGTCATCCTCTTGAAGAGCAATGGATGAATAATTAGCAGCTAGGTCAATGCCAAGAATTTTCATTTAGAGATTGGCTTGAATATCTCTAAAGACCGCTTCAACTGCTTGTGTGCCATCTACCCTAAAATAATTGAGATCTTTAATTTGAGAACTTTGATAAAAATCAACCAATGGTCTGGTTTCAGCATGATAAACCTCTAGACGTTTGAGGACGGTTTCAGGACGATCATCGGGTCTTTGGATGAGAGGTTCTCCGCTAATATCATCGATATCAGGCTGCAAAGGAGGATTAAATGCGATGTGATAATTTCTTCCCGAAGCTGGATGCACTCTTCTGCCGGACATACGCTCTACTATGGCCTCATCCGGCACTTGAATTTCGCACACATCAGTAAAAGCTATACGATGCTCGTTAAATAAGCTTGCTTGACCTATGGTTCTGGGAACTCCGTCAAAAAGAAAGCCTTTTTGTACGTCAGGTTGAGTTAACCTTTCTAAGACTAGCTCCAAAATAATATCGTCAGAAACAAGTCCGCCTGAATCCATAATAGATTTAACACGAATGCCTAGCTCACTACCTAAAGAAATTGCAGAGCGCAGCATATCCCCTGTACTAATTTTAGGGATAGATAATCTTTCGCAAATGAGATCTGCCTGAGTGCCCTTACCAGCTCCAGGAGGTCCTAAAAGTATAATTTTCTTCATCATGTCTCAAACACTACCATCGCTATAGCATGTGTCCTTTCATCAGCTAGACTAACATGCCATGAAACTATGCCCAAGTCATTTAGGCGTTTCTGAAGATTGTCAGAAAAAACCAACTTAGGACCGCCGTCTTGTGATCTTAGAACGCTAATATCCCGAGGAAACATATTTTCCTGAAAACCTTTTCCAAGCGCCTTAACCACAGCCTCTTTTGCTGCAAACTGCTTTGCAAGAAACGATGCTACTTGTGCAGAATTTTTAGTTTTGAGTAATTTTAATTCTTCTGAAGATAATATTTTTTCAGCAAATGCCTCCTGATTTTGCATTGCGTTGATTCTATGAATTTCAACTGTATCTACTCCAATTCCGTATATCATGAATTCAACTTCCTAAAAATTCTTCTGCTATGAATTTCTTTACCTTCAATACAGTATCCAATGACATATTTGGTTAGTTTCTTGAGTTTAACTTTAGATGCCAAATGAAATTTACCCTCTTCAAGGGCAACCATTTCATCGTAACTAAATCCCTCTGTATCATCTAAAATTACAAATCCTTTTGCAAACTGATAATGATAGCTTTGATCCTTGTTTGCAATTGTATCGGGAGAAAAATGAATACCAAAGCCCAGTAACTCCAATAACTCCATTTCAAAAGATCTCAAAGAAATTTCATCTAACTGAGAATTCTTAGCATGAATCATAAGCTTGTCATAAAGATTGAATATGTCCTCGGCATGGGTATCTTTGGGTATGACGTTTGCAATGAGCTCATTCACGTATAGATAACTGTATGCGCTACTTGAGAGCTCCGTTGAACTTAGGCTGGAAAGAAGCTCCGCTTCAATTAAGGTTTTCAAATCGGAGCGACCGCTTAAGCAAACCCTAACTTTGTTGGATGTCTGGAGCATGCCAAAAAATTTAGATTTAGGTTTTTTTGCCCCTTTGGCAATCAGAGATACCTTACCTAGTTCTTTGCTAAAAAGTTCTGAAATTAATGATGTCTCACCAAAGTCCTTGGTATGCAAAATGTAGCCCTCGAGCCATTCATTTCGCATTTTTTATACTACCAATACCAAGACTGTTGATAAATTTCTGATCGTTGCTCCAGTTTGCTTTGCTTTTAACCCAAAGTTTTAACATAACTTTTTTTGCAAAAAAAGATTCGAGATCTCTTCGGGCTAATGTACCAATTTTCTTCAACATTTCACCCTTGTTTCCAACCACAATTGATTTTTGGGTAGGTTTATTAACATGGATCGTGGAATAGATCGTGATGAGCTTATTGGTTTCTTCAGTAAATATAGATTCTACGTATAATTCATAAGGCACCTCAGCGCCAAGCTGACGAATTAATTTTTCTCTAATAATTTCATCTACCTGAAAAAGCTGCTCTTTAGACGAGTATGTGATGTCATCTTGATACAAAGCATCTTGAACTGGGAGCTGATTAAGAATCAAGTTTATCAATTCATCAATGCCACTTTTCTTGACTGCAGATGTTGACGTGATTGCAATAAAATCATGCAATTCAGCTATTTTTTTTATTAAGGGCAATAAGCTGTTTTTATTTTTTAGCTGATCCATTTTGTTGATTACGCATATCGATGGAACCTGGGCTTCTTTAATGGCATTAATTACCATTAAATCGTTAGCATTGATTGAAGGTTGACATAGAAACACTACCAAATCTGTGTCAGCAATAATGCTCAATGCGGATTTATTTAAAACCTTATTCAATGCTTTCTTGTTTCTGCTGTGAATGCCAGGTGTATCGAGAAATACAATTTGGCCGTTCGGAAGGTTTTTAATAGCTAAGATATTATTTCTTGTTGTCTGAGCTTTTCTTGAAGTAATAAAAGTCTTGGTTCCCAAAATTGCATTTAATAGCGTAGATTTACCAACATTTGGCTTCCCGATGACTGCAACGTATCCCGCGTTGTGCTTATTGACTGGCACTCATCACTTCCTCTAAAAGTTGCAAACAAATATTTTGCTCTGCATCTTTTTTAAGTTTTGCTTTTGCTAAGTAGTTTTTCCCCAAAAAGAATGCGGAAACATTGTAGTGCTCAGATACAGAATCAAAATCATATTCAAAATCAGGCAATTCCATATCTGACTGTTGCAAATATTCCTGCAACTTAGTTTTGTTATCTTTCTCAATGATTTTTGACCAATCAAGCTCATCAAATTTAAAAATTAACTGGACTAATTGCTGAGTTTTCTGCAAACCATGTTGTGTGTAATGTGCACCAATCAAAGCCTCCATGACGCCAGCGTAAATAGAAAGCTTTCGTTCTTTAGGAAGATTAGCGGTGCCTTTGGATAACAAAACTTCATTTGAGATTCCAAGCGCAAGAAAGATATCAGCAAGATTTGTGCCGTTTACCAAAGCTGCTCTGGCTAGGGTCATTTTTCCTTCATCAAGATTTGGGAATCTGGTATATATCTCTTCAGAAATAAGAAGTTGCAATACCGCATCCCCAAGATACTCCAAACGTTCATTATTCAGTTCTTTTGAATGGCTAACGTGAGTTAAGGATAGCTGGTATTGCTCTAGTCCTTTGAGTATAACTAAAGCATCACTCATCATTCAATATATCCCGCCCGTGAAAATGAAGGAACGCATAGCCAACACTCCCAAGTCATCCAAATCAAGGATCCCTTTCCAAAAAAATGAGATCTTGGAACAAAACCCCAAAATCTTGAGTCGTTGGAATTGTCTCGATTATCACCCATCACAAAGTAATTTCCCTCTGGGACTGTTATTTCACTCATTGAATCATTACGTTGAGGCTGAGTAATCCTGATAATTCTGGAGTTTTCTTCAAAAAATTCTTTAAGTAAGTATTCTTGCTGGTCTTTTGAAATTAATTCTTGCGAGAGAGGAACGCCGTTTAAATAAATAACTTTATTTCTATAAGCAACCCTGTCACCTGGTTTTGCTATCAATCGTTTAATAAAAGGAATTTTAGTATTTGGCTCAAGGAATACGACAACATCACCGTAATCAGGATCCTGATTTCCAGAAAATGGTAAATCTGTTCTGTTAATTTTAAGTCCATAGGCGTACTTATTTACCAAGATAAAGTCACCCTCCTTTAAACCAGGCATCATTGATCCAGAAGGAATTTGATATGGTTCAAACAAGAAAGTCCGCACTACAAAGATTGCAAGTAATGGCCAAAAATAACCTTTGCCTTGAGTACTGATTTCTGAATTTGAATAGTAAATTCCCACAAGGTACACCATCAGACTCAATACCGTACCAACAATTAAAAGGATGGTTAAATCTCCTGAAGATACAAAGATATTCCAAACTGCAACTCCAACAGAAACGAATCCTAGAGTTGAGAGTATGGTGCTCTTGGATTCGTTTAACTCATTCGTAACCACAAATTTTATCCAAGCAATAACCGTAAAAATTAGCAAAGCAATAGAAATAAAGATTGCTATATCTGCATTCATTAGGACACTCCGGTATTAAAGTAATTCATAAATGCCTCCTGCGGAATAGAAACTTTGCCAAGCTGTTTCATTTTCTTTTTGCCTTCTTTTTGCTTTTCAAGCAACTTCTTCTTTCTTGTAATATCGCCGCCATAACATTTTGCCGTGACATTCTTTCTAAGAGCCTTAACCGTCTCTCTTGAAATAATCTTTGATCCTAAGGCGACCTGAATGGGGACATCAAACATTTGCCTAGGTATAAGCTTTTGTAAATTTTGCGCAACCACCCGACCCCTGCTCATTGAGAAACTTTTATGAATAATCATAGACAAAGCATCCACTCTAGTATTGTTAATCAGGACATCTAACTTGATCAGATCAGAGGGTCTAAAATCTAACAGATTATATTCAACTGAGGCAAATCCTTTGGTTTGAGACTTTAACTGATCGAAAAAATCTACAATGATTTCAGCAAGAGGCATCTCAAATACAATTGATACCTGATTAGCAAAATAAGTCATCTCCTTTTGTATGCCTCTTTTTGCTGTGCAAAGTGTGATCACGTTTCCTACATATTCTTTGGGAGTAAGAATATTAGTCTGAGCGTAAGGCTCTTTTATTTTGTCAATTTCATTTGGCAGAGGAAGTTGAGATGGGCTCTCGCATCGAATGATTGCTCCATTAGTTTTCACTATTTCATACTGCACTGATGGGGCAGTTGAGATTAATTCAAGGTCATATTCCCTTTCTAGACGCTCCCTTATAACCTCCATATGCAAGGTCCCTAAAAATCCACATCTGAAACCAAAGCCAAGTGCATCTGAGGTTTCAGGCTCATACACCAATGAAGAGTCATTGAGCACAAGTTTAGATAGCGCATCTCTGAATTTTTCATACTCATCTGAATTAACAGTAAATAAACTTGCAAATACCTTAGGCATAACCCGCTTAAAGCCTGGTAATGGCTTAGTTTTATTATCTTTGGCAGAGATGATCGTATCTCCAACAGGCGCACCTTTTATCTCTTTGATCCCAGCGACCAAATAACCTACTTGTCCTGTTTGAAGTGCTGACATTTTCTTCTGCTTCGGAGTAAATATCCCTATTTCATCAACATTATGCAGCGTGCCAGTGGAGTAAACTTTAAATTTTTCACCGGTTTGAATAGATCCTTGGGTAATTTTTAATAAGGAAATCACCCCAAGATAAGCATCAAACCAAGAATCAATGATGAGCGCCCTTAGTTCGTTATCTTTATTTTCACTTGGCGGAGGAATAAGACTTACAATTGCAGATAAGAGCTCTGGAATGCCTTGACCCGTCTTTGCACTCACTAAGGGAGCATTAGAGGCGTCTAATCCGATCATATCTTCAATTTCTTTTTTTACACGCTCTGGATCTGACTGAGGCAAGTCAATTTTGTTAATTACTGGAATAACTTCCAAACCATGATCAACGGCTGTGTAACAATTTGCCAGGGTCTGAGCTTCTACGCCCTGAGACCCATCAACAACTAATAAAGCTCCTTCGCAAGCATACAAAGATCTTGATACCTCATAGGTAAAGTCAACATGGCCAGGAGTATCTATGAAGTTTAACTGATACGTAATGCCGTTTTCTTTGTACTCGAGTGTTACTGCCTGCGCTTTGATGGTAATACCACGTTCACGCTCGATATCCATAGAATCTAGGATTTGATCAGCCATTTCTCGTTTGGT
>JALRBL010000007.1 GCA_023257795.1 Gammaproteobacteria bacterium
CTTTATTTCCTTGGTGGGTTACTAAGCTATTTTTTATCATCGACTCTTAGTAACGCTTTCGCCCCTCGGCTTCTTCCTTCTTGTTCCCCCCAGTTTCCGTCTGCAGTTGGTTGCTGGTCAGTTCAAGTTGGTAAAGATAAATTTACTCCTCAATTTTATCTTCGTCAACACCTTTTTTAAAAAAAGTTATAGTTTTTTTTTATTATGTTAAAAGTCTTATAATTTTTTTTGAATTGCTATAATGATTATTCATTTTAGGGGGGAAAAATGAATGGATTCCTTGGTCAAAACGACCCACTGAAAACATTTTCTACTAATAGTTCGTCACTTGGTAGGCTTGAAAATATAGCCAGAGAAATCCCAAAATTATTGCTGACAGGTTCTTTGCAGAATTCATTAAAAACCTTGAGTTCAAATGACTTATCCATAGACGAAGTTTTGGATGATCCTGGGCAACTTAATTTGGCCATGAATTATTTATCGTTTATTGCCCACGCTTATATGTGGGGAGATCAAGAACCTAATGAATTCTTACCCGCTGCCATAGCTGCTCCATGGGTCAAAGCTGCAACAATATTGGAACGACCTCCTATACTAAGTTATGCAAGCTACTGTCTTGAAAACTGGTACAGAATTAATTCAAAAGATCCAATTTCCTTAGAGAATGTTGCCTTAATAACAAATTTCTTAGGAGGAGTTGATGAGGACTGGTTTGTAACAATTCATGTCTGTATTGAGGATGCTGCTCGAGGAGCAATCAAAGCCGCTAAAATGATCAGCAGTCTTGATGCGTCATCGGATCAGAATGATTTAGTCAAAGGACTTAGTTTGATTAAAGATTCGATGGAAGCAGTTAATGAGATCTTTAAGCGAATGCCAGAAAAATGCGATCCATACATCTATTATCATAGAGTTAGGCCATTCATCTTTGGAACCAAAGATAATCCCGATCTTCCTAATGGTCTAATCTATGAGGGTGAATTTAATAATCAGCCTCAATTCTATCGAGGGGAAACTGGAGCACAGAGCTCTATCATTCCATCACTTGATGGAGCTTTGCAAATAGAACATACCAACGATAATTTAAGGCACTACCTCAATGAGATGCGTGAATACATGCCAAAGCCCCATAGACAATTTATAGGCGAGCTAGAAGCCAATTCTCAAGTCAGATCTTTGATAAAAGATTCCAGAGATGCATCCCAAAGATACAACGACTGCTTAGAAGAAATTAGAGCCTTTAGGGCATTGCATTTAGAATATGCAGGAACCTATATTCATAAGCAATCTCAGATAAAAAATCCTTTTGGAACGGGGGGTAGCACCATTACAGGAACAGGGGGCACTCCGTTTATGAATTATCTCAGAAAACACCGAGACGAAACGGAAGATCAAAAAGTCTAAATATTATTTTGAATGAGGAGGCAATTTAGCTTCAACAAACCATTCATGAACCCTTTTTACAGGATTGAATTTTTTCATACGAAGCTTTTGATTTTCAAGCACAAACTTTTTAGTTTTAACAGCTACATAATGATAAGTATGGTGATCTCTTGTCTCACCTTCAGGAATCATGTAAACCTTAGATTGTTTCTTTTTTGAATCTGCCATGGTCGCAAATTATACCTATTATTTTTTGATTGAAAAGCAAGAATTAATATCAGGTTTCCTAGCAAAAACAAGTCATCCAAACTAAAATGCTCAAAGTTTGTGCACTACTAAAAGAACGGAAATCAATTGATCTATAACAACAATATTCTAGCGATTTTATTTTTAGTATTTTCCATAAGTGCCTTTGGAATAACCATTGATGGCAAGATAGATAATGAATGGGAAAATGCTATCGAATACGAACTTAATTATGAGATTGATCCTTCACGTAACGGTAAGGCAAATCTCATAACTAAGGCTTACGTTCAATACGATGCAGATTACTTATATATTGGGTTTAAGGTTTTTGGTGATCCTTCTAAACTTTTCGGAACCTTTAGAGCCCGAGATACAGCATTTAACGAGGACTTTGTAGCGTTAATTCTTGACCCATTTAACGATAATCGTGTCAGTTTAGGCATTGGGGTAAGCTCGATGGGGTCTCAACTAGATTGGAAGCACATATCTAATAGAGAAGAGGATGCTAGTTGGAATATTTTATTTTTTTCTAAAGCCCAAATCACAGATTTTGGGTATACAGCTGAATTGCAAATACCATTCTCAGAGCTGCAATTCCAAGAGGCTCCCATTACAAAATTTCGAATAGGATTTATAAGAAAGTCTTTTGAAAATGGCATTACTACACTATTTTCTGACTTCACCATAGATCCTTCCATTGACTGTACATTTTGCATGGCAAATAAAGTACTTGAATTAGAAAATATTAAGAATAAGAAGAGAAATTATATTTATCCCTATTTTACTGCAAATCAATCTGGTGATAGGAAGTTAGGAGAATTTAAGTCCGATAACCCAGATCTTGAGTTAGGGGTGAGCGGTTTATACGATCTCTCAAGCAGTTCATTCATTGAATATACGGTGAACCCAGATTTTTCTCAAGTTGAAGCAGATGCACCACAAATTGATGTAAACGAAACCTTTGCTCTTCGCTATCCTGAGAAAAGAACGTTCTTTTTGGAAGGTCTTGATTTATTAAAAAATACACTGGATACGGTTTACACTCGCTCGATCAATAACCCACAGAATGCTATCAAGCTTATACAACAAAACGATGAGAGTACTTTTTTACTTCTGAGCTCGGTGGATGATAATTCACCCTATCAATCCAGTGGCTTATATCGCTCTTACCTTGCAAGCGCTGGTAAAAGTAGAGTGACCATAGCAAGGTATAAAAAATCACTTCCGAACTATTCTAACGTTGGCGTTCTTGTTACCAATCGAAGTTATGCAGAAGGCGGAGATAATACCCTTGTTGAAGTAGATGGTGAGATAAACTTCCTTGACTATTACAGCATTCAATTTGATGCAGCCAAAACCGATACCACAGAGCCCTCTAATAGAGGCATAGGAACTGAAGATAGATTTTCTAAGTATACCTATGAACTTGATGGAGAGTCTTTCAGAGGGGATGCTCACAATATTAGAATTTCTAGGGATAAGAATGATTTCTTTACTGGAATAAGAGTAAGAGAAATTAGCGATGGTTTTCGTGCTGACGTTGGTTACCTAAGGCAAGCTGCATTTAAAGACATTAATTTTTGGACTAGAAAGGCTTTTAGATTTAAAGATACTATTAGACTCATCAGCCTAAGAGCAAGCGGCCAAAACAGATACGACCTAGAATCCAATAAAATTAGAGACAGATACGAATATGCAGTTCGAGTTGAAACTGATAAAAATATTGATTTTTCATGGGAGCGTAAACTAGATTTCTCAGAGAGCTATTACCAATATAATTTTGGCAAGAAAGCCAAGGATAGCGTAAATCTAGAATACTACCCAAGCGAGAGCTGGTATTTCAACATTAGCAGCGAGTTCGGAGATGAGATAGCTTATAGTATTGATGTACCCAAAATTGCTGATCTAAAATCATACAATCATGGCATCTATTACAAGCCAAACGATAACCTAATTCTTGGTTTAAGCAGTAGGTATTATGAACTCAAAGACCCTGAAACCTCCGAAGAGCTTTATTCGGGGAGCATTAATAGAGTATCTTCCACCTACTCTTTTAATAATGATTTGAATATCAAGCTGCTTATTGAAAAAAATGAATTCAGTGATGAATACTTTTTAGAAACTTTGGTTAAATGGGCGCCAAATCCATACATAATTTTTTATGCTGGAGGTGCTCAGTTCTTTGAAGAATCGCCATTCTCAAAAGATCATGATTTGAGATTAGAAACTTCAAATATTTATTTAAAATTTCAGTACTTTTACTCTTTTTAAAAGCAACTTTTTTTAGATTGCTCTTGAGAGATTGAAATGCTATTTATTTCAAGAGTAATTAAGTCTTTTGAGCTAAAAAATAATCTTTTCAATCTGCTATCTTCTCCAAAACAACTAAGTGGAATAAGCTGTTCCGTCCATTCAGAGTTGAGCGTTATATTTGCTTGAGACTTATCTACATCCGAACCAATAACTACTTGAACTGGCTGATTGGATTGAGAAAAAGCTCTTGCAAGAACTTTCACAGATCCATCCTTGGAGCCATTCAATTCAATAGGATTCAAAGAAATAAGACCATATTTGTCGTTGGTATCTGTAAACTTAATTCTTTTAGAGTCGTCTTGATAAATATACTGGAAACGTTCAATTGAAAAATTAGAGTCACTAGAATAATAATCATCCGATTCCAATTTTTCCAAGACGGTGTCTTTCAAGTAGTATTCTTCAAAACCGTTACGACCTACTCCTAGAAATATATTAATATCCTGACTACCCTCATTGTTAAAAACCTCTAAATTCGGAACTGTAACCTGATCTTGTAAAGTTAAGCCGTATCCCAAAGGAAAAAGCGGATCGTAGTTAACATCATTATAATTTAATGAAGTTTGGGAAGGATTTCTTGGCCATGAAAAACTTAATTTACCAGTGAAGTCATAAACCGCAGAATCAAACAGTAAATCAGAAATACCTTTAACTCCCGATCCTGGAAGCCAAGCTGCAATAAATGCATCGGAAGCATTCAAGTATTCATTTACCTCCATGGGTCTTCCGCTTAAAAAGATACTTAAAGTAGGAATATTAAGTTTTTGATATTTCTGCAAGCTTGGAAGCACTGCTAAATCACTTCCATTAAATTTCATATTCTCAATATCACCCAACATTTCTGCATAAGGCTCTTCACCAAATACAGCAATGATGAGATCAACTGTCTCATCAAATAAACCAGTTTCAGAATAAATAATTGTATGTCCATCCTTGGCGGCTCCATCTTCAAGAGCCTCTAAAATTGAAATTTCATTAATAAAATCAGTATTTTTATTTTCACTACCTTGCCAAGTTATTGTCCATCCACCTGTTTGGTAACGAATTAGATTTGCTGCTTTCCCTATCACACCAATAACCTTAGAGGATTGCAATGGAAGAGTTTGATTGTTATTTTTTAGAAGAACTAAGGATTCTCGAACTGCTTGCCTAGCAAGGTTCATATGCTCTGAAGATTTCAGATGATTTTCTTTAAATTCATGAGGCTTTCTTCCATTAAGTAGTCCAATTCTTGCCTTTGCGTTGAGAATTCTAGTGACTGCATCATCCAGTCTTTCTATGCTGATAATGCCATCGGAAATTTGTTGTAATAAATTAGTACGTAGTTCTTTCCAATTCTCTGGAACCATATACATATCAACTCCAGCATTAAAAGCTTCCGGACAATTATCATTCGTGCAACCAGGGATCTCGCCATGACCATTCCAATCCCCGACAATAAATCCGTCAAACTGCATCTGCCCTTTTAATACATCGGTTAGCATATATCTACTAGAATGCATTTTTACTCCATTCCAAGAATTAAAACTTGCCATGACGCTCTGCACACAACCATCAAGCGCATCGAAATATGGAAGGCCGTGAATCTCTCTTAACTGTTGTTCGCTCAGTTCAGTGTTTCCCCGATCAACCCCATCAGTGGTTCCACCATCGCCCAGAAAATGTTTTGCAGTTGCAAGAATGTGCTTAGAATCTAAAAAAGTCGGTCCACTACCCTGCAGGCCCTCAATCATAGCCTTTCCAAGCTTGCTTACTAATTCAGGATCTTCAGAAAACCCTTCATAAGCTCTCCCCCAAGAATCGTTTTGAGGAACAGCAATTGTAGGAGCAAAAGTCCAAACTACTCCGGTACTAAGAACCTCTAAAGCAACAGCTTCACCAATCTTTTTTAGTAATTCAGGATTGTGCGTAGCACCTAACCCAATATTGTGAGGAAACAATGTGGCCCCTTTTATATTGCTATGACCATGAACAGCATCGGTACCCCAAAGTACTGGAACTCTTACCCCATCAATTACGGGTGAGTGATTGAATAACTCCTCGGCATAACGCTTCCAATCTTCAGGAGTTGCATCGTTATTTCTATAAGGAGCTGTATTCCCTCCATTCAAAACAGAACCTAGTTGGTATTGTTGAATATCTTCAAAGGTTACAAAATCTAAATCTGGCTGTAGTACTTGTCCAACCTTCTCTTCGATGGTCATCTTACTTAGCAGTTCTTGTACTGTATTGTTTGATTGGTAAGCACAGGAATTTTCTCTTTCCCAATCTACTGACTGAGAGCAAGAACTTAAAATGATAAGGCAGAAAGGAAGAAGGTTTTTCATATTACAACTTAATTAAACAAAAGAGGGGGTAAAGAACCCCCTCAAAAAAATTATGATCTACAACAGATTAAAACTTATATCTAAATCCTAGCCTGTAGATAGGGCCATGATCTTGAGATAAGAAAAGCATCTCATTGTATCTTGCATACAATCTTGTGGGTTCATCATTCAAGTTTTGAACTTCCAAGAATGCTGCAGCATTTTCATTAAATCTATATGCAAAAGAAGCATCCCATTGATTTCTTTCTTCCACATATAGAGGTTGATCGTAATTTCCAAATCCAGCAATAGTTTCCCCACGTGTGTTAAGAGCAACTCTAGCTGTAATTTTTGCATCCTCGTAGAATACAGAGAAGTTACTAGAATCACCTAAGCCTGGAAGGATAAACTGACGACCAATGACATCCCTATCAATGTCAACATCTCCGCCTTCGATAATAGTGGCATTTAGTTGAACACCCCATCCTGAATCACCAAATAAATGCTGAAGTACAACTTCAAAGCCATCTACGGTACCTGACTCTAGGTTCATAGGTTGAGTAATTTCAAATAGGGCCAATGGATCTGCAGAAGTCCCATCAAGGTAGCCAGGCTCACATCTCCACCATCCTTCATAATCACATGCTCCCCAAGGAAAACCATTTGATACATCAATACCTCGTGACATAGCTACTGCTACCCATCCCATATGATGATACAGATTCATCCAAGATTGAGCCCACAAAGCTTGTTGCGATACGCAATCATTTGAACCCCATTCACCAGGGAATCCTGGATCAGGTCTTCCTGCTGCATCCCAAGCTTGGACACATGCTTGTGCATACTTACCAATTTCTGACTGGGCTGGATTAGTAAGGCCATTGATATTTCCTGTGGTAATGTCTGAAGAGATAAAATTATCAATTTCTTTTCTAAAGTAATTAATTGAGAAATAGCTACCCTCGTCGTAATACCATTCATACGCTACATCCAAATTATCGGATTCAAGCGCTTCAAGATTTGGATTACCACCTGAAGCTGTTGGAACTAAATAATCTCTATTACCAAAGAAGAAAGAGCTTTTTAAATCTTGCAATGATGGTCTTGCCATTGATTTGCCATATCCAAGTCTCAAGACCTGATCATCAGCAAATTCGTAGGCCATTACTAGCTGTGGTAAAACAATATCATTGCTACCAGATCTAGCTGCTGGAACTGCGCCACCAGAAGGATACACAAGACCATTAATCATATCCCATCTAATAACTGAGGGAGTTGATTCAAGGGCTGTGGAAACTAAATCAGTCTCTTCGTAGCGAACTCCAAGAACTACATTTAGAGGTCGCTGATTTACTAGGAACTCCATATTTGCTTGGATAAATGCAGAATCTAAAGTTTCTTCTACTTTATCATTAGTATCTATAGGGCCAGCTGATGGAATTCCAAAGTTTTTAACCCAGTCACCAAGCATGTAAGTCTCGTTGATAGAAAAATAGTAATCGGTAAGTAAGTTAACTCCAAAGGCATCCATAAAGGATCCAAGATCAGTTTTAGTAAAAATCCTACTATCAGCAGATGTCCCAGGAGCAGCATTATTTACTTCCTCCATTCTCACATCATTAAATTCTGATTCAACTCTGGACAAACCAAATTCTACGGACTTAATAAACCCTGAATCAAATTCATACGTACCAGTGATTTGGGTTTGCTCCATGAGATTTTCTTTAAAGGCATCCCTGTAATAAAGCGATCCGTATGTGAAATCAGATACTGAAAAATCTCTATTATAGCCAAATGAATTTATACCATTTGCTCCACCATTTTTGTGGGTTACAGTAGCAAGAGGAGTCGTAAAACCTAGTTCGTTAGGAAGTTCAGTTCCATCTTTTTCTGCAGATGAATCATGGTAATCGAACGCAAGTGTAAGCCTATCGGAAACATTCCAATCAAGATTTAAACCAATAGATTTGTTCTCATTTACTGTATCACCCCAAATATATTGATGATCATAGCCTCTATCACCAACCACCACATCGGTATAAACACCGTTTTGGTTGATAGTTCCTTTTTGAGTGGTCCATCCACCCAGCCACGAGCCAAACATGACACCCCTTGAACTAAATTCGACTTTAGAATATGTATAGTCAACTGTAGCTATTAAATCTTCGCTCATTTCAAACTGAAGTGTTACTTGAGCATTTGCTCTTTGTCTATCGTTATCTTTGATTTGATATGCAGTTGGTTCTTGATAAAAGGTTTTACCGTCTGCTCTGGTATTGTTATTTGTGATACCAGCTGCGTTTTTATCAACTCTGAAATAACCTTCTCTTAATGCTAAATCCTCTACGGTAATCCAATTCGATTCACGAGTACCCTCTTCTCTATTTTCTCTGTCTTGAAATGAGCCTGAAACCGCAATACCCCATGAACCAAAATTAGAGCTATGGACAAAATTAACCTCAGGTTTAAATCCCTTATATTCTTTGTTATTCATAGTCGTATCTGCTAATAGGTCAGCAGAGAAAGAGGTCATACTTCCATCAATCATTAATGGTTTTGTGGTAACCATGTTAATAGTTGAACCGATTCCACCAGAAGGAAGGCCGCTATTGGTTGACTTATATACCTCAACGGCAGAAATACCATGAGAGGAAATATCTCCGAAATTAAATGATCGACCGCCACCCCATTGACCTGGCACTGTTGGCATCTGTCTGCCATTTAAGGTTACAAGGTTGAATTCAGGACCAAATCCCCTAACGGCAACTCTTTCACCCTCAACATTGCTTCTATCGATACCTATACCCACAACTCTAGCTAGAGATTCTGCCAGATTTCCATCAGGGAATTTACCAAAATCTTCAGAGGTAATTGCATCAACAATTCCAGTATTGTTTCGTTTAATATCGATAGCGCTTAATAAGCTCTTTTTAATACCAGTAACTACAACTTCTTCCACAGCATCTTCATCTTCTTCAGATTCAACTTCCTGAGCAACTGTATAAAGAGGGGTTGTAAGTAAAAAAACGCCAAATAAAGCGAATAATTTCTTAAGATTCATATTTATCTCTCCCAAGATATGACAATGTTGTCATATTTATATCATTTTCTTTCAATAAATGTCAATTTTTAACACCGACATCTATCACTTAAGACTTCGATATTTCAGAAGTCAAAAAAGCTAAATTTCCATGCAGACAAGTCATTTCTCTAGTGATAATACCGATCGGCATTTTCTTTAAGAGCTCTTGGTGCATAGTTTTTCGTTGTCCAATAAAATTTTCAATAAATCTTTCTTTATCAATAAAGTGATAAATAGTCCGCATAAGTCCGCCTGCTATAAAAATACCATTGCCAGGCATGTAGATTAAGGCAAGGTCTGATATAGATTTTGCTAGCGCATCAATGAAGATATTGATTGATCTTAATGCGTGCTCATCCCCTTCGTGAACTTTCTTCACAATCTCTTCAGGAGAATTCAAGACTCCTGAGAAATTCTCATAGAGCCTTGAAATACCTCTCCCCGATAACAGGTCTTCAAGAACCTTAAACTGATCAGTATTTTGAATACCAGCATCAGATAAAATCTGCTGAAAGGTAAATTGGGTATTCCCAATTTCGGTTGGGAACACGGTGTTATTAGAAATAAATGCAGCCCCCAATCCTGTGCCAGGGCCAATCATCAAAGAAGTATCATTGAATGGATTACCCTCTTGAATAAATTGGATATCGTTTCTGTCGGTGCTTGCTAGACTAAAACCGATAGATTCCCAATCATTGAGTATAAAGCATGACTTAAATCCAAATTGAGCTTTAACTGACTCAGCATTAATTTCAAAATCTCTATTGGTCATTGCTATAGAATTATTGATTTTAGGACCAGCTACTGAAAACACCGCGTGATCTATAGGCCCGTGCTCATTAATTAAATCGCTTACAAGGCCAGTAAAATTCTTTAAGCACTCCACATTTTGTTTTTTTGTTTCAAGAATTTCATCTGACCCAAGGTAACTGATTGCAGATCTAAAATTAGTTCCACCGATATCAACTAGCAAAAGTTTTTCAGATCTAAAATCCATTGAGGCCTACCAAAAAAACCAATAAGTAAGAGCAAGAATTGCAACGATAGCAGCAACGTTATTATTAAATGATTTACTCGTTCCAAAATTAACGTTTGCAAGATTAATTGCTTTTGTTTGTACTTCGTAACCCTGTACCAATGATGTTAAGTAGCAACTAAACCCTGAAGCTAAAAACACCAATCCCATTCTGTGAATGAATGGTAATTCTGGATAAACAATAAAAATGCCTAAAGATAAAATCAGAGACACGATTGCAGCTACTAAAACACCCAACGTAGTAGCTTTATTCCAAAAGAGGGCTACCAAGAAAATAACCAAAATGCCAGGTGTAAAGAAACCGGTGAAGTTTTGAATGTATTGGAAAGCTGATTCCATGCTTCCTAAGAGTGGTTGCGCACAAAATACTGCAATGACTAATGCTATCCAAGAGGTATTTCGTCCAATAGTAACCAGTTTCTTTTCTGAAGGTTTACTCTTCACAAAAGATTTATAAACATCCATTGTAAAAATTGTGCTAATGCTATTGGTCATAGAGGCTAATGAAGAAATAATGGCAGCAACCAGAGCTGCAAATGTTAACCCTAATAAACCATGGGGTAATAATTCCATCATTTTTGGATAAGCCTGATCGGATTTCGGTAAGTCAGCATAAAGCACTGCGGCACAAATTCCAGGCAATACAACGACAAAAGGCATTAAGAGCTTTAAATATGCTGCAAAAATGACTCCCTTTTGCGCCTCAGGTAATGATTTAGCTCCCAAGGCTCTTTGCGTGATGTACTGATTAAATCCCCAATATGCAAAGTGAGCAATCCATAAACCACCTATCAAAACCCAAACTCCTGGGAGATCAGAGTAGGATGGATTCTGTGGATCAAGAATAATATCAAACTTATCTGGAACACTCTGATAAACAGTGACTAGTCCATTCCAGATTCCAGTATTTTCACTAATTTGATCAAGCGCAATATAAGAAACTGCAAGACCACCAAAGATTAATAGCACGACCTGGATAATGTCGGTCATGGCAACAGCTTTTAAACCACCCCATAACGAATAAGCAAGAGACAGTAAGGCAAGCAATACCAATCCATAGAAAAGATCTAAACCAGTAAGTGAATTGATAGCGAGTGAGCCGAGCCACAGAACGCTGGTTAAATTGATAAAGACGTAAACTCCTAACCAAAAGAAGGCTAGTACAAGACTAACTCGTTTATCAAAACGCTCCTCCAAAAATTGGGGCATGGTATAAATTTGCTTCTTTAAAAACAATGGTAAGAAATATTTCGCCATCACAATTAATGCAATAGCCGCAGTAAGCTCATAAGTTGCTATCGCAAGTCCCACGACATAACCTTGGCCAGACATACCAATAATTTGTTCTGCAGAAATATTAGCAGCTATTAAAGATGCACCAATCGCCCACCATGGCAAAGATCTGCCAGCTAAGAAATAGTCACTGGAGCTTCTTTCTGTGTTGTCTTTTTGTCTTGAAACATAAAGAGCCAAAGAGATGATCCCTACTACATAGATCCCTAGTACCGTTAAGTCCAAACTATTAAAAGACATTACTTCTCCCCATGTTTAAAACTGATATCGTTGTCATTGTAGCAAAATTAGTTAAAAATGTGGAAGATAGTAAAGGGTTAAGTTTTCTATGAGCTATAAATCAACCATTAAGGATGTTGCATTCGATGCTGGTGTATCCATTAAAACAGTTTCAAGAGTTATCAATAATGAACCTGCGGTTGCCAAGGCAACTAAGACCTTGGTACTAAAATCAATAAAAAAATTACAATTTAAACCTAATAAAGATGCCCAAGGTCTTCGATCTAAAAAATCTTTTTTAATTGGATTGCTTTACGATAATCCTAATAAGTACTACTTGTCTGATGTGCAATCAGGATCTCTCAAAGCATGCTCAGAGACTAACTACAATCTTGTGCTTCAGGAATGTAAAAATAACTCGGCTAATTTAATTACCAAAGTAATAAACTTTATTAATTTAGCTAATCTCAATGGGGTAATCCTGACCCCTCCTCTGAGCGATAACAACAAACTTATTCAAGCTATCGAGACATTGCGGATTCCAATTTCTTTTATAGCTCCACCGAATAAATCTTTTGAAATATGGTCGTCGGCTACAGATAGCGATGCTGCGTATGCGTTAACCAATAAAATCATTGCAATGGGACATTCGAATATCGCAATCATTAAAGGCCACAAGGATCATTCAGCATCCAAATTAAGATATCAAGGATTTTGTAAAAGCCTTGAAGAACATGGTATTAAACTTAATCCTACCAACGAGCTACAAGGAAATTTCTCCTTTGAATCTGGATACAAGCTTGCAGACCAAGTTCTAAAGAAAAAAAATAGACCCACCGCTATTTTCTGCTCCAATGATTCTATGGCTGCTGGAGTCATTAAATACTGCTATCAAAAAGGAATTAGTATTCCGGATCAGCTTTCCGTTACCGGATTTGATGATTCTATGATTGCTCAAGAAATCTGGCCATCTATTTCAACCGTTAGACAACCGGTAGAAAAAATGGCTGAGCATGCTGCAAAATCTTTGATAGCAAAAATTGGGGGCGATGACTCCAAGCAAAACCTAACTAAAACCTTTAAATCTGAATTGATTCTGAGAGAATCACTTGGGAAAGCGCCAAGCTAAATTACAAATTAATTAGCTGTAACGAATCGGTATACTTATCTGAATGTATGCCTGACAAGAAAACAAATTTTCTATTTGTTTTTTGTTTTAGGAAAGGTTTTAAACTTTCGTTTATTTTTCCAAGCAGAGCTTTCTGATTGGAAATGCTTTTAATATAAAAAGGTTTAACCCCACCATATAAAGACATCTGCCTGTAAACTTTTATATTGTTTGTAAAAACAAATATTGTCTTGCCATGCGGTTTAGTATTGGCCATGACTCTTGCAGTAGTTCCAGATCTGGTAACCACAATAATCCCAGCTGCGCCGGTCTTTTGTGCCAAATCTCTTCCAAGCACTGCCAAACTCTGCCAATCTGAATCTTCAATTAGTTTATTCTCGTATCCAAGCGTTCTAAACTTTTCAGTCTGCTTTGCGATTTTTCCGATCAACTTGATACATCTTACCGGATGACTTCCAATGCTGGTCTCACCAGAAAGCATCAATGCATCGGCCCCCTCATAAATAGCATTTGCAACATCGGTTACCTCCGCCCTTGTGGGGTTAGGGTTGGTAATCATGGATTCAAGCAAATGGGTTGCAACAATAGATCGCTTTCCAAATTTTGCAGCTGAATACATAATCCTTCTTTGTATATTTGGTAGATTAGCTAGATCCGTCTCGATACCTAGATCTCCTCTAGCCACCATTACAACATCACTTGCTTGGGTAATATCATGAATGTTATCGAGGCCTTCTTGATTTTCAATTTTGGAAATGATTTGTATTGATGATTGATGTTTATCTAAAATCTTTCTTAAGTCATGTACATCACTTGCACTCCTAACAAAAGAAAGGGCTATAAAATCCACATCTTCGTTGATTGCAAATTTGATATCTAAGATATCCTTTTTTGTAATTGAAGGAAGATCAACCCTGATGCCTGGTAAATTAACGTGCCTTTTACTCCCTAACATGCCTCCATCTATTACTTTGCACTTTAAATTGTCTTTATTTTTCTCAAGGACCTTAAAATTAATGAGGCCATTATCAATGGTAATCATAGACCCTTTCTTAACGCTATCTATGAGTCCCTTGTAATTGATTTTAATGGAAGAAGTTTCAACATCCTGATCATCTCTAACAGTAAGGTTAACTACCTGCCCCATTTTAAGGTCCAAGGATATATTGCTTTCGCCCGTCCTAATCTCTGGGCCCTGAGTATCGATTAAGACTGAGATTGGGCCGTATTTATGTTCCTGTGATTTATTAACTTGTCTAACAATATCCAGAATGTTTTTAGCTTCCACATGCGACGCATGCGACATATTTATCCTCACTACATTCAATCCTGCCGCATGCATACTCCTGATGGCCGATAAATTAGCAGTACTAGGACCGATGGTTGCAATTATTTTAGTTCTGTTCATATTTCGTCAGCATAATACTCTTTTTAATGATCTGGGCAACTTTATTTGACATCGTTGTCATTTATACTTTATTCTCATCCTTTCTAGATGGGGGAAACTATTAGTTAAAAGCAAAATGAATATCATTATTTTTGGGGGTACCGGTGACCTGTCTTCACGGAAATTACTTCCAGCACTTTTTAGACTTTATAAATCAAGTAAATTAAATAATAACTTATCAGAAAATAAAATTTTTGGCATCGGTTCAAGCTCTCTTTCTCAGAAGAAATATCACGAACTTGTGAAATCAGGCTTAAAGAATTATTTGGATAAAAAAGAATACGACGAGTCGTTGTTAAATAAGTTTTTAAAAACGGTGTCTTATCTTCAGATAGATTTTAACCAACCAAGTCATTTTGAAAACTTAAAGGTCTTGAATGGAAATAAGAATCTATTCTACCTTGCCGTATCCCCTACTTTTTATAAAACAATTGCTAAGAACCTTAAGGCGCATAAATTAATCAATTCTGAATCAGCGATTGTGGTCGAAAAACCTATCGGAGAGGACTTTGAGTCCTCTGTTGAAATCAATCAATCTTTAGCAAGCTTCTTCAAAGAAAACCAAATATTTAGGATTGATCATTACTTAGGAAAAGAAGCAGTGCAAAATCTTTTGGCACTCAGATTTGGCAATATTTTGTTTGAAAAAGTTTGGTCAAATATTGCCATAGATCATGTGCAAATTACAGTTAGTGAAACATTGGGGCTAGAAAATAGAGGCTCCTATTACGATAATGCTGGCGCCATAAAAGATATGTTGCAAAACCATCTTTTGCAAATTCTATGTTTAGTTGCAATGGAGCCGCCCACGAGCATTGATTCAGAATCCTTAAGGGATGAAAAATTAAAAGTTTTAAGATCTTTACGACTGTTATCTACTGATAACTTACCAAAATCATGTGTAATTGGCCAATATGCAGAAGGGGCGATCGAGGGCAAGGCAAAGATAGCCTATGCAGACGAAGCAGGAGTTTCAGAAAACAGTAATACTGAAACATTTATTGCACTCAAAGCTTTCATTGATAATTGGCGATGGTCAGGGGTTCCCTTCTTTCTGAGAACTGGAAAGCGCATGGCTGAAAAAAGGTCAGAAATTGTGGTCCAATTTAAAGGAGTGCCTCACAACATTTTTAATCAATCTTCAGCGCAGAAGCATAACCAACTAATCATTCAGCTTCAGCCAGAAGAGAGTATTAAATTAAAAATCATGATTAAAGAACCAAGTGCTTCTGGTTTTAATTTGCAAGAGTTACCGCTAGATTTGTTTTTTAATGAGTACTACGAAGACGATTACTTAGACGCATACGAGAGGCTTTTATTGGATGCTATGAGTGGTAAATCCTCTTTGTTCATGCGCAGAGATGAAGTTGAACAGTCTTGGGTATTTATAGACTCATTAATTAATGCCATCAAAGAAACTAAGCTTAAGTTAGACAAGTACAATGCAGGTAGCTGGGGCCCATCAAATGCTGATATATTAATTGCAAACCACGGATCCCGTTGGAATAACGAGGAATAATAAGTGCATCCTGTAATTGAAAGCGTTACCTTAGATATAGAAAAACGCAGTCATAAGTCTCGATCAAGGTACTTAGAATTAGTAAAAAACTATAAGGATATTTCTCCTAATAGAGATAGCATGTCGTGCTCTAACCTTGCTCACACCTACGCAGCTTGTGGTAAGCAAAACTCCAATCAAACGCAAAAGCCTATGATAGGCATTATATCTGCCTACAACGATATGCTATCTGCGCATGCTCCTTTTGCTAACTATCCTGAAATTTTAAAACAACATGCATTGAACTTAGACCTGCATGTCCAAGTAGCTGCTGGTGTTCCAGCAATGTGCGATGGCATCACCCAAGGAGAACCTGGGATGGAGCTCTCGCTCTTTTCAAGAGACACTATTGCGTTATCCACGGCGGTGGGCCTCTCGCACAATGTTTTTGATGGAGCTATTTGTATGGGAACTTGCGATAAGATCGTTCCTGGTCTTTTGATTGGCGCACTCAGATTTGGACATCTTCCAACAATCTTTGTTCCCGGTGGACCCATGCATTCAGGTATATCCAATGCTGACAAAGCTGAAAAAAGAAAAGAGTTCAGTGCTGGCAAGATTGATAGGATAGAATTACTTGCTATTGAGCAAAGCGCCTACCACAGCCCAGGTACTTGTACCTTTTACGGAACAGCCAACACCAATCAATTAATCGCAGAAGCTATGGGCTTTCAGCTTGCAGGAGCAGCTTTCACTCCCTCAAACTCGCCTCTAAGAAATCAGCTAACAATGCATTCTTTAAATGCTTTAAAAAACTTGATAACCAAAAAGATCGGTCTTGGAGAGATGCTCGATGTTAAAAATTGGGTGAATGGAATTGTTGCTCTCCTTGCTAGTGGAGGATCAACTAATCTTGTTATCCATTTAATTGCAATGGCTCAAGCAGGAGGATACAAGATCACGCTTGAAGATTTTGCCAAACTTTCAAGCGCTGTTCCTCTTATTTGCAGTGTGTACCCTAACGGTAGTGCCGATGTAAATGAATTTCATCAAGCAGGAGGCATTGCTAAGATGCTGGAAGAACTGGTGAATGCAAAAATGCTCCACGAAGATGTTGAAACAGTCATGGGCCAAGGCATGGAATCTTTCCTAAAATCTCCATCAATAGTGCAAGATTCATTGATTTGGGAGAAGACTCCCCCGCCCGCACCAAATCCAAAAATTATTACCAGCTGCAAATCTCCTTTCAAGACAAACGGCGGTATTAGGTTCATTAAAGGAGATATAGCCAGTGGAATTATCAAAGTCAGCGCGTTAAAAAACGAGAACGCTATCATTTCTGCAAAAGCCAAGGTATTCACTGATCAAATCGAAGTCGTGCGATCGTTCCGGGATGGAGAATTCATCGAAGACACTTTGATTGTACTTTTGGGGCAATCACCAAAACATAATGGAATGCCTGAACTCCATAAACTTTCCTCTCCTATCGGAGTTTTAAGGGACCAAGGATTAAATATAGCATTGGTAACCGATGGAAGAATGTCTGGGGCTTCTGGCTCATTTCCTGCAATGATTCATGCGGTCAGTCAAAATGAAAATCTCTACAGAATCAAGAACGGTGATCAATTAACTTTGGATCTCGCTGCAGAAACTCTATCCTTTGATGGCAACATGTCTGAATTTGAGCAACGAATACCGAGAGAGATTCAACAAACAAATATTGGCTTGGGAAGAGAGTTATTTGATCTTTTCAGAGATAAAGTATCCTCTCCAGAGACAGGAGCAAGTATATTTCATGACAATCTTTAGTAACCATAAATTAATACCTACCGTCACAATAAAATCTCAAGCTGAGGCTGATGCGCTGAAAAATATTTTAATCCATGCCTCTCATCCAATCGTTGAATTGACTTTAAGATCTGGTTTCTCAGCAGAAGCAGTCAATAGCTTATTAAATGATTCCGAACTGACAATTGGTATAGGCACCCTCACCGCTTTGAGTGACTTAGAAGGCATTGATTACAAACAAGCAGATTTTTTTGTTAGTCCTGGTTCAGATTTATCCTTAATAAAACAACTTAATGAAGTGGCACCATTTGTTCCAGGGATAGAAACTTCCTCGGAGATAATGGTAAATAAAAATGCAGGGATTTCAGTCATGAAATTTTTTCCAGCGGAGCTTCTTGGAGGCACACAAAAACTCCAAGCCTATGGTGATGTTTATCCGGAAATTAAGTTTTTATGCACTGGTGGAGTCAATAGCACAAACTATAAGAGTTACCTTGCATGTAAAAATGTTGTTGCGGTGGGTGGATCGTTTGTATTACCAGAAAAGTATATTCATGAATGTGATATAGAGGGCGGTGGCGATTATCTTTTAAATCTTAAATCGTAGCCAAAAAAAAACAGAGCCTAAGCTCTGTCTTTTAGTTCGAAGTTCGAAGGGGTCTAAAGTGAGATTCTCTCTAGCTCCTTGGAAATTATCTCTTAACATCAACAGA
>JALRBL010000096.1 GCA_023257795.1 Gammaproteobacteria bacterium
GGTCAGAGAGTTATTAATTTCGTTGGAAAGAGATTCTATCTCAATTGATAAATTGTCCGTAGATGGAGGGATGACTAACAATGCTGCTTTTTGCCAGCTGCTCGCAGATATTTGCAATATAGAGATTCAAGTACCAGATTATAAGGAGAGCACTATACTTGGAGCTGCAAAATGTGCCGGCATTGGCTCAGGAATTTTTTCAACCTTAGACCTTATTAAAAATCCCAACAAAAATAGCGTATTTACTCCCAGCAAGCATATTGGATGCGATGAGGAGTTTGCAGTTTGGGCTAAATTTTTGGATTTGATATCTAACCTAGAAAAATAGTATTTTGTTTTAATTCTTCTATTAGGGTTTCAGAATTGTGGGATACAAGGATTAATATCTGATTTTTTTGCTTCACCCAATTAAAAAGAAATCTTTGAATATTTCTAGCTGCTTCCTCATCTAAATTTGAAAAGGGTTCATCTGCCAAAATTATTATTGGCGATGAAATTAATGTTCTTGCAATTGCAGTCCTCTGTTGTTGCCCGCCTGATATTTTATCAATATCTTTTTCTAGGATTTCATCAAGGCCAAGAGCGCTTGTAATGATTGAGATCTCTTGATCAGTGACGTTGCCTCTTGAGAAGCAAATGTTTTCTTTAACAGTTAAATGCGCAAACAAACCAAAGTCTTGGAAAATGTAACCAATTTTCCTTGATTCGGTGGGAATAATATTTTGTTGACCATTTTGGAAGACAGAGTTGTTTAGCTCTATTAGACCATGGCTAGGGGTTTCAATGCCTGCAATTAAATCCAGAAGCGTTGATTTGCCAATACCATTTTTGCCCTCAAAAAGAGAGACTGATTCAGATGTGCATGCAATACTAAAATCTTTAAAAATATGATTTTCTTCTCTGCTAAAAGCTAGGTTGGATATTTTTAGAGTGTTTTTCATTTCTTATTTGTGATTTTATCTGATATTGGTTTATAGTCGTAGGTTTTACCATGTATAAAGTTAAAACATTTAATAATATTGCTGAAGAGGGCCTTCAAAGACTCTCTGGCGAAAATTTCCAGTCGGTTGATGCATCTCCAGACGCAATCTTATTGAGAAGTCATAAACTTTCAACTCAAGAATTTGGCAATTCTCTTAAAGTAATCGCAAGAGCTGGAGCTGGTGTAAACAATGTTCCTATTGCAGATGCTACAGAGAAAGGAATAGTGGTGATGAATACTCCCGGTGCCAATGCGAATGCTGTTAAAGAGTTAGTTATTTGTGGCATGTTGCTTGCATCAAGGGGTATTGTTCAGGGGATAAATTTTTTAAATAGTTATAGTCTTTCCGATGCAACTGATTTGAATCAATCCATGGAAGCAATTAAGAAGGCTTTTAAAGGATCTGAACTTAGTGGTAAAACGCTTGGAATCATTGGCTTAGGCGCGATTGGTTCTCAGTTGGCTCAAGCTGCTCACGCACTCGGAATGAAATTGATTGGCTATGATCCTTATATATCAATAGATGCTGCATGGAGATTGCCTCGAGAAGTAGAAAAGGCAGAAACGCTAGAGTTCTTAATTCGTAATTCAGATTTCATCAGCTTACATATTCCTTTAACAGAGGATACAAGAGATTTTATAAGCCATAGTCAGCTTTCCAACTGCAAGGAAGGCGCAACTCTAATAAATTTAGCACGTCAGGGGATCGTTAACGAAGATGATGTGATACAAGCATTACGTGAGAGCAAATTAAAACGTTATGTTACAGATTTCCCATCAGCAAAACTGATTCAACAAAATATAGAAGAAGATAATATTATTTTATTGCCTCATCTTGGAGCAAGCACTAAAGAGGCAGAGATTAACTGTGCTGTAATGGCTGCCAATCAAACTATTAATTTTCTTAAAGATGGAACAGTAAAAAATTCAGTGAATTTTCCTGATATATACCTTGAACCATCTACAGGCAATCGTTTGGTAGTAATTAATAGGAATGCGCCTGGGATGATTGGAAAAATAGCTGATAAGCTCGGAGAGTTAGGGCTTAACATTAATGATATGTCTAATAAAAGCAGGGAAGATGTTGCAATAAACCTTATTGATTTAGATGAAGAAGTTTCTGAAGATTGCTTGAGCCAGCTAAATCAAATTGAGAATGTAATATCCGCGAGAAAATGCTATGCCTAAGACAGTTTTGATTACAGGAGCTAGCAGGGGAGTTGGAGCTGCATCGGCAAAACTGTTTGCTAAACATGGTTTCGATGTTGTTCTAAATTGCTCTTCAACCAAGGTTGATGCAGAAAAAATTGCAGAGGAGTGTAAAAAAAATGGAATTCGTACTCTTGTAATTGAAAGAGATATTAGCGATGAAAATAATTGTAAAGCGATTATTGAAGATACAGTGGATTGCTTTGGGGGTATTGATGTTTTAGTCAATAATGCTGCTCGAACTAAATTTGCTTTTAATCATGCTGATATGGATGCCTTAAATACTGAGGATTTTTTAGCAATATATTCCACAAATGTTGTGGCTCCTTTTAATTTGATTAAATATGCTCTTACTGAACTTAGAAAATCTAAAATTGGCTCTGTTGTAAATGTTGCATCAATGGCTGGCATCAATGCGATTGGATCCTCAGTTGCTTATGCAGCATCAAAGGCTGCTTTGATTAACATGACTTCATCGCTTGCTAGAGCTCTTGGGCCTATCAGAGTTAATGCTGTCTGCCCTGGTTTTATTGAGGGCGAATGGCTAAAAAAGGGTCTCGGTGAAGATATTTATAATGCTACAAGAAGCCATATCATTAATTCAAATCCATTGGGAAGGGTGTGCAGTCCAGCAGATGTAGCAAATGCTATTTATTATTTGGCATGCATGCAGGAAATCACCACCGGGGAAACTCTTATTCTTGATGGGGGTTCTTACCTAGGCGGAAACCCATTAAAGTAGCTAAATTTTACTAATAGTAGTTTTCAACATAGCTTTTATTGAACTGTTGAATTTCATTTTCTTTATTAGCTTGTATCTTATTGGCCCAGTTTGGGTCGCTTAATAAAGCTCTGCCAATAGCAACTAGATCAAACTCCTTATTTCTAAGCCTATTTTCCAGTTCCTCAATAGTGCTAAAGCTTGCTTCATCATCCCCAGCATATAGGTTAATAAAGTCTTTATTTAATCCAACGCTACCTACTGTGATGGTAGGAATTTTAGTGACTTCCTTCGCGATGCCTGCAAGATTTAGCGAAGAGGATGTAAATTCAGGCTCCCAGTACCTTCTGGTGCTGCAATGGAAGAAATCTGGATTTGAGCTGGCCAACTTTAAAAGAAATTCGCTAAGGTTTTCAATATTATCAGCAATTTTGGCATCATAGTCTTGTTGCTTCCATTGAGAAATCCTAATACCAACTATAAAGTCTCTTGATGTATTAGTTTGACAAGCATCTACAATATCACAGGCAAATTGTGCTCTCTTTAATAAATTCCCACCGTATTGATCTTCTCTTTTATTAGTATCCTTCCAGAAAAATTGATCAATTAAGTATCCATGTGCACCATGAATTTCAACGCCATCAAAACCAATATCTTCACAAATCTTGGAGTCATCTGCATAGATTTTGATCATTTCATGGATCTCATCTAATGTCATTGCATGAGCAACCTGTTTCTTGGCATTTACATATCCCGAAGGAGTAAAACCGGGTATCTCAGGATTTGGTGGTAGGCCTAGTTTTCGGATACCTCCAACATGCCACAACTGACAAAAAATTTTTGAACCGGCATCATGAACCGCTTGTACAATTTTTTTCCATTCTTTTCGAGCTTCTACTGTTCTTAGGTTGGGGCAATTAGGATATCCGCTAGATGAATCATGACTAATTTCAACTCCTTCTGTTATAACTAATCCTATGCCTCCAAGCGCTCTTCTTTGATAATATTTAGCGGCATCTTTATGAGGGATTCCATTTGGAGAAAAGTTTCTCGTCATTGGTGCCATTGCAAGCCTATTCTTAAGGGTAAGATTTTTTAGTGTAAAGTTAGAAAATAGGGGGCTAGAAGACATAAATATAAGTAATTTTGATGTTAAATATCAATTGGATTAATTCTAATGGAAAAAAAACTTTTTTAATACTTGCCCACAGCAAAAATAAATGCTATTGAGCTCTTTATTTTCTTTAAATAACTAACATAATTATTTACAATTATTTACATAAATTACTGATTTACGGTAATTTATTATATATTGATCATTTTTTGATCAATTTCATCTATTCTAATGTGCATCGGCCTTTCAGAGATAGTATCTCTAGTTATCCATAACTTTATCCACAGTTTCTGTGGATAAAATTTTTCAATAAAATAGACTTAATTTATGGAAAGCAAAGTTAAACTTCCAGATTGCTGGATGTCAGTTTTAGGCGATGAGTTTACAAAGCCTTATATGCAAGATATTAGAAAATTTCTTGCTACTGAATTAAGCAAAAAAAAAGTAATTTACCCGCCAATTGATAGCATTTTTGAAGCTCTAACATCAACGCCATTTAATAAAGTAAAAATCATAGTGCTGGGACAAGATCCTTATCATGGCTATGGTCAAGCCCATGGGCTCTCATTCTCAGTCAATTCATCTATGCCAATTCCCCCAAGTCTAAGAAATATTTTCAAAGAAGTATTGGCAAACTACCCAAATAGCACTTTTAGAAATGGGAATCTTGCATCTTGGGCTGAACAAGGCGTCCTGCTTCTTAATTCATCTTTAACTGTTGAGGCCAATAAACCCAATTCTCACCAAAACATTGGATGGAATTTTTTTACAGATGCTGTTATCAAATGTTGTTCGCAATCTGGCAAAAAGGTTTTTATGTTATGGGGACGTCATGCACGCGAGAAAATAAAATTAATTAATTCAGAAAACAATCTTGTTCTTGAGGCCGCACATCCTTCTCCTCTATCTGCTCATCAAGGTTTTATTGGGTGCAATCATTTCTTGAAAGCCAATCAGTATCTAGAAGAGCAAAAACTTTCAAAAATTAATTGGGATGTTAATTAACTGTTTCTAAAAACCAGAAAAGATTATTGTGCTTTATTTGGTTAGTTAGAATTTTGTCAGATTTTATTTCTTCGGATGCTTGAGATAGTTTTATCTGATTTTTTTTCTTGCTTAGATAGTGCATTCTT
>JALRBL010000010.1 GCA_023257795.1 Gammaproteobacteria bacterium
TCAAATGGTACTACAATGAAAAATTTATTTTTTCTAGCAGTAGAATTTAATCAAGATTTTCTTGATATTTGTCTTCATATTTGCAATAATTCCAACATCTGGAGGTGCTGCACTCATACCTTATCAAGATAAATTCCTGCATGCTTTAATCTTTATTTTTCTATCAATCTTTACATTGCGCGCATTTGAGTATGCGAGGCCATCATATGCATTTTTTTTTCTGATATCGTTTGGATTATTCATAGAAATAACCCAATATTTTATTCCTTATAGATCATTTGAGTTTTTAGATCTGTTTGCTGATATAATCGGCGCCCTTATCGGTTTTAAGGTTGCAAAAAAAATCAATTTTTTTTGATTTTTTGTATTGAATTTAATTGAGTTGACCTTAAATAGTTTACAACCTTAATGGTTACCATTTCATTATCGGGAGTTATATATGAAATTAAGACCTTTACATGACAAAGTTCTCGTTAGAAGAACAGAAGAAGAAGAAAAAACTGCTGGAGGAATTGTTCTTCCAGGTTCAGCTGCAGAAAAACCTTCTCAAGGAGAAGTGATTGCAGTTGGTGCTGGAAAGAGACTTGATAGCGGGGAAGTAGTGGCCCCTGACGTTAAAGCTGGAGATATAGTTATCTTTAGTCAGTACGGTGGAAACGAAGTAAAAATTGATGGTGAAGAATATCTAATCCTTAGTGAGAGCGATATCTTTGGCGTAATTAATTAATTTAAAGGAGAAAGAAATGTCTGCTAAAGAAGTAAAATTTGGAGATTCAGCTAGAAGCAAGATGCTCAAAGGAGTAAATATACTTGCTGATGCTGTGAAGGTAACCCTTGGTCCTAAGGGAAGAAATGTTGTTCTTGACAAGTCATTTGGTGCACCAACTGTTACCAAGGATGGAGTTTCAGTTGCAAAAGAAATTGAACTTGAAGATAAGTTTGAAAATATGGGTGCACAAATGGTCAAGCAAGTTGCCTCACAAACCTCAGATGAGGCCGGAGATGGGACAACTACTGCCACTGTGCTTGCTCAAGCTATTATCAACGAAGGTAACAAAGCTGTTGCTGCAGGAATGAATCCTATGGATCTCAAGCGTGGTATTGATAAAGCTGTAAAGATAGCTGTAGAGCAAATTGAAAGCATGAGCGTTCCTTGTGCCGATGACAAAGCAATTGCTCAGGTTGGCACCATTTCTGCAAACGGAGATGAAGATGTCGGCAATATTATTGCTGAGGCTATGCAGAAAGTTGGCAAAGAAGGAGTTATTACTGTTGAAGAAGGCCAGGGCATTAACAACGAATTAGATGTTGTTGAGGGCATGCAGTTCGATAGAGGCTACCTTTCACCATATTTTGTTACTAACCAAGAAAATATGACCGCTGAGTTAGAGAATCCTCTAATTCTTTTACATGACAAGAAGATATCTAATATAAGAGAAATGTTGCCATTGCTAGAGTCTGTTGCTAAATCAGGTAGACCACTTCTTATTATCGCTGAAGATATTGAAGGTGAAGCTCTTGCTACTTTAGTTGTAAATAACTTAAGGGGCACTGTCAAAGCAGCAGCCTGTAAAGCTCCAGGTTTTGGCGATAGAAGGAAAGCCATGCTTGAAGATATTGCTATCTTAACTGGAGGAACAGTTATTTCTGAAGAAGTAGGATTATCCCTAGAAGGCGCAACCCTAGAAGATCTTGGTAGCGCTAAAAAAGTATCACTTAACAAAGACAATACAACAATTGTTGATGGTGCAGGCGATCAAAACAATATCCAAGGAAGAGTTAAGCAAATTAGAGCTCAAATTGAAGATACCTCTTCAGATTATGATAGAGAAAAGCTTCAAGAAAGAGTTGCTAAACTAGCTGGAGGAGTAGCTGTTATCAAAGTTGGCGCTGGTTCCGAAGTTGAAATGAAAGAGAAGAAAGCAAGGGTTGAAGATGCTCTGCATTCTACTAGAGCTGCAGTAGAGGAAGGTGTTGTAGCTGGAGGCGGCGTTGCTTTAGTACGCGCCATGGCTTCCCTAGATAAACTTCAAGGCGACAACGACGATCAAAACGTCGGGATCAATATTGCTAGAAAAGCTTTCCAAGCACCTTTGAGACAAATAGTGACCAATGCTGGAGAAGAAGCATCTGTTATCATTTCTAAGGTAATGGAAGGCAAGGGCGCTTTTGGTTTTAATGCTGCAAATGGTGAATATGGCGATATGATTGAAATGGGAATTCTTGATCCTGCAAAGGTAACCAGGACTGCATTGCAGGCTGCTGGTTCTGTAGCTGGAATGATGATTACCACAGAAGCTATGGTTACAGAAATTCCAAAAGATAACGCACCTGCAATGCCTGATATGGGCGGCATGGGCGGTATGCCAGGAATGATGTAATTAATAATAATGCATAAAAAACGGGGATTATTCCCCGTTTTTTTTTGCCAATTGTATAATTGATAGATATGGAGGTTTCATTATGGAAGCATATTTAGGCGCAGTTCTTATGAGAGCCTTTCACATTCTTTTTGGAATATTGTGGATTGGTTTATTGTATTATTTTAATTTTGTGCAGACTGAGTATTTCAAGGAGTCATCTCCAGAAGCAAAGTCTGATGTTGTAAAAAAACTTGTACCCAATGCTCTTTGGTATTTCAGGTATGCAGCTTTATTCACTTTTCTGACAGGTTTGTATTTACTTTACTGGCTTGGAATTGCCACAAGTGTTGGTATTGCATTAGGGGCATTGATGGCAACATTTATGGCAGCTAATGTATGGTTTATCATTTGGCCCAATCAAAAGAAAGTGATTGCTGGGGCTACTGATGCCGCAGAAGCTGGAGCAAAAGCTGGACTTGCATCAAGAACCAATACTTTATTTTCAATTCCAATGCTCTATCTAATGGTATATTCAGCTCATGCTGGCACAGGTGGAGTAAGCAGCAATCTTTTGATTTCAGGTAATTTAACTGGATTTTGGATAGGATTAGCCATCATTCTGGTTATTGAGCTTAATGCAATTTTTGGAAAAATGAATCCTATGATTGCATCAGTTAAAGCAGTAATTCATTCAGGATTGGCTCTAGGTATTATCTTTGCTCTGCTTGTTCAATATCTATAAGAAATTTTATTCTTAAAACTAGGGAGGCTTATGTCTCCCTATTTTTTTGAGATTCTAATTTTTGTAATAGTATTTTCCTCAATCTTTAAAACTTCGAATCTTGAATCATTTATCTCAATACAGATATTATTTTGAGGAATGGCTTCAATATAATCTGTAAGGAAGCCATTTAGAGTTTTTGAGCCTTCTTCATTTAGATCAAGATTAAGTAGACTATTAATATCTCTGACTTTTGTATTACCATCAACTATCGCCGTTCCATCTTTTTTAATCTCTATCTCATGTTCTTCTTGGCTAGCTTTATGAGAGATTTTGCTCACAATTTCCTTATATATATCGTCAATTGATATAAGGCCTTGAATTTCTCCATATTCATCTACAACAACTCCAAGATTTCTTTTTGATTCCAAGAATTCAAGTATTTGAGTATTGATTGTAGTTGATTGTGATACGTAATAAGTTTCGTCAAGAAGTGGCTTAACTTTGCCTCCACTTTCAAATGCTTCTATAAAACTATGGCTATTTCTTAGGTGAAGAATCCCAAGAATGTTATCGATGTTGCCTTCATACACCGGAAGTCTTGAGTACTCCGATTGCATCAAAACCTCTTCAGCTTTTGCAACTGATTCAGCAAGATTCACTGCAATTATTTCAGCGACAGGAACCATGCAATCCTCTACTACTAAATCTTCCATCTCAATGATACCACTAAGCATGTTTCTAGATTGCTCAGGAATTAACTCTCCGTGATCCTCAAGCAATGTTCTTAATTCATCAATATTCAAGTTATCATT
>JALRBL010000023.1 GCA_023257795.1 Gammaproteobacteria bacterium
CGCAAATGGGTTTTTAAACTGATTGTAGGTTCCACCATAAAGCTGTGATGATGCAACAATGTTGTCACCTTGTTTGCATAAATTTTGAATTGCGTATGCAGATGCTGCCTGACCTGAGGCAACTGCTAATGCTCCAACACCACCCTCAAAAGCAGCGATTCTTTCTTCTAAAACTGCATTAGTGGGATTCATAATTCTAGAATAGATATTTCCTAACTCTGAAAGACTGAATAAATTTGCAGCATGATCAGTGTCATTAAATTGATAGCTTGTTGTTTGATGAATTGGAACTGCAACTGAATTTGTATGAGGATCTTTTCGCCATCCTGCATGTAAACCAATTGTTTCTGGGTTTATGTAATTTTTAGTCACACTTTTTCCTTATAAATAGGGTTAGTTTTTTGGCATTTACTAATTAGATTGGGCTATTTTTAGCTGTATTTTAGACGCCCGCAAAGCCACAAAATTGGCGCTAAGAGAATCATATTATTTTAATAAAATTTGTAAAGTAATTATAAATAGTTAGAATTCATTAATGGCTAGAAAATATGTAAATTTTAGGGTGGGTGGCTCTCCACTTAAATCAACTGATGATTACTCCGTTTGGACAAATGACCTACTTCAGAAAATTATTGCCAGCAAGACCGTTATTCAACCTGGCAGATCAACAGTGGGACACCGACTGATAAATTCAGATGTTGCTTACGTTGTGATCAGTGGCTCTGGAACAATGGAAGTTATTGAATATAACAATTCTACAGATGGTCATGGCATAGATCCTGCAAGCGGAATAGCTCACAAAGATTCTTACTCTCTCACTCCTGGAGACGTTGTTCTTGTTGAATCGGGTGACTTTGTAAAAGTAGTAAACGATTCTCAGCACGATCAACTTTCGTACCTTAGATTTTTTGACAGAGAAGGCTGGAGAAATTAATTCGGGCTCCTACAAAGCTCAAGTAAATTGGAAATGCTCTCTGTTTGATTGTAGGTTTCAGTTTGACTTGTAAAGAGGTTCCTAATTGAAACAGATTTATGATTGACTTCATCCATCCCTATGATAGCCATCAATTGAGTTTTCTTGTTTGAATGCTCCCTAATTTTATACCCAATCTTTTCATTTCGAATATCTAGAGCTACCCTCAAACCATTTGATTCAAAAAGTGTCTTAAGTTCCTGACAATAAGCAGAAGCTTCTTCAGTTACGGAAAGAATAACTATTTGGGTAGGAGCTAACCATAAAGGCAATTTACCACTGTAGTTTTCAAGCAGTATTCCAATAAATCTCTCAAAAGATCCAAGAATAGCTCTATGCATCATTACAGGTCTTACCTTTTCTCCTTTTTCATTCACATACTCAGCATTAAGCCTTTCTGGAAGATTAAAATCTAGTTGAAAAGTACCGCATTGCCACTCTCTACCAATTGCATCTTGCAAAACAAAATCAAGCTTTGGACCGTAAAATGCTCCTTCTCCAGGCTGAACTTCGAAATTAATTTCTAATTTCTTAATTGCTTGCTCAAGAGCATTTTCAGACCTATCCCAAACCTCATCTGCTCCGACTCTGATATCAGGTCTTGTTGATAGCTTGATATCAAAAGAGTTAAAACCAAGGTCTTTGTATACGGAAGATAATAGAGTGATAAATTGAGATGTTTCATCTTCTATTTGTTGCTCAGTGCAAAAAATATGAGCATCATCTTGAGTGAAAGCCCTTACCCTCATCAATCCATGCATGGTTCCAGACGGTTCATATCTGTGACAAGAGCCAAATTCAGATAACCTTACAGGCAAATCTTTATAAGATGTAATTCCTTGATTAAAAACCTGAACATGGCATGGACAGTTCATAGGCTTCAAAGCATTAGTTCTTTTGTCATTTGCATGTTGTTCATCAATTTCTGCAATGAACATATGTTCTCTGTATTTTTCCCAATGCCCTGAAGCTTCCCAAAGCTTTCTATCAACTACCAATGGCGTTTTGATTTCATCATAACCAGCTCTTTTGAGCTTTTTGCGCAAATAATTCTCGAGGGTGACATAAATACTCCAACCTTTAGGGTGCCAAAATGCCATGCCAGGAGCCTCGTCTTGGAAATGAAACAAATCCATTACCTTAGCTAATTTTCTATGATCTCTTTTTTCAGCTTCTTCCAAGAAATTTAAGTGAGCATCAAGCTGTTCTTGAGTACACCATGCAGTCCCATAAATCCTGCTTAACATTTCATTATTAGAATTACCTCGCCAGTAAGCTCCCGCAACCTTCATTAACTTAAATGCTCCACCAATTTTTCCAGTTGAAGGAAGGTGTGGACCCCTACAAAGGTCTAGCCACTCGCCCTGCCTATATAGAGAAACGATAGGCTCGTCTAAATCTTGAATGATTTCAGCTTTAAATTCCTCGCCAATACTTTTAAAAAATTTTATAGCATCGTTCTTTTCCCACTCCTCACGTTGAAAAGGCTGATTTCTTTTGATAATTTGACGCATTCTTTTTTCTATTGCTGATAAATCACTTATAGTGAAGGGTTCTTCACGATAAAAATCATAATAAAATCCATTTTCTATTGCTGGACCAATGGTTACCTGGGTTCCGGGATAAAGATCTTGTACTGCTTCTGCCATCACATGAGCACAATCATGTCTCAAGAGCTCTAGACCCTCAGGATCTGACAATTTGATTAACCTTACTAAGCAGTCTGAGCTTATCAAAGAGGCTATATCGACCATCTTGCCATCAAGCTCCATTGCGACAACTTCTTTTGCAAGAGAGTTAGAAATAGATTTTGCAAAATCAATGCCTGAAAGAGGATTATCGAACTGTCTTTGACTGCCGTCTGGTAAAGTTACTGTAATCATGTGAATATTTCTAAATATTAACTCGGTATTGTAAAGAATAAATAAGATCTAAACTAATTTATTAACACTTATTCATCTTCCAAAATATTTCTAAAAGTGTAAGCGAGTCTTCTAGAAAGAAAAAATGGCATAAATGCATTTAGCTTAAGGGCTAGATATCGAAATACAAATGGTAAATGATATATTTGACCGCTTGTTTTTGAATAATATGACACTCTTTTTACTTTAGTCTGTCTTTGTTTATAAAAATTACTAAAATCCTCGGCTCCTTTTCCTAAATTTAAAGCTAGTAGATACGCATCCTCTATTCCTAGAGATGCTCCTTGTGCCATGAAAGGAAGAATTGGATGAGCTGCATCGCCTATGAGAGCAAAATCCTTGGATGAAAATTGATAAGTATTCGGCAATGTCTCAATTTTCCATTTATATAAATTGCGTGATACTTTTAATGCTTGTTGAATCTTTGGATATAGATTAAAAGACTCTAGCAGTTGATCTACCTCATAACTATTAGAGTAAGTTGATTTAAAAGCTTCAGAACTGGTGTGTGATGTGACTATTATAAAATTTAATAAATTCTGTTTTGGGATCTGATAAAAAACGGCATGCATTTTGCGACCTAACCATACATTAACATCTGCAAAAAAAATATCATCAACTCTGTCTAAGGGTGCGGTACCTCTCCAAGCTACTTTTTTAACAAATCGAATATGCTGATTGGTTAAAGACTTTCTAGCAATTGAATGAACTCCATCAGCTCCAATTAACTTTTGAGTTTCTAATTTACCTTGATTTGTTTTCAATAAATACCCTTTCTCATTAAGATCTATTGATTGAAGTTCATAATTAAATTTGATATCAACTCCAAGCTGCTGGCACTTGTTGTATAACATTTTAATAAGGTCCTCTCTCATCAAATAACAATACTTAGAGCCATAAGTTTTTTCATAATTGTTGGTGCTTATTTTTAAAAGCCTTTTACCAATTCTTAAATCATGAAAATTAATTGAATCAGGAAAGGAAGCTAACTCAGCTAAAGTTGGTTTAAACCCATATCTATCTAGGATTGCTGTTGCATTTGGACCAAGTTGTAAACCAGCCCCAAAAGACCTTAGTTCGCTGTTTCTTTCTATGATAACAGGATCAAATCCTGCTTCTTTTAAAAAGATTGCACAACAAAGTCCACTTATTCCTGCTCCAACTATGGTAATTTTCAATTTTTGGTTCCAGTGATTATAAAGTTTCTCATAATTGAGTATTATAGAAAAATGCCCTCTTAGTTAAATGGATATAACAAATCTCTCCTAAGGATTAGTTGCAGGTTCGATTCCTACAGGGGGCACCATAAAAAAACCAGCTCAGATGAGCTGGTTTTAAATCAGATAAACTGGAATCTAATCTTCAAAATCAGCCTGAGTTGTCTGATGAACGCCTCCATAGTTTGCAGAGGAAAAATGCATAGTCTTTGCCACCCATTCTTTTCCCTCTAAAACCCATAAGCTCGTTACTCTGGTTCTGTATGGTTTAAATCCACCACTTCCATCTGGGACTACACCTTCAGCATAGTATCTAGCAAAAATTGCCCCATCATTAATTTGATGTGCCTCTGCTGCATGAACTGCTATAGTTCCAGCCGCACCAGGTGTTTGCTTTTCCCAGTCTTCAGCAGTTTGTATTGCTAAAGGCTTGTGAAAGCTACCATCAGAGTTGGAATTTAGCATGCCATGTGAGCTGCTTAATGATATGACAGTATCCCAATCTTTTGAGTTCCTTGCCTCCCAATAACTCTCAATGTTTGATAGTACTTTTTTAGTGTTTTCCATAACTGTTTTTTCATCAGCAAATGATACTGATGAGAAAAATATCAATAAAAATGCAAAATTTAAAAACTTCATAATCTATCCTTAGTGTGAATGTGGTTTTGATTCAGGTTGATAATCATAATATCCAGCTACAGGAATCATCAGATGAACGTAGGGCGTTCCTTCAAACATTACATACGGACCCCCTGTGGTGTAATCCGTAGATTGGCCTTTCAAGGAAGCAGGATCTTTAGGCATAAGCATGAGATGTGCCCCTGATTCAATAAAATGTTTATGGCCAGAATCTTTTTGGCCGTCCGTATAGGGTATAAAATTATCGACACCTAAATCACCATGGAGCATCCAAATCCAGCCATCTGCCTCAAGCTCTGGTTTACCTTGAGACTTATAGGCATTAGCCCAAGCTACTGCATTTTTATCAGAACAAGCTGCTGCGGATTCATGGGGATGCTTAAAACCACCCTCAGGCATAGGCATGAATGGCTCACACCTCCATCCATTAGTTCCCTCTCTTAGGACTTTGCCAGAGGCTCCAATTATTGTTGCGTGATCACCTATGAATGCAGGTGCAGCAGAACTATAGGTCTTTATTTCCCATTCTGCGCTATTCCGACCTTCATGGTGTCCAGCGCTTAAATTTAATGCAGCAAGAATAAACATCATTAATGCAAATTTCATAACTTCCTCCTATTGAGTAAAATTGTTAAAGATCGATTCTAAAATATAGCTATTTCCGCCACTGCATGATGAAATTTTTGCTCGCTCTTTTTCAAAATCTGGATTTGCTTCCACAAAACTTTGATAATTTTGTGCCATATGCGCTCTGTTATCAAAACTATACCAATGATTCATTGCTACATAATCGGCATCAAAATCCTCTCTGAAACCTAGATATGGGGTAAATACATGACTACCCCAACCATTAAAGCCAAATTCTTCTAAGGCTTCTTGTTCCTTTGCATATAGGTTAACTAACTTTTGAAGGTTCCCTTGCTTGGTAAACTTACAATTAGCAAATTGAATTGGAGTTCTTTGATCTCTCTCTTCCCAAGCAATTCTATTGTGCGCTACTGCATGATTGAACATTGCAACTTGCTGAAAACATTGTCCTGCACTAGATGAAGATGAGTCTTCATCTTGGTTACCAGTCCAATCTTCATAATCATTAGCATAAGAACCCCATTCTTTGTACATTGCTTCACCATCTGGCCAGCTGCCCCAAATAATATAATCATATTCTGATTGGTCTCCTGCATGCATAGGCACCATAACAGCCTGCATATATTGTGTACCTTGGGATTTTGAAAACTCACCATATTTCTTATTCTCCGTAACAACATCTTGGACGGTTTTGCCTGGATTTAGTTTGCACCAAAAGAACTCGGATCTCCATGTATACTCTTGAGCAAAAGCTGGAACACTAAGTACAAAGCATGCAACGAAAGTAGCACATATAATTCTATTCATATTCATTTTTCCCCCTAAGAATTCAGATTAGCAGAGAATATAAGTACTAACAAATATTTTCTATTGGGTTGTCTTTAAGTAAATTGTGTAGGTTTTTAATAAAAAGCGAGAAAGTGCGAGGGACTGCCTGCAAAGAATGAGCTGAGTCATGCGCAGTTATGAAGCAGTTCTTTGCAGTCCATAATGGAGAATTCACAGGCAGTGGCTCAACTTTAGTCGTATCCAAAGCCGCAGAAGCAATGACATTATGATTTAAGGCATCAACCAACGCATTTTCATCAATAGCGCTCCCCCGTCCTACATTAATTAACATAGAATTAGCTGCAAATCTTGCTAGTGTTTCCTTATTAACTATATTTCTTGTATCACTTGAATCAGGCAATGCTAAGACAACAAAATCAGCAAATGGCAACCATTCAATGACTTCGGAATTAGTAATTGGATGATCAACATTCGGATGATTAAAAGCAGATCTCCTGACCCCAACAACATTCATTCTGAATGCCTTTGCTAACCTAGCAATCTCCTCTCCAATACCTCCACACCCCCAGATAAGCATGGTTTTGCCAGTTAGCTCGCCATCTCCTCCCAAAGCTGACCAATCTTTGTTATTTTGGAGCACAATGTGTTGATCGATCCTTTTGGTCCATCTTAATGCTTGTGCGAAGACAAAGTTTGCAATTGGAATAGCGTGCACACCCCTAGCATTAGCTACTTTTAAGTTTGGTATCTTAAGAAGTTCTTGTGCAAAATCTGAATCCATGCCAGCTAAACCTGTTTGGACAAATTTTGTCTTTTTGCATACCTCTAGCAAGCTTGGTATTAATGCTGGATTGGCCTGAACTGCAAACATAAATTCATAGGTTAAAAAAAATGCATCGCTTATCTGTGCTTCATGCCAATTAGGTTCATTTGAGTTTTGTGGATCAAGAATTAATTTCTCCAAACTAATGTTGTGAAGTGATTCAAATTCCTTGAACTGCTTACTGAATAGATGTTGAGTAATTGGTGAAATTACGATTTTCATTCCTTTAGCTCAAATTTCATAATCTTACCTGCTGCGTTTGTAGGTAACTTATCAACAAATTTTATTGTTCTTGGCACTTTGTAATTTGCCATATTTTCCTTACACCAAGCAATTAAGGCTTCTTCGCTTATATTCATTTGGTTTTTTAAAATAACAAAAGCTTTGGCAACTTCTCCCATTCTTTCATCAGGAACACCAATTACTGCTACCTGAGCTATGGCAGCATTGGAAGACATAATGTTTTCAATTTCTGCAGGATAGGTATTAAATCCACCTACAATAAACATATCTTTTACCCTATCAGTTATTTTGAGATAACCAGATTCATCCAGAAATCCTATATCTCCTGTATGCAGCCAACCTTCTGAGTCAATTGCATCATGCGTAGCTTTTAGGTCTTCAAAATAACCTTTCATCACATTAAAGCCGCGCACTAATATTTCACCTGCTTCAAAAGGTGGGAGCTCTATTCCATCAGCGTTCACGCATTTAATTTCAACTCCTTCAATAGCTTTACCTGATGTATTTGCTATAGTTTCAGCAGAATCAACTGTGGTGCACATTGAAACAACACCTGTAGATTCAGTTAGACCATAGGCTGTAATTACGGTCTCGAATCCAAGAACATCTCTCATATCATGAATTAATTGAACTGGAATTGTTGCAGCTCCAGTTACTCCGAGCCTTAAGGAGGATATGTTGCTTTCTGAAAAGCTTTTTGATTGCATAAGCGACTGATAAAGTGTTGGAGGCCCTGGTAACATTGTGATCGATTCTTCGTGGATAAGTGAAAGCACTGCCTCAGGGTCAAAAACATCCAACGGAAAGCCTATGCATCCTCTAATGAGACAAGCGAGCCAACCTGCTTTGTAGCCAAAAGTATGAAAAAAAGGATTTACGATGAGGTATCTATCAGAATCTTTTAAACCAATGTGTGTTGACCAATAATCAAATACTTTAATGTTCTGCTCATGAGAAACCATGACGCCTTTTGGCTTTCCTGTAGTGCCTGAAGTAAAAATAATATCAGCTGTATCTTGAGAATCTATTTCTGGAAGACAGTCCAAGCTATGAGGATTGTTATTAATAAAGATATTCTTATTATTTAAGTATATGACAGTTTGCAAGAAGGATAAATTCTGTTTCTTAGCAATCTTGCCAAAATCTTGTCCTAGAAAATTATCGACTGTAAAAAGAAATTTTGCATGAGATGCATTCAGAATATATTCAGCTTCAAGTCCTTTCATTCTTGTATTAATAGGTACTATCTTTCCTCCTGCTTTATGGATAGCAACTGCTGCTACAATCCATTCAATGGAATTGGGAGCCCATATTGCCACGGAATCATGATGCTCAAGACCTTGCTCAACCAAGGAGCAAGCTAAATTCGTTGAAAAAAGGTCTAAGTGAAGATAATCAATCTCATATTGATTTTGTTTGAAAGCTATTTGATCTGGGGAATGTAGCGCCCTATGTGAAATAAGTTCAGGAATTGATCTAAAAACCTCATTCATCTACGAGCCTCCCCCATTTATAGTCATACTTAAAATATTTAAGGCCAATGCTAGATTCTGTGAATTGAACTCCTTCAATAGAGGCAATTTTTTGATACAAAATATGGGAAAGTTCAGCTGCATTTTCTGCTAAAACGAAAGCCATCAGATCATGCCGCCCCATCAAAGTTGATACAAATCTTACCTCTGGCATCCTGCTAAGCTGTTTGGCAATTTTCTCTTTAAGCGAAGCCTCAACATCTAACCCAATAAAAGCAATGCCAGGATTATTCATTTGATTTACATTACGAATAAGGGAAATATTAATAATTTTTTGATTTAAAAGTTTTGCAATCCTATTTCTAACGGTTCCTTCCGAAACTTTAATAGCTTTAGCAATCTGATTATTTGGCATCCTGGCATCTTTACCTAGTAACTTAATAATTTTAGAATCGATGTCGTCAATCATTGCCAAGGGGCGCCCAATCTGTTTGAAATTTATAAACTTTAGATGATATGGCTGGGGTTATACTTTTTATACCTTTAATGCTTGGCAAAATAACATCCAAAAGCTGCACTGTCTCATCTAAAGTCTTGGTCGCGCAAAGAATTTCTAAGTCTTGAATGCCACTAACAGCACTGACGCTATAAACTGCATCTAAAGAAGAAATTTTTTCAGCTACTTGCTCAAGTTGTTTGCCGTGCACTTTGATTCCCATGGGTAAGAGAAATTTAAACCCACATTTTTCAAAATCTGCTATGGCAACCACCTTACAGTGATCTCCTTTGATTATTTTTGAAATCCTTTTGCTAGCTGTAACTTCAGTAATTCCAAGTTTTAATGCAATAGATTTAGCGGAAGCGCGACCATCTTCTTCCAATAAATCAATTATTTGGATATCTAAATTATCAAGATTAGTTTTCAAAGGAATTTGTTAGAATTCTCGCTTTTCCATATCCAGTCCGCTTGGAATATCAGATCTATTTACAAGAAACTGACCATACCATTTTCTGAGCTTGTGCAAAGGACCGTCACCATCGCATACCACAGGATCAGGGATATAAATTTTATTTTCCCAAATAGAAACATCTTGACCAAAAGCAAAATTATTTGCATCTACATAACCTTTGATATAAGCATTCTCTTCATCTTGACTCATCCCAGGAACTTTTTTGACCATGACGCCAAAATTTATCTGAAAAGATGTCATGGTTAAAGGAAGATGAGAAACAAGCAACCTACTTTCAACAGTATTCCCATCCTGAATAGCACTCATATATGTTGTCATGTAAGCAGGTCCTTCATAAGTAGCCTGAGAAAATAAGTCTCCACCTAGTATTGGACTATTAGCTGTCATTTCTTGAGTGTAAGTATGCCCTTTAGCCTCATTCCAAAATCCCTCAAATGGAGCTTGATGAACTGGTCCAAAGTGGCCCTTATCTGCCATATTATCAATAAGTTCCCTACAATTATTCTTTACTAAGAAACTAGCCATTGCGTAATCAGACCACTCATCAGAATAACAAGCGTCAATCTTTTTAGGAATGAAATCTGGTTTTTGATGCTCAACATCGTGCCAAACCATTACCATTTGATTGAGTTCCAACACCGGCCAAACAAATGAGTCCCCTGTATCAACGCTAATGTTTCCATTCTGATCTCTTGAAACATTGATTTTTCTATCAAAGGCATAAACTGATTTGGTGTGATTATCTAAAAATTCTCTTTGGTGACCTAAAACAAACCAACCTCTTGGAAATCTATCTGGTAAGTGACTCATAATTTCTCCTCATTAAATACTTTCAAAATTTGGTTCTTGCTGAGTTCTATGAAACCAAATATAAATCTTTCCATCTTTTTCATGAGTGTTCCAGCTTCTGGTCTTGGCTTTATCTGGGATTCGTTTAGCATAAGGAATATCATCACAGTTCCCTGATCCATCCCACCTCCATGCATGAAAAGGACAGCGAATACCATTTTCATCAACTTTGCCACACCCAAGAGATGCTCCCATATGCTTACAATACATATCCAAAGCATATACTTGACCGTCTAATCCCCTCCAAACAACTATTTGAGTAGCAAAATTTGGTACTTCAACAGCTTTAGATTTCTCTAATTCATTTGAATCTAAAATATAATGCCAACCATCTGATAATTCGCTCATGCTTGGATCTTTTTGCTCAGGTAGCTCTAAAGATTCTAAAGTTGATTGATCTGACATATTTACCCCTCTAAGAATTTTAGCAAGATATTAGAGAGTGTTAAATCTAATTAAAAAATTTTCTCTTCTAGCTCTTTAAGTTGATCAATGTTTTTGCTGGTTGGTACTAACAAAATATCTGTAGCACCGAGTTTTGAAATTTTATTAAGCAGCTCTCTCAATTCGGAAACTGAGCCACAGAAACCTGCGGTATCAGATAACATTTCTGCAACATCACTCCCCATCCACCCTAAATAGGATAATAAATGTGATTTTAATTGCACTCTTCCTCCGGGTTCTAAAGCGAACCAAAAGCTGGTCATTAGCCTTGGATTGGGTCTAAAAAATTTTCTTGTTAAATTAAAAGATTCTTCAATCTCACTAGCATCTGCATTGAACGAAAAGCCTGCTATACCATCTGCAAAACTAGAACTGATCTCAAGCGCCTTGGGTCCTAGTGCACCGGCAAGGATCTGAGGGCCATTTGCTTGAATTGGCTTTGGTCCAATTTGGAGCTCATGTTGACCTGCCCAAATCGATTTCATGATATTAACATTATCTCTTAGATTGCCCCATCGTCTCTTAGACCAGTCAGCTCCAATTGCATTGTAATCTTCTTCT
>JALRBL010000066.1 GCA_023257795.1 Gammaproteobacteria bacterium
GCTTTCACTGCCAGAAGTCGAATGGTCTTATCGAAATATGAAACTTCTGATATGCCTGTTTTTACCTCACAAACTTGCTTTCCTCTTATCAGCTTTCCTGGTAACACTCCATTTGCTTGTCCATTTTCAGAGACTACTTTACCGTTCTTTATAGTGGCAATATAACCAGTAGCATCTTGCACTAAGCGCCTTCCTCCTAAAGGGAGGTCGTGAATCATTGTGGGATGACTAACATTGAGTTTGTCAAAATCAATAATATTAATGTCAGCTAACATTCCTGCTTTTATTTCACCTCGATCAAATAGACCAAAAGTCTCTGCAGTATCTTTGGTTTGTTTTTTTATCAATAATTCTAGTGGAAACTTTTTCCCTGCTTCTCTGTCTCTTCCCCAATGTGAGATATTTGTTGTTGGCATGCTTGCATCGCATATTAATCCGCAATGAGCACCACCATCGCTTCCTCCAGCAACTGATGACTTAAGTTGGTATGCCTGCTCAACAAAATCAAGCTTATATTTTTCATAAGGTGTAAAAGCAGCATAAATTAAGTTGGTGCCTTGGTTTTTAAGCATTTCGTCATACATAACCTCAAGCTCAGATATATTTTTTCTCAAAGCTATGGAAGCAATACTATCTTCTTCTTTGGGTTCATAATTGGGCGGCGTCCCTAATACAAATTGAGTTTTGAAGTTCGAAGTAATGGTTGTAGGAAGTGCAACATCCTGGGCAATCTCTTCTCTGGTTTTATTGGAGGGATTGTCTGCAAGCCTTTTCATTATTTCTGTTTCAAAATCAGGTTCTTGGCTTAGCAACCTTTTCTTAAAGAGAGGGTCTTTTAGAATTTCATATTTTTGCTCTAAAGGTAGATCAGCAATTTCTTTATATGCTGGAAATTGGCTAAAAGGATTAACTGATGTTTCCCAGCCAAACATCAGGCCAACGTTTCTACCCGGAAATTGAGGTCGAATATTCTTACCCTTAAGAAAGTGCTCCTCAGCAAATAAAATAGTCTTTACTGCATCGCCTTTAGTTTGCAGGAAGGTCAATCCACAATTACTTTTCTTAACATATTCCTTCATCCAAGACATTTCCATCTCTTCATCTAACCAGTCAGATGTAATTTCTAGTGTTCCTTCTCCAGCTTTATCGACTCCAAATGCCAGGGCTCTCATTTCTTCTGAACTAGCTTCCGTACCAGGAACATACTTTCCATATATATCTCTATGTAAAACGGTTCTAGAGGTACTAAATCCTAAGGCTCCAGCCTCTATGGCTTCGGTAACTAGTTCTGACATTTTGCTGATTTCTTCCTCAGATGCATCCACTTGATTTTGACACCTTTCATAACCCATGACATAGCTTCTTAAAGGCCCATGACCAATCATAAACCCAACATCCATGACAAATTCCTTCTTATCAATGGCATCTAAGAACTCTGGAAAAGTTTCCCAATCCCAGTCAATTCCTTCGTGTAAGGCTGAGCCGGGAATATCTTCAACACCTTCCATTAATTGAATGAGAAAGTTTTCATCTCCTGGGCGCACTGGAGCAAACCCAACTCCACAATTTCCCATTACTGCCGTTGTAACTCCATGCCAGCTTGATGGGGTAAGGTAGGGGTCCCATGATACCTGTCCATCATAATGCGTATGGATATCTACCCAGCCAGGAGTGATAAGGTTGTTGTGGGCATCAATTTCTTCTTTGCCTGAGTTTGTAACTTTTCCTACAAAAGAAATCTTGCCATCATCTATGGCTATGTCGCCAACAAATGGTTTGTCTCCTGAACCATCAAAGATTTTTCCATTTCTAATGACCAGATCATGCATAGTATTGGTTTGCATAAGCATTATTCCAAATAATGAGTTTTTTGTTTTTTTGTTCTTGTATCGTATATTAAATAACGTTCAATTTATATTGAACTATTGGCATCATAAGCGTCAATAGTTTTACAAGATAAAATAAAAGGCAGCAATAAGGAAAAATATCATGAAAAAACCGGTATGTTTGGTAATTGGTGCTGGAGCAGGAATTGGGGGCAGCACAGCTATTAAATTTTCTGCAGAGGGATATCATGCATGTTTGTGTAGAAGGTCAGATAAAGTAGGCCTAGATAAGCTTGTTAGCAAGATACATGAGCAGGGTGGACATGCAACAGGGTATTTAATTGATGCTTTGGAAGAAAATGCTCTCGAAGACCTAATTGAACAAGTAGAGACAGAAGTAGGGGCCATCGAAGTGTTGGTCTATAACCTGGGCGCTCAGAGTGGCATGAAATTACTTGAAGAAACTTCTTTAAAAGAGTTTGAATGGGCTTGGAGGATGGCAGATTTAGGCTTATTTAGAACTGCTAAAGTCATGATGCCAAAAATGGTAAAGCGTGGTACCGGAACTCTTTTAGTAACTTCTGCCACAGCAGCAATGCGCGGAAATAAAAATCAACACTCCCATGCAGCGGCCATGGGTGGGAGGAGAATGCTCTGCCAAACGCTCAATGCTGAATTTGCCTCTCAAGGTATTCACATAGCTCACGTGGTAGTTGATGGGATGGTGGATGCTCCAGATACCCTTGGAAAGATGCTTGGAGAGGAAATGTTTCAAAAGCTTCGAGAGACAAAGGGCTTGGAACACGATGGATTGATCTTGCCTGAAAAAGTTGCTGAAACTTTTTTCCATTTATCCCAACAGCATAGATCCGCATGGACCCATGAAGTTGATATTAGAGCATTTTCTGATTCGGCTTGGTGGAACTCATGATCCAGGAATCAATTAAAAAGATTATCAGCGTTTCTTTTGGGGTCCTTTTTTCTTTTATAGGATTTGCTAATGCCTATTGGGGAAATGATCCTTATTTTGGATTGGCAATTATTTGCATTTCTTTTTTTTATTACTTACCACTTATTGATTATTCAAGGAGAGCTATCTCCACAAGGAATTTATTTATTCTTAAAATTATCTTTGGGTTTTTAATTTTATGGGCTAGCTTGGGGGTTGGAGAGTTAGATGATAAGTTAGAAATGATGTTTGAATCACTTCCCCATCCAAACATTACAGGTATCTAAATTATGAAGATAGAAATTAAACCAAGTGATCAGGCCTGTGGAGCAGAAGTTCTTGGCATAGATTTAACTCAACCTTTATCAGAAGCAGAAGTGAAGCAAATCAGACAGTGGTGGCTTCAGTATCATGTCCTATCTTTTCCGAATCAGGATATCAATGATGATGACCTAGAAAAGTTTACTTTATACTTTGGTCCTTTTGGAGACGATCCTTTTATAGCGCCCATTCCAGGACACTCCAATATTATTGCCGTTAGAAGATTGGCCAATGAAAAAGCACCTCTTTTTGCAGAAAATTGGCATACGGATTGGAGTTTTCAAGAGCATCCTCCTGCAGGAACTTGTCTTTATGGAATTACTATCCCGCCTCTGGGAGGAGACACACTGTTTGCAAACCAGCATATGGCATTAGAAAAGATGCCAACAGAAATGAGGGACAAGCTTGAAGGTAAGTTAGCTATTCATTCAGCGCAGCTCGCCTATGCACCAGAGGGGAGCTATGGAGAAGCTGATAAAGCCGGCGATAGAAGCATGGATATCAGACCATCGGAAGAAGCGAAAGCCACTCAGTTGCATCCCATTCTTAGGGCGCACCCTGAAACAGGTCGCCTTGGAGTTTTTGGTACCTTTGGATATATCATTGGAATTGAAGGCATGGAGGCTGAAGAAAGCTGGCCCTTACTTATGGAGTTGCAACAGTGGCAGAGCAAAGAAGAGTTTCAATACCGACATAAATGGAAAGAAAATTCACTTGTAATGTGGGACAACAGGAGCGTCTTGCATGCTGCAACTGGTGGATACGAGGGGTATGATCGTTTGCTTCATAGAACCACCATAGGCGAAAGAGTTGCCTAGCGTACCGGTTCATGCTAATATACCCCCTATGGGTATATTCCTTAAATGCTTATTAATCTTTTTTGTAATCACGCTTGAAGCAAGGCCTATCTCTTATTCAGGCGGCTCAACTCTCATGTTTATGTCTGATAACATGCAGGATTCTATTTATTATCACTACTCACCATCCTATAAATTTTCAATTGGTATAGAGGGGGTTAAAGATCAAATTTTTAATAAGGATTTATCATATTTAAGACTTACTTATCTTTTGGATAGAAAAAATACTAAGCATTCTCAACGAAACTTATATTTTCAATCGGGAGTATCCTCAGCAGGCTTGGATACGCATTTTTTTGGGATTCATGGAGATTGGGAGACTAGAAGAGTATTTGTTGGGTTTGGATTCAAAGAAGTTTTTAATGATTTTCATGACTTCACAGAGAAATTTATACAAACCGGTTTTGCTCCTTATCTTGGAGATTACGGTGACTTGCATACGTGGATAATGATGAAAAGTAAACACAACACCCTGACTGGGGATTGGAATACCTACCCAGCACTAAAATTCTTTAAAGGAAATTTTTTAGCTGAGGTCGGTTATGATAGCCAAGCCGATTGGGACATACATTTAATGTACAGATTTTAGGAGAAAATTATGAATAAGATTGTATTAACTAGCATTTTTTTAACAGCTAGCATTTGGGCTGATCATGGTCACAATCATGCCATGGAAATGGAAGCACACTCTCATGAGGGTCATTTGCATGATACTCTGGTAGATGGTAAAGCCCTAGAGGTCGATGCCGTTAGATTTGATAACTTTATGGCAGGGCTTACAGATTCACAAGTTGCCATCGTAAGCGTCAATGGAATGGTATGTGATTTTTGTGCTAGAGGTATAGAAAAGACTTTCAAAAAAGATAAAGCCGTAACAAAAATTGATGTCGATCTTAATCGAGGCAAAGTTCTGATTGCATATGGCTCGAGTACCACGATAGATTTTGATGACATTAAGAAAAAGATTTTAGCTAATGGACAAAATGCTACTGATCTTCAAATCTTAACCATTTAATTAAGCAATACATGGAAGATAAAACAGCTAATTATTTTTCTCTGTTTGCATCATCTTCAACTTTGATTTGTTGCGCTTTGCCTGCGTTGTTTGTCGCGCTTGGAGCAGGTGCATCGTTTGCAAGCTTGGTTAGCTCTTTCCCATTTTTAATAGTATTGTCGCAATACAAAATAGAAATTTCTTTAGCAGCATTTGCGATGATAGTTATTGCAGGCTATATAAATTACAAGACTTATTACATGCCATGTCCTGCTGACCCTGAGCTTGGAAGGATGTGCATGCAAACTAGAAAACGCTCAAGAGTTTTATACTATTTTTCTGTGGCTATTTTTATTTTCGCAACCATTTTTACCTATGTGGTCCCTTCATTTATATAACCATGAAACATCCTTGTCATAAAAATCATATTGCCAATATAAGACGTATTAAAGGTCAGATAGAAGGAGTTGAGAGAATGATTGCTGATGGTAAATACTGCATAGATATTCTCAATCAAATTAAAGCGACCAAAAATGCCATTGCTGCGGTTGAGGGAAAAATTCTTAAAACTCATTTAGAGGAGTGCATCAAGGAAACAATGAGCGGAGGAAACAAAGCCCAACAAAAAATTGATGAAATTATCAAAGTTCTAAAAAGATGAAACTCATAGTAAGAAATATCCACAAATATCTTAGCTTCTTTATTGCTCTTCAGTTGCTGCTTTGGACTATCTCAGGAATTTATTTTGCATTTAACAAAATTGAAAATGTCAGAGGCGAGCAATATAGGCTTGATCTACCTAACACACTAGATTTACAAGAAATAAATTTTTCTATCCCAGATGCTATTAACGTAAGCATCAAAAAAAGATTGTCAGATGTTATAGTCGCAGCATCCACTTCCAGCGGCATGCGTTACTTCGATCTGGATGGATTACCAATCATTCATCTTACCCCTGAGCAGGCTATGCAAATAGTAACTGAATCAACTACTCTTATTCCTATAAAAGTTGAGCAGGTCAATGATTCTGAAAAAGGTTCAGAATATAGAGGTAGGGCTCTGCCTATTTATAGAGTCATCACAACGAATGATGCTGGTTCTGAAATCAATGCGTACGTAAATATTTACTCAGGAGATATCGAGGCCATTAGATCAAGTTATTGGAGAATCTGGGATTTAATGTGGGGGTTCCACATAATGGACTGGGTTGAGCGAGACAATATTGATAATATCTTGCTTAAAATTTTTTCAATCCTAGCCCTTATTTCATCAATAACCGGTGTGTTATTATTTTTTAAGGTCGATGTTAAAAAGTAAGACTCTTAGTTTTTAAATTGAATTTTTGTAATCCTTTCTTTGCCATCACGAGTCTGCGTCTCGAATTCAACCACATCATTTTCTTTTAAAGTACGGATACCGCATTCTTTTAAACATGTGTGATGAACGAATGCATCTTTCCCGCCATCGTCTGGTCCTACAAAACCATACCCTTTTTCTTCGTTAAAAAATTTTACTTTTCCTGATTTCATTATTATCTCCTTAGATTAGATTCAGTTTATTAGAAAGATAACTTTTGACATATACATATACAGGTTAAGAGGAATCTCTCACCTGTGCACGATACAGCAATTCTTTTTTTTGTCCACAAAAATAATTATTCAAACAAAATACTAATTTTTGTTATGGTTAGGAAATGGTGCCCAGAGGTGGAATCGAACCACCGACACAAGGATTTTCAGTGCATAACTCGAAGTTAAAAACCTTATAATAATGCATATTTGAGAGTCTGGTGTTCAAATTAGTGTTCAAAAGAATTTAGGATTTATTAGTTTATTCAATTGTAATTTTGAACATTATCTCTTTATATGAAATGATATTTAAATGAGAGTTTTATTTTGTTCTATATTACTAATTAATTCACTTTATCTTCAAGGGGCATTACTTGAAGTTCAAATAAATAATATTTCTGATGACGGCGTTCTTCACTTGGCAGTTTATGATTCTAAGGAAGTTTTCGAATCTGATACAGGGGATAAACCTGGACCACAAAAAGGTATAGTTGGAGGAATAATAAAATCTATTAAAAAGGGCACCTTTCAAGAAACAATTGAATTGCCAGATGGAAAATATGCTATCGGTTTATACATTGATTCCAATAAAAATGAAAAACTAGATAGTAATTTTTTTGGAGTGCCTAATGAACAATACGGATTTTCAAATAATGCTTTGGGGAGATTTGGACCTCCATCTTTTGAATCTGCATCTTTTCAACTTTATGAATATAAAAAAATCTCTATCGATTTAAAATGAATGAGACTTTAATTCTTTCCTTGCATGCATTGCCCGGACTTATAGCATTAATTT
>JALRBL010000071.1 GCA_023257795.1 Gammaproteobacteria bacterium
ACAGGTGTTGAAATGTTTAGAAAATCCCTTGATGAAGGCAGGGCAGGTGAAAACTGTGGAGTTCTTCTTAGAGGTATCGATAGAGAATCAGTAGAAAGAGGTCAAGTATTAACGAAGCCTGGTTCTATAACTCCACATACAGATTTTGAAGCTGAAATCTATGTGCTTAGCAAGGATGAGGGCGGAAGACACACTCCATTCTTCAAAGGATACAGACCGCAATTTTATTTCAGAACTACGGACGTAACAGGAGCTTGTGAGCTTCCAGATGGAGTTGAGATGGTAATGCCCGGAGATAACATCAAAATGACAGTATCACTTATCAATCCAATTGCTATGGACGAGGGTCTTAAATTTGCGATTAGAGAAGGCGGCAGAACTGTAGGTGCTGGCGTAGTAGCTAAGATTATTAAGTAAAGGATATTTAGATTGAGTGCCGAGACTTGTCTCGGCACTTTTGTCTGTTTGAAACATGGGAGAAAAGATAGGCCAGTAGCTCAACTGGTAGAGCGACGGTCTCCAAAACCGTAGGTTGGGGGTTCAAGTCCCTCCTGGCCTGCCAAGTGAGTTAGGAATATAAACAATATGTCTGCAGAAAAAAGCTCTAACATTGTAAATCAGGCTAAGTGGGTAATTGTTCTTGGTCTTTTTGCTTTGGCAGTTGTTGGAAATGCATACTATTCTGAAGTTGCATTTCTATATAGGGTCCTTGGGGTAGTCGGGGTGATATTGTTAGCGCTCGTTGTGATGGCTAGTACCACCTTTGGAAAATCCTCCCTAAAGCTGATGTCTGAGTCTAGAAATGAACTTAGAAGGGTTGTTTGGCCAACTAGGGTCGAAACTACCCAGACATTTTTAGTTGTGTTTATATCGATCGTCTTACTTTGCTTATTTTTTTGGGGACTAGAGTCTTTGCTAAGCTGGCTAACTAAATTGGTACTTGGATAATTATGGATTGGTATGTAATACAAGCTTATTCTGGATATGAGCAAAAAGTTAAGACTGCAATTGAAGAAAGAATTCAGTTAGCTAATCTCAGTGAGTTTTTTGGCGAAATTTTAGTTCCTACCGAGCAAGTGGTTGAACTTAAAAGCGGTAAGAAGAAAAAGACTGAGAGAAAATTCTTTCCAGGTTACATTCTGATACAAATGGAACTCAATGATGATACTTGGCAACTCGTAAAGCATACGCCAAGAGTAAGCACATTTGTAGGTGGAACCAATGAGAAACCAAAGCCAATTTCTGAAAGTGATTTAAATAATATCCTTAATAGAATTGAAGTTGGCGAAGAGGCTCCAAGGCCAAAAACAATCTTTGAACCAGGCGAAGTGGTTAGAGTTTGCGATGGTCCGTTTAATGATTTTAATGGTGTAGTTGAAGAAATTGATTACGAAAGAAACCAGGTTAAAGTTGCAGTGCAAATACTTGGTCGTTCAACACCCGTTCACTTAGATTTTATGCAAATTGAGAAAACCTAATGGCAAAAAAGAAAAAATTAAAAAAAGTACTCAAGCTTCAAGTTCCTGCTGGTGGCGCTTCACCTCAACCACCTGTTGGTCCTGCCCTTGGTCAGGCAGGTATTAATATTATGGAATTTTGTAATGCATTTAACGGGGCAACACAAGATAAAGAAAAAGGATTGCCTTTACCCGTAATCATCAATGTATACGAGGATAAATCTTTTGATTTTAGTATTAAATCTCCTCCTGCGTCAGTTCTTATTAGAAAAGCTCTAGGCATTTCAAAAGGTAGTCCTGTTCCAAATAGAGATAAAGTTGGAAAAATTACTTTAAAACAACTTGAAGAAATTGCAGAAATGAAAAAAGAAGATCTAAATGCGAATGATATGGAACAGGCAGTAAAAATAATTGCAGGAACTGCTAGAAGTATGGGTGTAGAGGTAAACTAATGGCTAATATTTCCAAAAAATTTAAACTCATTCAACAATCGGTTGATTTTGAAAAAGAGTACAATCTTGAAGAAGCTCTTGGAATTTTTGATCAATTTAAATCTCCAAAAGTAACCGAATCCATAGATATAGCTTTCAAGCTAGGTATTGCCGCTGAAAAATCTGATCAAAATGTTAGAGGCGCAATTACCTTACCTAATTCTCTGGGTAAAGAAGTTACCGTTGCTGTTTTTGCAGACAGCGATGCTGCCAAAGCTGCAAAATCTGCAGGTGCTGAGCATGTAGGTTTGGAAGATCTTGCAGAGTTATTTAAAAAAGAAGCTATATCTGTAGATGTAGTTATCTCAACTCAGGCTGCTATGAAGGTTGTTGGCCAGCTTGGACAAATTCTGGGACCAAAAGGTCTAATGCCTAATCCTAAAACTGGAACAGTAACAGATAATGTTGAAGTAGCAGTCAAAAATGCAAAATCAGGTCAAATCAGATTTAGAAATGACAAAAATGGAATTATTCATGGAACTATTGGTAGAGTTGGTTTCACTAAAGATCAACTTTCAGAAAATTTAACTGCTTTAATTGATGAATTAAAGAAACTTAAACCAGCAGGTGCAAAAGGTGTCTATTTAAAGTCAGCACATCTTAGCAGCACGTTTGGACCTGGATTAAAGATTAATCTTTCATCATTTGTTTGATTTTGAAAGCTTGCTTGCAAGCTTTCTGATTGTTGCGTAATGCGCAGCCGTCAAAGACCGTAGGTGCGAAAGCTTAATTTCCTACGCAGGTGGTGAGCAAATTGCCTTGGCAGTTTGTCACCTTAAGCCGAAAGGCATAAAAAAAGGAGAATTGTTGTGGCATTAGCTAGGAACGATAAAGAAAGGATAGTATCAGAAGTTAAAGAAGTTGCTTCAAAAGCATCTTCTTTGGTCATTTCTGATGCTAGAGGCTTAAAGGTTTCAGAACTTACTGAAATTAGAAAAAAGGCAATAGATGCAGGAATTCATATCCAAGTGATAAAAAATTCATTAGCAAAACTTGCTTTTGAAGGAACTGACTTTGGTTGTACCAATGAAGTTCTTTTGGGGCCATCTCTCTTTGCTTTCTCTTTTGATGAACCGGGAGCAGCTGCAAGGTTGCTCAAAACTTATGCAAAAAACTTTGAAGCTTTGGAAATAAAAGCACTTTCTGTTGAGGGTCAGCTTTTGACTGGAGCACAAGTTGATATTCTTGCAAATTTACCATCAAGAGAAGAAGCATATGGACTTATTGCTAATGTCTTGCAAGCACCAATTTCAAAATTTGCTACCTTGCTTAATGAGGTTCCTAGCAAATTTGCAAGGGTGCTAGCAGCAGTTCGTGACAAAAAACAGGCAACTGCCTAAATAAAGGAGAAAAAAATGGCAACAAGCAAAGATGATATTTTAAAAGCTATAGAAGAGATGTCTGTGATGGATCTAGTAGATCTTATCTCAGCAATTGAAGAAAAATTTGGTGTTACAGCTGCGGCAGCAGTTGCAGCAGCCCCAGCTGCAGGAGCAGGGGGAGGCGATGCCGAAGCTGTAGAAGAGAAGGATGAGTTTGATCTTGTTCTTACAGCAGCAGGCGACCAAAAAGTTAATGTGATTAAGGCTGTTAGGGGCATCACTGGTCTAGGTTTAAAAGAAGCTAAAGACCTAGTTGATGGAGCACCTGGAACTGTTAAAGCAGCTATGAAAAAGGATGAAGCTGAAGCCGCGCTAGCTCAATTAAAAGAAGCTGGAGCTACAGCAGAACTTAAATAATTACTTTAACAAATAAACATACTAAATAGAGCAGCATATGGCATACAGTTATACAGAGAAAAAAAGAATCAGAAAGAACTTTGGTCGTCTTCCAAAGATCATGGAGCTTCCTAATTTAATAGAAACTCAACTAGATTCTTATAAATCATTTCTTCAACGTGATGTTGTTGCTTCTGCAAGAGGGGTTCAAGGACTTGAAGAAGTCTTTCAGGGGTTATTTCCAATAACTTCTGCTTCAGGCAATGCTGCTCTAGAGTACGTTAGTTATGAGTTAGGCAACAGCGCATACACTGTTCAAGAGTGTTTGGTTCAAGGTCTTACATATTCAGCACCTCTAAGAATTACTGTCAGGTTAGTGATTTACGATAGAGAAACAAATTTTGAAAAAGTTAAAGATGTAAAAGAAGGTGAAGTTTTTATGGGAGAAGTCCCTCTAATGACAGACGATGGATCTTTTGTCATTAACGGTACTGAAAGAGTTGTGGTTAATCAACTTCATCGATCACCCGGAGTTTTCTTTGATCATGATAAAGGCAAAACTCATTCATCCGGCAAAGTTCTTTATTCTGCAAGAGTTATTCCTTACAGAGGCTCATGGTTAGATTTTGAGTTTGATGCCAAAGATATTCTGTTTTGTCGAATCGATAGAAGAAGAAAAATTCCTGCAACTATACTTCTTAGAGCGCTTGATATGACAACAGAAGAAATTCTTGCTTCATTTTTTGAAGTTGATTCCTATGAAATTAATGCAGATACAGTTATAGCTGAAATCATACCTTCACGACTTAGAGGTGAAACTCTGCCAGTTGATATAACCATCAAGAACAAAGTTTTGGTAGAGGCAAATAAGAGGATTACAGCAAGGCACGTAAGGGAGCTTGAGTCACTAAAGTTAAAAAATCTTGAGCTTTCAAGAGAATTTATTTATGGAAAAGTGCTGGCACATGATGTAGTTGACCAAGAAACAGGTGAAGTATTATTTGCTGCTAATGATCAAATTAATGAAAAGATCTTTGATGCACTGATAGCCAACGGCATAACTAAAATTAACTGCGTCTATATCAATGATCTTGAAAAAGGTCCCTATATCTCTAATACACTTCGTGCTGACCCAACTACCAACAGAATGGAAGCTTTGGTTGAAATATACAGAATGATGAGACCAGGTGAGCCTCCAACTAGAGATTCCGCCGAACAATTGTTTAATAATCTTTTCTTTAATCTTGAAAGATATGATCTATCTGATGTAGGAAGAATGAAGTTTGACCGAAGACTGAAACTTGAGAATAAAAAAGAAATTCCAGGTGTGCTTGATCTCTCAGACATTATTTCTGTCATGAAAGGTATCATTAATATTAGGGATGGGCATGACATTGTTGATGATATAGATCACTTAGGGAATAGAAGAGTTAGATCTGTTGGAGAGATGACAGCTAACCAATTTAGAGTAGGACTGATTAGGGTAGAGAGAGCTGTTCGAGAAAGACTTAGTATGGCCGAAGCTGATGAACTCGGACCCCAAGACTTAATTAATGCAAAACCAGTTACTGCCGCTATAAAAGAATTTTTTGGTTCAAGTCAGTTGTCACAGTTTATGGATCAAAACAATCCATTGTCGGAAATAACACATAAGAGAAGAGTTTCTGCTTTAGGCCCAGGAGGTCTGACTCGTGAAAGAGCAGGTTTTGAAGTACGAGATGTGCACCCAACCCATTACGGCAGACTTTGTCCTATTGAAACGCCTGAAGGGCCAAACATTGGTTTGATAAATTCTTTTGCTTGTTATGCAAGAACTAATAATTTTGGATTTATCGAAACACCTTATAGAAAAGTTATTAATGGTAAGGTAACTGAGGAGATAGTTTATCTTTCAGCTATTGATGAAGGAGACCATGTTATTGCTCAAGCCAATGCTCCATTAAATAAGAATAATACTTTTGCCGATGATCTTGTTCCAGTAAGATCAAGGGGTGATTCAACACTAATATCCTCAGATAAAATTGATCTTATGGATGTAGCTCCACAACAGGTAGTTTCTGTTGCGGCATCATTAATCCCTTTCTTGGAACATGATGATGCTAATAGGGCATTAATGGGTTCAAATATGCAGCGCCAAGCAGTCCCTGTATTAAGGCCTGAAAAGCCACTTGTTGGAACAGGATTTGAAACAGTGGTTGCTCGTGACTCTGGAGTATGTGTTGTTGCCAAGCATAATGGAGTTGTTGAGAGCGTTGATGCAGCAAGAATAGTTGTTAGGGTAACTGATAAAAATACGAATGAGCCAGTCAATATTTATAACTTAATTAAATATACAAGATCTAATCAGAACACATGCATAAATCAAAGGCCATTGGTTTCTGTTGGGGATAAAGTGAAAGCAGGAGATATTCTTGCGGATGGTCCTTCAATTGATAATGGAGAGCTAGCTTTAGGCCAGAATATCAGGATTGCATTTATGCCATGGCATGGTTATAACTTTGAGGATTCTATTCTTTTATCTGAGAAGGTAGCACGCGAAGATAGATTTACCTCAATTCATATTCAAGAACTTACATGTATTGCAAGGGATACAAAACTTGGCTCAGAAGAAATAACCTCCGATATTCCAAATGTTGGAGAAGGCTCCCTTGGCAAACTTGATCAATGCGGAATTGTATATGTTGGTGCGGAAGTAAATGCTGGCGATATTTTAGTTGGAAAAATAACACCAAAAGGCGAAACTCAGCTCTCTCCAGAAGAGAAGTTGCTTAGAGCAATATTCGGTGAAAAAGCCTCAGATGTTAAAGATACTTCATTAAGAGTTCCATCAAGCACAAATGGTACTGTTATAGGCGTTGAAGTCTTTACTAGAGACGGAGTTGATAAAGACAAAAGAACTAAAGATATAGAACAAGAGCACCTTGAAGATGCTAAAAAAGACATGAACGATGAAATTAAGATTGTTTATGAAGCAACAAAACTTCGTCTTATTGATCTAATTAAGGGTAATGATATTGCAACAAGCAAAATTCTTAAGAAAGGCAAAGTTTCTGTTGAAGACCTCAAGGAACTCGCAGTTGATGATCTTCTAGGTGTTAGAACTAAATCTGATGCAGTTAACACTGATATTGAGACCATCGAGAAAGCTTTAAAAGCCAATCTAAAACATATCGCTGAGAGATTTGAAGAGAAGAAAAAGAAGATCACCAGAGGTCACGATCTGGCTCCCGGTGTTATTAAAATTGTTAAAGTCTTCCTTGCAGTTAAAAGAAGAATCCAGCCTGGAGACAAGATGGCTGGTAGACATGGAAACAAGGGAGTTATTTCTGAGATCGTCCCCGTTGAGGACATGCCTTATGATGAATCAGGAAATCCTGTTGATATAGTATTGAACCCGCTTGGAGTTCCATCAAGGATGAATGTTGGACAAATTCTTGAAACTCATATGGGTGCCGCTGCAAAAGGAATTGGTCAAAAGATTGATAATCTTATCAAAGAGCATGCCAAGGCAGACGATTTAAGAAAATTCTTAGATCAAGTTTACAATAAGAATGCTGTTATCAAAGAAGATCTTGACTCTCTTAATAATCAAGAAATCATTAATTTAGCTAATAATTTGCGAGATGGTTTGCCAATAGCAACCCCAGTTTTTGATGGTGCCAAAGAAGCAGAAATTAAAGAGTTGCTTAAGTTTTCAGGAATAAATGAATCTGGCCAATTAGTGCTTTTTGATGGTAGAACAGGTAGACAATTTGAACGCCCTGTTACCGTTGGTTATATGTATATGTTGAAGCTCAATCATCTTGTTGATGACAAAATGCATGCAAGATCAACTGGCTCATATAGCTTGGTGACTCAACAACCTCTCGGAGGTAAAGCTCAATTTGGTGGCCAGAGATTCGGTGAAATGGAAGTTTGGGCACTAGAGGCTTACGGTGCTGCTTATACATTACAAGAAATGCTAACAGTGAAGTCTGACGACGTACCAGGAAGAACAAGTATGTATAAAAATATTGTCGATGGTAACTATGCCATGGACGCGAGCGTACCTGAGTCATTTAATGTTCTTAGCAAGGAAATTAAATCGCTTGGTATTAACATCGACTTAAATAAAGATAATTAGGAGCCTTAATTGAAAGACTTAGTTTATTCATTGAAATCTAATAAAGAAGATTTCTCAACTATCTCTGCAGGATTGGCCTCGCCACAAATGGTTAGGTCATGGTCCTTTGGAGAGGTAAAAAAACCCGAAACAATTAATTATCGTACTTTTAAAAAACAATAAATTAAAGTAAACAACTAAGTATTAAAAACCTCAACAATAACTAAACTAATTGTGTGAAATTTATAAAAAATATTGTTAAAGATGTTTTGCTTATTTCAAAAGCAACAGGAACTAACAATAAAAAAATTCTAATTGCTACTTCAATAGTATTTAGTCAATTGAGCGGTTTAACTGATATTTTTCTAATAGGTCTTTTTGCATTCATTATTGCTAATCAAAAAACGAATATATTGGTGTTAGACAATATTTATATTTTTTTTGAACAAAATAGATATTTCATTT
>JALRBL010000087.1 GCA_023257795.1 Gammaproteobacteria bacterium
TGAAAAGCTATTCTAACAATCATTAGAAAGGTATGAAAGTTTAATTTTTTTTAATTTTTTTTAATTTTTTTTAATTTTTTTTAATAAATGGAAATAGTTTTGGGGTTTTCCTTTGATATGCTTGATAAGCCTCCTCAGTGCCCCATTTTTTATTTCCTCTAAGCTCTAGCAATCTGACTCCGCTAACATAATTCAATAATACAAAAGTGAACAATGGAGACGTAATAGAAGCAAAGATCTCATTTCCAATTAAAAAATCAGCACACATTATGCTAATACCCAGCCAAAGCATTATTTCTCCAAAATAATTTGGATGTCTGCTGTAAGCCCAAAGACCGGTCGTTATAAATTTATCCTTATTTTCTGTTATTGCTCTAAAGTTGCTTTTTTGTTGATCGGCAATTACTTCAAAAATGAATCCTATTACAAAAATTAAGAGCCCAAGCAAGAATAGATTTGATGCCTCAGAAGATTGATTACTGAGCGCAATAAATGCCGGCATAGCACAAAGCGAAACCCACATACCTTGGAGAGACCAAGTCATAAAGAATTGGCTTGGCTGTTTCTTAATCGATTCAAAGCGTTTGTCCCCATTGTCTCTATGTACCCGTGAAAATAAAAAGTAACCCAAGCGCATTGCCCAGAGCAATATGGCAGCAAGAATTATTGCTTTATAGATATTCCAACCAGACAGGGTAAGGCCTATATAGAAAGCCAATAATGTAACTGTAATATAAGTTGCGCTGCCAGTAAGATCGTAAAACTTTTCAGTGTTGTAAAGCCATGCTGGAATAAACATTGTCCATTGGATTAGAAAACATAAACAAACCAACACCACTAAGCCAGGCTTTTCAGTTAAAAAAGATGCATAAATTATTGTTAAACAAAAAACGGTTGCGGAGATAAGAATATTAAGCAATGCTTTCATAATTAATTCCAGCCGCAAGCTCTATCAGCATTCTTTTCATCTAGCCATTCTTTAAGAGGTTGATAATAATTTAATAAAGATTTTCCGCTTAGCTCTCTGCTACCGGTAAGCGCCTCTAGAGCAGTTTGCCAATCCTTGCTTTGTCCAAGGGAGAGCATTGCTCTTAATTTCTCGCCAGCTAATTCATTGTTATAGATTGAGCACTCATGGAGTGGGCCTTCATGTCCAATTTGCTTGCAAAGAGATTCATGAAATTGGTATTGAAGAATTCTAGCCAAATAATACCTTGTATAAGGTGTATTGGCAGGTATATGGTATTTTGCCCCTGGATCAAATGCATCTTTGTCTCTTAAAACTGGTGATGTAATTCCTTGGTATTCTTTTCGTAAATCCCACCAGCTTGAATTTAAATCTTCACGCGCAGTGGTGCCATCAAACACACCTGCTCTCCACCTATCCAACATTAGAGTCCAAGGGACTGCAACCACTCCATCCAACGCTTGTTGCATTAGCAGTGCAATACTATCTTGCGAAGCGGCCCTTGCCTCTTCTTCTGTAATAAATCCAATTTGATTAAGATAATGTGGGGTTATTGAGAGTGTTAGCAAATCTCCAACAGCTTCATGAAACCCGTCGTTGGCTCCTCCTTCAAAAATGCTTGGAAGGTGGTTATATGCTTGATAGTAAAAAATATGCCCTAGCTCATGGTGAATGGTTGCAAAATCTTCTGCATTTTTTTCAATACACATTTTGATTCTTAAATCATCCATCGAATCAAGGTTCCATGCAGAAGCATGACAAACAACATCTCGATCAGCTGGCTTCACAAATAACGATCTCTTCCAAAAACTTTCCGGCAGAGGTTGGAACCCTAACGACAAAAAGAACTCCTCGGCAATTTCAACCATCTCTATTTCAGTGATAGCTTTCTCTTGAATAATTGAAGTGAGGTCTATGGAAGCTCCTGATTCATTGGTTTCTTCATAAAGTAAATCGTAAATATTGGCCCAAGATTGTCCCCACATGTTCCCAAGAATGTGAGCAGGTATAGTTCCATCGCTAGGCATAAGGTCTGAACCGTATTCATCCATTAGTTCATAGCGCGCATGGCATTGCAGTGAATCATATAGAGGCTTAAGCTCTTGCCAAACTCTTTCAGTCTCGTCCCTAAATTCATCGCTTGGCATGTCGTACTTGCTAAACCAAAGTTCTGTGAGACCATCATATCCAAGATCTTTAGAGCCTTGATTGCCTATTTCAACCATTCTTAGATACTTATCACGCATTGGTGAACCGATATTTCTCCAGCCTTCCCAGGCTTTTAATAACTCTTGATAGTTTCTAGATTTATCAATTACTGACTCAAATGCTTCGAGATCCCAGCAATCACTAGCTGAGAAACAATGTTTGCCAGACCCATACATTGCTTCTAACTCTGTAGAAATATCAGCTAGCTCACTAGCCAAGCTCTCGTCCAAAGGTGAAGGCATTACAAATGAGCTCTTAATTAAATTAAGCTTTCTCCTTGAAGAGTCTGATACCTTTACATCATCAAACGTTGCAGCCTCTCTAGCTCTCTCGAGAGCAATCAACTGATATCTTTTACCAAAATCAGCCACTACTTTCTGAGAGTCATAAGTGATAAAATTCGAGCCTATCCAATAAGCTGAACTTGCTGTTGGACCAAGCGCTGCATCTTGTGCTTCTACCTTGTCTAGAAAAGCAATGGCATCTTGTTCTGTAAGCTGGTTGCTTGGTTGAGAACAAGAAATGATAATTAATATAGGTAATACCCAAAAAAACTTATTCATAAAACATCCCTCGGAGGATCAAGATAGCCCTAAGATATGAAAATTTCAACAAATCAATTTAAAAACGGATTAAAGATTCTTATCAATGATCAACCCTGCTCTATCTTGGAACATGAATTTCATAAGCCTGGCAAAGGTCAAGCAGTAATGAGAGTGAAATACAGAAACCTGATCACAGATAAAGTAATTGATAAAACCTTTAAATCTGGAGAGTCTGTTGAACAAGCAGATATTTTGATCAGAGAAATGGATTATTTATACAATGATGGAGAATTTTGGTTTTTTATGGATCCGGTAACTTTTGAGCAAGTTCAAGTTAATGGCTCCGTTATGACAGATGCATCTAATTGGTTAACAGGCCAAGAGAGATGCGAAGTAACTGCATGGAATGAATCTATTATTTCGGTAGAAGTGCCTTCAATTGTTGAGCTCAAAATTACAGCCTCAGAGCCTGGTATTAAAGGCGATACAGTTTCTGGAGCTAGTAAACCAGCAACCTTGGAAACTGGGGTGGTAATTCAGGTGCCTTTATTTATAAATGAAGGTGAGACCATAAAAGTGGACACCAGAAAACAAGAATATGCTGGCAGAACATAATAGTCCCTTATCTATTATAAAAACGAATGTTCTTAAATCATTAGAGTGTTCGTTTGGTGCAGACAGCAAGCAAGTAGAAACTATCCTTAAAAAATCTATATTCAACACTCCTGACGAGCTAATAAATGGTCATTGGTCTTCAAACATAGCCATGGTGAGCGCAGGAGTCTTAAAAAGATCTCCTCATGATGTTGCAAAAGAACTTATTAAAGCATTTGCTGATAGCCCATCTTTTGAAAGAATTGAGATTGCAGGACCTGGTTTTATAAATTTTTATTTAACTGAGAATTCTCTCCTAAGACAAATAGAGCATCACGATGAGTATCTTAAAGAAGCAATAAATGACATTGAATCTAGAACAATACTTATTGAATTTGTTTCAGCAAATCCTACAGGGCCTCTGCATGTGGGGCACGGAAGAGGGGCTGCATTTGGAGATGCTTTAAAAAGATTGCTAAGTTTTGTGGGACATGATGTTACCACCGAATACTATGTTAACGACGCTGGTAGACAGATGGATATTGTTACAGCGAGTATTTTACTCCGAGCGGCAGAGGTATCGGACATTGATTTTCCGCATGCAGGTTATCAAGGAGAATATATTAAAACTATTGCCAGCTCTATAATTATAGAATCTGGTACGCGAAATAAGATCGAAGAAAGCATAAAAAATCTTCCTGAAGATAAAGATGAAGCTATAGATAAAATCTGCATTGAGCTGAAGAAGCATTCAGATATTTGGCAACAAACCAAGAGTGTCGGACTCGAAAAAATCTTGGGATTAATAAAATCAGATCTATCAGAATTCAATGTAATTTTTGATGAATGGTTTTTTGAATCTTCACTTGGTTCCATCGACGAAGATGATTCAAAACTTAGACAGGCACTAGATTTAAGTATTAATGAGGCCGGATATGAAAAGGATGGCGCTTACTGGCTTCGCTCCACAAATCATGGGGATGATAAAGACAGAGTGTTGATAAGAAAAGATGGTAGGGTCACTTATCTAGCATCGGATGTCGCTTATCACAAAGAGAAACTAGATCGCGGATTTGATCAGCTCATTAATATTTGGGGAGCAGACCATCATGGGTACATTAAAAGAATTGAGGCAGCCATTGAATCAGTTGGTCACTCAAAATCCTCACTCATGGTGTTACTGGTTCAATTCGCGAATCTCTTTGAAGATGGTCAAAAACTTAAAATGTCTACTAGATCTGGAACATTTTATGATCTAGGAAAGCTGGTTGAACTGGTTGGGGCAGATGTTGCTAGGTTTTATTATCTTTCAAAACAAGCTGACCAACATCTAGATTTTGATGTATCGCTTGCAAAATCAGAATCCAAAGAGAACCTTTATTTTTATATTCAGTACGCGCATGCAAGAATTGCATCCCTTGAAAAAAAATATGAAGAAGCCAATGGCTCTTTACCAAGCAAGACAGATTCTGGCAATTGCCCTGATGCTTTGGTAGCAATAATTCAGGTACTGATGAATTTTCCAGTAAATATTTTAAATTCTGTAGAGCGGTATCAACCTCACTTACTCATATATTATTTGAGAGATCTTTCCCAAGCAATTCACCAGTTCTATAACGAGATTAATGTTATGAAAGCAGCCTCCAATGACGCATCAAATTATATGTTTGTACTATTAAAGGCTAAGAACATAATCAAGCAGACTTTGAATCTTTTGGGAATCGAAGCCAAAAACAAAATGTAATGAAAGATTTTGCAGGCAAACAATCCGGTCGCAATAAAAAGCAAAAATCTTCGCCAAAATTTCGAACAACAAAAAAAAATATTTCTCCATTAAGCTTAAGAGCTGGCATTTTAATTTTTGGAGCAATAGCTTTATTTTTAATTTTAATCTTTCAATTGATGAATACCGACATTAAGCCAGTGATTGCCAAGGAAACAAAAACAACTATTGAATTTACTTTTCCATCAGATCTTGAAAAGAATTGGGTTCTTGCTGAAATAGATGAACAGCTTACCACTCAATCCTGCGAGTATCTTTTGCAAGTAGAAACGTATGGCAAAAATATATATGCGCAAGAACTTATCGGCAAAATGCTAGAATTAAAACTGAATGCCTATGTAGAAAAAGCATTCAGCCCCTCTGCTCCTGGTAAAACCTTTTATAGAGTTCTAAGCGGGCCTTACGTAAATAAGTCTTCTGTTAATAATGCTAGAGAAAAGCTTATCAAAAATGGATCCAGGCCATTGATACTCACAAGATGTACTTCAACATGAGTGGTTTTGCAGAGGTTTCAAAAAACCTATCTACTGCAGCCATCAGCATGGAAAAACCAATTCCTGCTTTATTGGCTGTCTCAAAAAAACAGCCGATTGAAAAAGTATTGGAAGTTTATGGGGAGGGGCAAAGAGATTTTGGAGAAAACTATGCCCAAGAATTAGATGATAAAGCAAAAAAAATGCCGGCTGACTGTTGTTGGCATTTCATTGGACCAATACAAAGCAATAAAATCAAACTAATCGCAAAAAATGCTAGTTGGGTGCATAGCCTATCCTCTGTCAAGCATGCAACAATTCTTGAAAGAGAGTTAGAAAAGTTAAATAAAACAATAAGTGTGCTAATACAAATTAATGTTGATGATGAATCATCCAAGCATGGTATTACGGACATAAAAGATTTTGTGGAGTTAGCTAAAAAATTAAAGAACTCTAACTTGATAATGCTAAAGGGTTTTATGATGCTACCAAGGCTCAACAAATCTAAAGCGGAGCTAAGAACTCTTGGCTTAAAAATAAATGAATACAAAAAAATGCTGTATGAGATTGGCTGCACAGACTGTGTGATATCTTTAGGCACCTCATCAGATTATCAAGAAGCTATAGAATTAGGCTCTACCCTTATTAGAGTTGGAGAAAAAATTTTTGGAAATAGATCTCAATAAAATAATTTTCTTTGGATGCGGAAATATCGCTCAGGCCTTAATTTTAGGCTTGCTAAGAGCAAAAATATCTAATAAGAAGATTCTCGTGATAAATAAAAATCCCATGCATGATGTATTCCTGAAAAAATATGGCATTAAGAGAATATATACAAATGATCTCGGCAAATATAAAGATCATAGAGATATCTTATTTCTTGCTGTAAAACCAAAGGATATAAGAGTTGCACTCGATCAGTTACGACTTTCAAATTATTCAGGGATTGTTTGTAGTTTAGCTGCAGGAATTAATCTAAATAAAATTTCAAAATCTCTATCATCTGATATGGTAGTGAGAGCCATGCCCACAACTGCATCTGCCTTTGGTCTTGGAAATAGTGCGATATATTCAGATGCTCCTAAATCTCTAAAATTAACTTTAGTAAAAAGAATTCTTGAAAAAGTAGGATCTGTTTTAGTGCTTAAACAAGAAAAAGATATGCATGGCTTTACGGCAGCAATTGGAAGTGGGCAAGCATTCTTAATGAAATTATTGATAGAGTATGACATTGAGCTTAGTAAAATAGCTAATGCCAAAAAGAGAAAAGAAATACTCATTAATTTCATAAAATCATTGGTGGATCATCTTAAAAATGATGGATTCGAAAAAGCTATTCAAAAAATAGCTTCAAAAAAAGGTACTACTGAGGCAGGATTAGATACACTTAAAAAGCTGAGAGGAAATACAATCTTACAGGAAACTTTTAAAGCAACAAAAATACGATCCAAAGAAATAGAAAATGAGTTCAAGTAATTTACTAATTTATCTATTATTCAACCTGCTCTCATCTGCGTTTTTGGTGTTATTTATTTTGAGAGCTTTTAAAGCAAATTACTTCAACCCAGTTGTTAAATTCTTTGTAACCTACTTTGAAAAGCCTAATCTAAAATTATTGCCATTTTTGTCTCCTTTGATTGCTTGCTTCTTGATTGCACTCCTATTCAAAAGCTTAGGAAATGCTTTTATGTATGACTTTGATAACTATCCCAGAATTGTGATTTTTAGCATAGTCGGGTTGATTAACCTCTTCTTTAGACTAATTTTTTATATTGTGGTTTCCTCTGTTATTTTAAGTTGGGTAGCAAGAGAATCGCGCCATCCAATGATTGATTTGGTAAATGAAATTAGTGATAAATTACTTATGCCTCTAAGAGCTATTATCCCAAGCTTTGGAGGCCTGGATTTTACCCCAATAGTTATTATTCTTGTTCTTAATTATGCTAATAGCGTCATGATTGATGTTGTTAGAACGCTCTCTCAGAGTATATAAATGAAAATTCAACAAAACTCCTTTGAATACAAGGAAAGTTTTCATCTACTGAATGGAGGTTCTATTCCTGGGTTTGAGCTTGTATACGAAACCTATGGTGAATTGAATCCTAATAAAAATAATGCTGTATTAGTTTGCCATGCATTCTCAGGCAGCCATCGGGCTGCTGGAGTGGATAAAGAAACCGATAAACCAGGTTGGTGGAATGAGTTTATTGGCCCAAACAAAGCCATAGATACAAATAAATATTTTGTTGTTTCGCCAAATAATTTGGGAAGCTGTTATGGTTCAACAGGTCCCGCAACGCTCAATCCGGCTACCAAGAAACCTTTTGGCAAAGATTTTCCTTTGCTGGATGTATACGACTGGGTTGCTTCACAAAATCTTCTTAGAAAAAGTTTAGACATTCAATCTTGGGAGATGGTTTTGGGAGGAAGCCTTGGTGGCATGCAAGCCCTAGAATGGAGCATCTCTTTCCCTGAAAACATCAAGAAAGCTGGAATTATTGCTGCAACATCATTAATCAGTTCTCAAAACATTGCTTTGAATCAGGTTGCAAGGGATATCATCCGCAAGGATATTAACTTTGAAGATGGAGATTATCTGATTGCTAATAAAAAACCACGGGATGGGCTAAGAGTCGCAAGAATGCTTGGTCATATTACTTACCTATCAGAGAGTAATTTCAAAAATAGATTTGGAAGAAAACTTCAAGATATTAACAACAAAATTGATTCAAGCATCAACTTCGAAGTTGAAAATTATCTGAGATACCAGGGCGAAAAATTTTCAGAATACTTTGATGCTAATTCCTATATTTTACTAACAAAGATTATGGATAGCTTTAATCCCGCTGGCAGATACAATGACAACCTTGTGGATGCTTTACGCCACTGCAAAGCAAAACTGCTTATCCTAAGCTTTGACGATGATTGGTTGTTTCCAACCGAGTACAGCAAAGAGTTACATTTTGCTGCCATTATGGCAGGCATAAACAGCTCATTTATTGAACTTTCTGGAAATAATGGTCACGATAGTTTTCTTTATGCTAATGAAGAATATGTATCAGCCATCTCAAATTTTCTAAATCATGCATAAGAATATTGAATCTCAGCTCTTAAAGCTGATTCCTCCTCAATCAAAAGTCTTGGACCTTGGGAGCGGTAATGGAGAGTTTTTAGAAAAATTAAGCAAAAAAAATATCTCTTGTCATGGCATAGAGATTGATACAAAAAAAATAATCATCTCCCTTGCAAAAGGTGTTTCAGTCACACAAAAAGATATTGATAAGGGGCTAAAAGAGTTCTGTGGGTTGGGTTTTGATTTTGTGGTAATGGCAAACTCAATACAGTGCCTCAGAAGACCTCTTGAGGCATTAAATAATATATTTGAAATTGCAAATGAATGCGCTGTGACAATTCCAAATTTTGGCTATTGGAAGATAAGGCTTAAATTACTGAATGGAAAGATGCCTGTTTCAAGCTCTCTTCCAGCAAAATGGTATGAAACAAAAAATATTCACCTTTGCACCATTAAAGACTTTGAGGATTTATGCGCTGATAACAATATTACTATTAAGAAAAGAGTTTATCTTGATGCTGATCTTAATCCATTGAAAAGCTGGTTTACTTTAAATTCGAATTTTTTTGCTTCAGAAGCAATTTATCACCTTGAAAAAAAATGATCTTATTTGCCTCGCAACAGGCAATGCCGGAAAAATTAAAGAATTTAATGCAATGCTTCCTAGCCATGAAATTATTAGCTACAAAGAGATTGTTGATAAAGAGCTTCCTGAGGAAACGGGCTCTAGCTTCATAGAAAATGCAATCATTAAAGCAAGGTTTGTATCTCAACACACAAACTCTATGGTTTTATCCGATGATTCTGGCCTCATTGTTCCAGAATTAAACTATATTCCAGGAATTTACTCTGCAAGATTTGCAGGACCCAATGCTACAGATATAGAAAATAGGCTTAAACTTCAAGACTTGATAAAGCAGACAGGGAAGGAATTTTTACCAGCCTATTTTGTTTGCCTGCTCGTGCTATTCAGATTTCGTGATGACCCTCTTCCCTTAATTACAACTGGCAAAATGCATGGCTTTGTATCAACTCAAGAAAAAGGCCAACAAGGCTTTGGCTACGATAAGATGTTCTACCTTGATGATAAGAGTTCAACCCTTGCTTCCATAGATGCGGTTAAAAAGAATTCTATCAGTCACAGAGCCAAGGCACTGAAAAAACTAATTGCCTCTATTTAAATGAGAGCTGCTTTTCCTCTAAGCCTATACGTTCACCTTCCGTGGTGCGAACAAAAATGTCCGTATTGTGACTTTAATGTCAGCACTGACTTGCCGAGCAATTTCACTGAATTCCAATCAGCTTTATTGGCTGATATTGAGTCTTCTAGGGGATGGATTAAAGATAGAAAATTTAGCAGTATTTACTTTGGGGGCGGAACTCCATCATTGGTAAATCCAAATCTGCCTGAAAAAATATTAGATTTTTTGAGGGCTCATCAGTTGATTGATGGAGATGCTGAGATCACTATTGAATTCAATCCAAAGGAAACAAAAGCAGAAAATCTTCATAGGTTTTTAAATATAGGATTTACTAGATTTTCAGTTGGTATTCAAAGTTTTGATGATGATGTTCTGCAAGGACTTGGAAGAAACCATACCAGTCATCATTCTTTGCGAGCAATTGAGGAGTTAGAAAAAATTAAATCAAAGAAAAGCATTGATCTAATGTATGGATGTCCCAATCAATCCGAAGACAGTGCATTACAAGATATACGCATCATTGCTTGCAGCACCATCAATCACTGAGTGTTGAGGTCGATATTGTAAAAAGTCGTTAGATTCAAGGTGAGAAAATTGATTGCCCACCTAATGCGTAGGTAAACCCATTTATCTCCCTCTTTAAATCTGTGCATTTGACGTCATGCTCTCAAGCA
>JALRBL010000057.1 GCA_023257795.1 Gammaproteobacteria bacterium
CAACTCGGTCTACTGCTGCGGATCGTGCCATAAAGGGTACTGCTGGAATTTCCTCAAATGCTACTAAAAACTTTGCAAAAATGTCGCAAGGTATTACTGGTGGTCTTGTGCCTGCCTATGCTACTCTTGCAGCAAATATATTCGCAATATCAGCAGCTTTTAGATTTTTGCAACAGCAAGCAGATTTAGCAAATTTAGAGAAATCTCAACAATCTTTTGCTCAAAGTAGTGGAGTTGCAATTAAGTCTGTTACTAATGCCTTGCAAGAAGCTAGTGGAGGAATGCTTACTTTCAGACAATCTTCTGAGGCCGCAGCAATTGGCTTAGCAAAAGGATTTTCTCCAGATCAATTAAATGAATTAGCTATAGGAGCTAGAAAAGTATCTGCCGCTCTAGGCAGAGATTTTGAAGACTCTTTTAGCCGTTTATTACGAGGTGTATCAAAAGCAGAACCGGAACTTTTAGATGAATTAGGTATTACTCTTAGGTTAGAAAATGCTACTAAACGCTATGCGGATGCTCTTGGTAAAAATGCAAAAGAATTAACCGAGTTCGAAAGAAGCCAGGCCGTTTTAGTTGAAACTCAAAGGCAGTTAAATCAGCAGTTTGGTCAACAAGAATTACAAGTAAACCCTTTTAAACAACTCCAAGTAACTTTTGATACTTTAATAAAAGATATATCTCAATCAGTTCTACCTTTATTTGAAGGATTTGCTACAATTATAACAAGATCTGCTGGAGCGGCCATAGCAGTTTTTGGGCTGATTGCTGCTTCTATTATTAAAAGTATGAATCCAATGGATTCTTTTAATAAAAAGCTTACTGAGTTTCAAAGTAAGCATAGTCAAGCCTATGATAAGGCAAAAACAGATTTAGCCCAATATAAACAAAAACTACAAGAAACAACAGCCAGTGCAGAAAAAGCCCGTCAAAAAGGACTAACAAAAGCAACTACAGAAGCCTCCGGCTTTGTAGACAGAGGGTCTTCTTCTAGAATTTTTGCAAAAATGCAGGCAGGAGATTCTTTAACTGGAGTAGATAAAGCTAATTTAAACAAAGCTTTAAAGTCTGCAGAAAAGCAATATCTAGAACATGGAAAGATAGTTACAGGCATATTTAAAGGTGAAGATATAAAAAGAGTTCGTTCTTTTGGAAATGCTTTGAAACAAAGCGAAACTAAGACTATTAGCACTACTCAGAGAATTGCAACTCTCTGGAAAAAAATGACGCTTTCCATAAATGTAGGAACTTCATTTGTAAAGAAGGGTTGGGCCTCTGCTATGGGGGCTATGGGTATTGCAGCCGTTAAAACGGGCGCTTTAATGTCTAAAGCCTTGAGTTTGGCTGGGTGGATTGGAATAATTAAAATAGTATATGAAGGCCTAGTAGAGTTAGGTAGAAATGCTTATGATGTTACAGTAAGTATTTTAGGATTTTTAGATAAAGTAATAAATTCTGGAGTAGTAAAAACTATAAAAACTGGAGTAGCTGCAGTAGCAGATGCACTAGCTTTTTTACAAAATGCATACGCAAGGGGCTTCGTTTTTATTATTAATGGTATCATAGAGGGCGTACAAAAACTATTAGAAGTTGCAAATAAAGTTGTAGATTTATCCGGCCCTTTAGAAGCATTAGAAAATACACAAAACTCACTAGCTGAAGGAGCTGAAAATGCGGGGAGCACTTTACGTGGATTTGCAGAGGGCTTAAGAGCCTCTGCAGAAGAAACTTCTAATTTAGCAGGACAATTTGAGTCTGGACAGTTACTCCCTGGACTTAGAGAATTTACTCAAGGATTACAAGAAAGTGGACGAGCCGCAGAGGAAGCAGAAGCAAGATTACAAAGATTTAAAGAAACTCTCGACGCTTTAAGAGAGGATTATAAAAATGCCAGAGATGGATTTGGATTAGATTTAGTAGGCCCAGTAACTGCTATAGAAGATGCAAATATTGGTAGAAAAACTGCTTCTGCACTACAAAGCCTGCCAATTGTTAGAATGTTAGAGCAGGCCAAAGATGCAGGTACCTTGCCAGCAGCTCTACAAGCTTTACAGGAGTTTGATTTACCTCAAATACAAAATGCAATAAGAGAATCAGGTGGAGACTTTAACACTTTAATAGATAAACTTAAAGAATTACAAGATACTGGCCGCAGAGCTGTTTCTTTTGACGCTAGCTTTACAGACTCATTAGAAACTTTACAAGAAGCATTAAGAAACCCAGATGACTTAATTAATTTAGCTCTTGCTTTAGAAAATTCTGAAAGAAATGCACGAGCGGCTACTCAAGAAATGGGTAAGCTAAGCTTAGGAAGTGATACTCTTGCAAAACTTAATGAGGAAGCGGGAGGAAGTTTTATAACTTTAAAAAATAAAGTCGATGGACTATTACAATCCCAACAAAAACTAAAGTTAGAAGAAATAGATAGAAATGAAAGATCTGAGAATGCTTTTCGCTCCGGAGCAGTTATAGCAGGACAAATTCAAAATAGAATAAATCTAGAATCTGCTTTAGCAGATGTCGAAAATAAAAGATTAGAAATAGGACAATTATTACTGGCAATAGAAGATAGTACTTTAACTCCTCAACAAGAAGAAACTAAAAAGAGACAGTTAGCTATAGCACAAGCAGAGCTTGCTGTTTTACAAAGAAGAAGCGTACAGGTAGAAAAAGATATTTCAGATATTGGACAACTTTCTCAGACTTTTACAGACAATTTTCAAAATGGGCTAGTAAGCGCGTTTGATTCTATAATACAGGGAACAGCTTCTGCTAAGGATGCTTTTAAAAATATGGCTATTGGGGTATTGCAGGCCTTATCCCAAGTTATAGCAAAATTAATAGCAGTAAAGCTAATAGAAAGTTCTTTAGCTATTTTTGCAGGCGGAGGCGGAGGCGGTGGTGCCTTGCCAGGGGGTAATGCGAGCGCCAGCTCTTGGGCGTCTTTTTATGGGGCAAAAAATGGAGGCGTTTTCTCTGACGGTAAAAAAATGGCAGGTTATTCTGTAGGTGGAATTGCACAAGGATCAGCAAATGGGTACCCTGCAATGCTACATGGCACAGAAGCAGTTGTACCTCTGCCGAATGGAAAGTCTATTCCTGTTCAAATGAATGGAGCTGGTCAAAATAATGTGACTGTAAATGTTTCTATTGACAATCAAG
>JALRBL010000070.1 GCA_023257795.1 Gammaproteobacteria bacterium
CCTGGGCCGGATCGGGGATCGCGGCGCCGAGTAAGCGCTTGATCCCACGCGACGGCATCAGTCCGAGCAAAACAATCGAAAAAAGCCAGCAGCAGCGATGGATAATAAAAAAAGCATTCCACAAGAACAAACAAACACTAACAATAAAACATTAGAATCCAAGCAAAAAGAAGTTCAACAACAACCTGTAAAAGCTTTGCCGGTTGAAAAACCGCAAATTGAGGCTAAGACTTTAGAAAAACCAACTAGGGCTTTAAACGATCCGCGATATAAGAGTGAATAAGCTTTCCTGATATCGACGTTGTGGGAGGCACCTGAGGAAGGTTGTCTATATTAAACCATTGTGCATCTTCAAGCTCTTCTGGATTGACCTTTATATCGCCTTGTTTGTATTGACAGTAGAAACCCAGCATTAATTGACTTGGAAAAGGCCAAGATTGACTTCCAAAATATCTAATATTTTCTACATAGACTCCTACCTCTTCGAGAACTTCTCTTTGCAAGGCATCCTCAGCAGTTTCACCGGCCTCTATAAATCCAGCTAAAGTACTATAAAGACCTTTTGGAAAAAATTTAGCTCTCCCCAATAAAACCTTATTACCATTGGTAATAAGAGTAATTATGCAGGGAGAAATACTTGGATAGAAAATTTTATTTGAACAAGAGCATCCAAAAGCTTGTTCTTTAATATTATACAAGGTTGATTCACCGCAAAGGCTGCAGTATTTAGTTTCTCTAAGCCAAGCAGATAATTCAATGGCTCTAGAAATTAATTGAAATTGAGAAGCGTCAATTAAATTAAATGCTTGCCTTAGATCATGGCTTATTAATTGTGGATTTTCTTCTAAAAGTTGTATGATAATTTTTTCATTAAGTGCAATGGTACAGATTGTGGAACTTCCATATTTAGCTATGCCCAAAATTTCATTGCCTAGAATACTTTGATCAAAAAGATCGCTGCTAAAGCAATATGTATTTTGATCTAAGTGATGAATTATTTTATTATTAGAACTTAGTATTAACTTTGAGTTTGGTGGTATAGACTCGTAAATTTCCCGGATTAATAACATATGGCTATTATAAGTAACTTCTACAGTCTTTTCCTTGGTTCATCTCCAGATTGGTACAAAAAAACAATCATAGGGTTCCTTATTCTCAATCCTCTACTGTTATTTTTGTTAAATTCAAGCGGTGCAGCAGGAAATTTTATCGTTGGATGGATTTTACTGCTTGAATTCATCTTTACTTTAGCATTGGCTCTTAAATGTTATCCCCTTCAACCTGGTGGCTTGTTAGCCATTGAGGCAATCATTCTTGGGCTCACTAAACCTGATTCTATTTATTATGAAGTTGAACATAACCTTCAAGTGATTTTGTTATTAGTATTTATGGTAGCCGGTATCTATTTTATGAAGAATCTAATGTTGGTTACTTTTACTAAGTTACTTTTAAAAGTTCACTCAAAAACTAAGTTATCTTTGTTATTTTGTTTTGTTGCAGCATTTTTATCAGCTTTTTTGGATGCGTTAACTGTTACAGCTGTTTTGATTGCTGTAATTATTGGTTTCTATAGGGTTTTTCATTTAGCAATGTCCAATTTAGATTTTAATAATCTCGATCATGATGTTACTAATGATGTGTCATTATCTTCTAAAGGCGTTGAAGAGTTAGAAAATTTCAAATCCTTCTTAAGAGATCTTGTGATGCATGGTGTTGTTGGCACAGCTCTAGGCGGAGTTTGTACTATTGTTGGAGAACCTCAAAATTTATTAATAGCTCATGTTGCTGGATGGGAATTTATGGATTTTCTAATCCAGATGGCTCCCGTAACAGTCCCAGTTTTCATTACTGGTTTGGTATTATGTGTTCTTCTTGAAAAGCTTAAGTTGTTTACTTATGGAACTCATCTTCCTACCGAAATTAAAGAAATATTTTTGCGATACGATGAATTTGAGCAATCCAATCAAACACCAGAGTATCGTGCTCGTTTAACTATTGAAATTATCGTGGGCATCCTCTTAGTTTTAGCACTTGCTTTTCATGTAGCTGAAGTTGGGATAATTGGACTTGGAGTAATAGTGTTACTCACTGCTTTCAAAGGAATTACAGATGAACATGACATAGGACCAGCTTTTAAAGAAGCTTTACCATTCACTGCTTTGCTCGTTGTGTTCTTTGCAATAGTTAGCGTAATTCATGAACAGGATTTATTTATTCCTGTCATAAATTTTGTTTTCTCTCAACCAATAGATAATCAAGCTCCTTTGTTTTACCTAGCAAATGGAATGCTTTCAGCAATTAGCGATAATGTATTTGTTGCCACTGTCTATATCAGTGAAATCAAGGATGCGCTTGATAATGGCATCATTACAAGGGAACACTTTGATCATTTAGCTGTAGCGGTAAATACTGGCACCAATATTCCTAGTATTGCCACTCCTAATGGCCAGGCAGCTTTTTTATTTTTGTTAACCTCTGCAGCTGCACCATTAATCAATCTTTCATACATGAGAATGGTTTACATGGCTTTACCATATACAGTGGTTTTAACTGTTGTAGGACTTGCAGCCATAACAATAATGTTCTAAATGTTTCCAGATCATAGGTTTTGCATTGCCCCTATGATGCAATGTACGGATACGCATAATCGCAGATTACATAGGCGATTAACTAAAAACGCTCTACTCTATACTGAGATGATCGCTGTTAATGCCCTGGTGCATGGCAAGCAAATTAACAAACTTAAATTTTCCAATGAAGAACACCCTATAGCTGTACAGTTGGGAGGTTCAGATCCTGATTTATTGGCCGCTGCTGCAATTCTTTGCGATAGATTTAACTATGATGAGATAAATTTAAATTGAGGATGCCCCTCAGAAAGAGTTCTAAAAGGTTCATTTGGAGCATCCCTCATGCTAGACATTAATTTGGTAAAAAGATGTATAGAGGCTATGCAAAAAGTTACTAAAACTCCAATAACCATAAAATGTAGGATTGGAATTGATAATGAAGATCGTTATGAATTTATAGCTAATTTTGTAAAAGAAATCTCTGAGATTGGTATTGGCACCTTTATTATTCATGCTAGAAATGCAATTCTTAGAGGGTTAAGTCCCAGGCAAAATAGATCTATTCCACCACTAAAGTATGACTATGTTTATAAACTAAAAAAGGATTTCCCTGAACTGCAATTCATTATTAATGGTGGTATAAAAACTATTGAAGAATGCAAGGATCATCTAAAGCATGTTGATGGAGTCATGATAGGCAGAGAAGCATATGATAATCCAATATTTTTAGAAGATATTGATGAAGAAATTTATAACTCTCATCATTCACAAAAATTTTCACGGGAAGAATTATTAGATTGGTATTTAAATTATTTAGATAGCGATAAAAGAGAGCCTAGCGAATTTAAGATTATGCTCAAACATATATTTGGGCTATATAAATCTCAAAGCAATGCAAAAATTTATCGTTACAAAATAAACGAAGCCATGCAAATGCTTTCAAGTAAGCCGGTAAGAGATTTTATTCAGGGTCAGTATCAAGATCATCAATAAAAAAATCATCCATATTCTCTAAGAAGGTATCTTCCTGCATCAATCCATCTTTTGCTTCAAATTGTGATGCTTGTAAGTAAGAATCTCTTACAAAACTATACTTATCGCCAATAATTAAGCTTTCTACATCAAGCAATCTGGCTCTTGTTTCCAAAGCATCTAGAGCGGTGAGACCCAAGCGAACGTCTGTATCTTTGATTGAAAAAGTTCCAGATAAAAAAGATGTGATAGGCCTGCTCATTAAGTCTCTAGGTGTGGTTGGGCCTAAAAGAGGTAACATTAAATATGGACCTTGTGAAAATCCCCACATTCCCAAAGTTTGACCAAAGTCTTCTCTATGCCTTTCAAGTCCAATGTTAGACGCCACATCTATAAAGCCAAATAATCCAATCGAGGTGTTAATAATAAATCGAGTAAAGTCGTTTACAGCTAATCCTGGCTTGCCTTGCAATAATTGATTAATCGTATTGTCCACCTCATTTATGTTTTTGAAGAAATTTGTAATCCCAGTTTGAACAAATTGGGGCGTGATTAATTCATATGTTTCAGCTACTGGTTTTGCAAAGTTATTGTCTATAGCTTCATTAAAATTCCAGATCCCACGATTTAAATTCTCAAAAGGATCCTTATCAGCTAAAAGTGGCTGGGCAGATAAAACTAAGATACAGAATAAATATTTAGAGAATAAGTTTGGTAACATTTTCTTTAATTTCTTTCAGAGCTCGAGCTGACTTAAAATTAGGTAATGATTGTAATGCAATAGATCTTGAAATTGTACCCAAGCATTTAATGTCTTTTAAAAATTTATTGTCCCTATCAGTATAAGTATCCAATAATTCATTGCATTTTGGGCACCTTTCACCAGTCATATTATTAATATATCCCAAAATGGGTATTCCAAGCTTTTGTAAAGCAATTTTAGACTTATCAGTATCACTTAAAGATAAAATATGACTGGTTGTTACTAGGATAGCTGCTGTTGGTTTAATTTCTTTAGCCACAGTAAGATAGGAATCACCTGTCCCAGGAGGCATATCCACTATCAAAAAATCTAAATCTTCCCAGTCAGTAACCTGAATAATTTGCTTAAGAGCATTGCTTAACATTGGTCCACGCCAAATAACTGCTTGATTGGAAAGCATCATAAATCCCATGGAGTTAATCTTTATATTTTGTGAAATAATTGGTTTAAGTTTCTTCTGTCCATTAATTTCAAAACTTTCTGGCTTAGAGTTTTCTAAATTAAATAATAAATGCTGACTAGGGCCATAAATATCCGCATCCAAAAGACCAACTTTATATTCTTCTGAAAGAGATATTGCCATGTTCGCAGCAATTGTTGATTTCCCAACACCCCCTTTGGCAGAAGCAATTGCTAAAATGTGTTTAATATTCATCATGGAGTAAGAATTTTCATATAATAGCATTCTCTAAGGTAATAATTTGAACGATACAACTAAGAATATTCTCGCTACTTGTGCGCTTCCATATACCAATGGTCCCATTCATATTGGCCACATGCTAGAACACATACAAGCTGACATATGGGTTAGAAATCTAAGGTTGGAAGGAAAGCCTGTTTTTTTCTTTTGCGCAGACGATACGCATGGAACTGCAACCATGATTCGAGCTGAAAAATTGAATAAAACACCAGAAGAATTAATAAAGGATGATAGGTTATCTCATGAGGAATCCTTCAAGAAATTTAATATCTCTTTTGATAACTACTATACAACGCATTCAGCAGAGAATAAGCGGTTTTGCAATGAAATCTATCTAAGCGCTAAACAAGCTGGATTAATATATAAATCAACCATCCAACAATATTACGATCAAGAAAAAAATATGTTTCTTGCAGATCGTTTTATATCCGGTACCTGTCCGAAATGTAAAACACCAAATCAACATGGTGATAACTGTGAAGCATGCGGATCAACTTATTCTCCAATAGAGCTAATAAATCCAATTTCAAAATATTCTGATTCAAAGCCTGTTCTTAAAGATACTGAACAAATATTTTTTGATTTGGGTGCAACGAAAGATTTTCTTTCTCAATTCTTAACCACTTGCAGCATGCAAGATTCAGTAAAAAATAAACTAAATGAATGGGTTGATGGAGATATGCAGAGCTGGAATATTTCTAGGGATGCGCCCTACTTTGGTTTTGACATTCCCGAAGAACAGAATAAGTTTTTTTATGTCTGGGTTGATGCTCCTATTGGTTATTTCGCGAGTATTCAAAACTGGGCAAATAAACAGGGTCTTGATTTTGATGACTTATGCTCTAAAAATTCTAACAGTGAACTCCATCACTTTATCGGAAAAGATATTATTTATTTTCATGGGCTTTTTTGGCCAGCCCTTCTAAAAAACTCGCCTTACTTGGAACCTACTCAAATACATGCGCACGGATTCTTATCGATAAATGGTGAAAAGATGTCCAAATCTAAGGGGACATTTATAACTGCTGATGATTTTTCAGAACATTATGATCCTGAACTCCTCAGGTATTACTTTGCCTCCAAGTTAAATAATAAAATTGAAGATATAAACTTTGATACATCTGAATTTATTCAAAAAATTAATACAGATATCGTGGGTAAATTCCTTAATATAATCTCAAGATCAATGCCTTTTGTTAAGAAACATAACGGCGATATTGAAGATATCTCATTAGATACTCAATTGTTGGCAAATCAAACTAGAAAGCTAAAACCTTTATCAAAGCTCTACCATGAAAAAGATTATTCAAAAGTCATTAGATTGGTTATGGAGAGCGCTGATGAGATAAATGCTTATATAAATATAAATGAACCATGGAAGAAAGATAATAGAGATGCAATTTATATTGCTCTTACAGCTTTAAATGCATTCAAAAATATTGCTTTAGCATTGTTACCAGTAATGCCAAATCTCACAACTAGGATTTTTAAAATCATTGGTAACTTTAATTACACTGATTATGAAACAAGGATTGTAAATATTGATTTTGAAAACTATGAACCACTAATGTCGCGAATAGATGATGAAGGATTTAAAAAAATGAATGAGACAATTACAGAAACTAAAAATAATTTTGCTTCAATTGAAGATTTTATGAAAATTGACCTCAGAGTCGCAAAGGTAATAGATGCATCAGCGGTAGATGGTGCAGATAAACTTTTACGGTTGACCCTAGATGTCGGTGAACTCGGTGAGAGAATAGTATTTGGGGGAATTAAATCAAGATATAGTCCTGAATCATTGATTGATAAGCTCGTTGTGTTAGTGTTTAATTTAGCTCCAAGAAAAATGCGTTTTGGATTATCCGAGGGGATGGTGCTAGCCTCAAGTGATGAAGAAGGAGGTATTTTTCTTCTTTCACCAGATAATGGAGCAAAACCCGGACAGAAAATAAAGTAATGATTGAAAAAGATATAATTGTTATAGGTGCTGGTCCAGTTGGGCTATTTACAGTCTTTGAAGCAGGTTTACTTGGCCTTAATTGCCATTTAATAGACAATCTTGATAGGGTCGGAGGACAATGCACAGAACTTTATCCTGAAAAACCTATTTACGATATTCCTGGCGTACCCTTTCAAACAGCACAACAGCATATCGATGCTCTTCTTGAGCAAATTAAACCTTTTGAATATGGCCTCACGCTCTCAGAAAGAATAGATACTATAGAAGAACTATCCTGTGAGAATGGAATTTCAACTTGGTACTTAAAAACTAATGAAGGCACTGAATTCAAGACAAAAAATATACTAATAGCCGCAGGAGCTGGTTCATTCGAACCTCGTCGACCCCCAAATATCGAGGATCCAGATAGATTTTTAAATAAAGGTGTAACCTACGCTGTAAAAAATAAATCTACCTACAAGAATAAAACAGTTTTTATATTTGGTGGCGGAGATTCAGCATTAGATTGGGCTGTGGAACTAGCCAATGATACTAAAAAACTTTTCCTGGTTCACAGGAGAGATGCTTTCCGTGGAGCACAGCACACAGAGAGTCAAATGAGGGAGCTGGTAGGAAATGGAAAAATTGAATTAATGACACCTTTCCAAATTGAATCAATCCTCGGTAACAATCATGTTGAAGGAGTCGCAATAAAAAATTTTGATACAAAAGAAGTATTAAACTTCGAAGCAGATGAATTATTATTTTTATTTGGACTTAATAAAAAGCTTGGTCCAATACTAGATTGGGAAGTTGAATTACATGAAAAGAAAATTTTAGTAAATACAGAAAACTTTCAAACAAATAAAAATGGAATTTTTGCTGTAGGCGACATCAATCACTATCCGGGAAAACTTGATTTAATATTATGTGGTTTTCATGAAACTACGTTAGCTGTTCAAGAGGCTTTTAGAAGATTGCATCCTGGTGAACGCGTTCCATTTGGATACACAACCTCAAATACTAAGCTTCAAAGAAAACTCGGAGTTACAGAATAAATACAGAGCTAGCTAAAACTATTGAGGGCCTCCTTCCTCAATATCAATGTGGAAGATGTGATACCCCAGGTTGTCGTGACTATGCTATCGAAATAGCTGAAGGAAAGCCCTATAACAGATGTGTTCCGGGCGGCAATGAGACTTTATTAAATATTATCGATTTACTAAAACCACCTGAGATAATGGCTCTTGACCTGTCTTATGGCCCAGCAATTCCTGATCAGATAGCAAATATTATTGAGGAAGAATGCATTGGATGCAAAAAATGTATTGATGCTTGTCCTGTAAATGCTATTCATGGAGCCCCAAATCTTATGCATTCAGTTATTGCGGATATTTGCACTGGTTGTGAATTGTGCATTCCACCTTGCCCAGTAGATTGTATTGAACTTATTAGCTCAAACAATAATGAACTGGTGAATGCTAAAAGTAGGTCTGCTGAACTGTATGAGATAAAGGAAAGAATCAATCAGAAATCAAGAATTAAAATAACTCATTCAAAAAAAGAAAACATAGATTTAGCAAATGAAATTAATAAGAAGCTAGGAAATCGAAATATTGATAAAGAAGAAAGGCTTAAAATATTACAAGCCAAACTTCTTAATAAGAAGAACTAGTTAATACTTCTTTTATAAAAATTTGATATGGCGTAGTGTTAAGTTCATTCGCGCGCTTTAATAGACTTTCGACCCTGGTCCCGATAGAGCGTAATTCTTGATCTAGATCTTCTTCATTTCTATTTAAAACATCTTTTGTGAGCCCTATAACACCTCCTGCATTAATCATGGCATCAGGGACGTAAATAATATTTTTATCATGAAGCAATAGATCAGATTTTGGAGTGAGCAGCTGATTATTAGCACCACCAATAACGTACTTAGCCTTTAGTTTAGAAATATTTATTT
>JALRBL010000086.1 GCA_023257795.1 Gammaproteobacteria bacterium
TTGATATCTAGTTTCTTATCTCCCGCAGTGAATGTGAGAGAAGACGAGTACGGAGGCACCTCTGAAAATAGGGCTAGATTCCTTGCTGAAGTAATTAAAGAAGTGAAGTCAGTTACTGCTTCTAAGCTTCCTGTCATAGTGAGACTGGATGCAAAAGAATATCGGGTAGAAGGCGGCATCACTGAATCAGATTTTTTAACTACCATAAAAATTGCTGAAAGCTCAGGCGCTGATGCTATAGATGTAAGCTCCTATGGCAATCCAGCAAAAGGTATTGCATTTACTGAGGCTCCGCTTGTTCACGAGCCTGGAGGTTTTATTCAATTTGCAAAAAAAGCTAAAGCAGAAGTTGCTATCCCCATATTAGCAGTTGGCAGAATTGATATAGAAAAAGCTAACACTGGCATTGGCCAAAATAATTTTGATTTTGTAGTCATGGGAAGAAAGCTTCTTGCTGATCCTGAATTACCTCAAAAAGTTGCCTCCAACCAAATCGATTTAATTAGACCCTGTATTTATTGCTACATTTGCGTTAGTAAGATATTTATTAATCAACCTATGTGTTGCGCAGTCAATGCAGATATGGGTAATGAGCACATTCAAAAAAATATTATAGCCACAGATAAAATAAAGCATTTTCTAATCATCGGAGCAGGTCCAGCTGGAATGGAAAGCGCTAGAAGATTAAGTTTAGCAGGGCATAAGGTCACGCTTTGGGAAAAAAGTAACCGGTTGGGAGGAACAGTTAATATTGCGGCTTTAGCTTACGAGCCAAATCAACCTCTGATTGCATATTATGAAAAAACATTAGAGAGGTTGGAAGTTAATGTTCTCACAAACAAAGAAGCCTCTGTGGAAACCATAAAAGAATTAAATCCAGATCATGTAATATTAGCAACTGGAGCAATTCGAAATGCGCCTCCTTTACCAGGTAAAAATCAGAACCATGTCTTTGACGGTGAAGAGTTAAGAGGACTGTTATTTGGTCCCTCTCCAGCCAAAAAATCATTTAATCCATTAACCAAATTCATTTTGGCTACGGGAAGAATAATGGGATTTTTATCTAACTTAAATTTAATGAGATTTTTTAGTAAGTTTTGGATGCCCTTAAAGAAAGATGTTGTCATTATTGGTGGAGATTTGGTCGGCTTAGAATTAGGTGAATTTTTACAAGAGCGCGGTAGAAAAATTACTATCTTGGAGCCTACTGAAAACTTAGGTATGAACCTTAGTATAGTTAGAAGATCTCGAGTAGTGCATTTACTAGAAGAGCATGGGGCAACCATTCACAGAAATTGCAGTGAAATTGAAATTCTAAAGGATCATGTGAATTATCAGATCAAAGGTGACCAACAATCTGTATCAGCACCTCAGGTAATTATTGCAATGGGAACTGAAAGCAACAGCGCTTTGATGGAAGAATTAAGGGCTACAAATATTCCTTTTAGCAGAATTGGGGATGCAGAAAAAGCAGGTTACATTCATGGAGCTGTTTGGGGTGCTAGAGATAAAGTAAACGAGTTACTGCAACTTAATTAGAAATATATCGAACCCAGATTCTCCAGATAATAAAACTTAACAGTAAAAGCAAGATGCCTCCCACAATATCGCCCGCAATAAAGCGAATCACTCTAACTGGATTAGTTTCTACGCCTAGGGAAGATTGAGAGGTAATAAAATTGGAAAATAGACCATTTAGAAATGCTGAACTAATAACAATTAGTAGCAACTTTGAAGGTTCCCTGAAATAGAGCCTTCCCTTCCATTGATCAATAATTTTTGCCCAATATAAAAATGCCACAACAGCAAGCACAGAAATCGCTCCAGCTAAAGATTCTAAATTGTGCCAAAGATTGATGTAATCGGTCCAAGGATGAGGATTTAATTTAACAATCTCTTCATTAATCATAGGAGAAATTAAAGCTCCAAAAAATACAGCCCAAAAACCGACCCAACCAAATGCAAGAATAGCAATATATCTGACTCCATGAGGTAGGAAAATTAAACTGCCCATATCGTTACCACCTGTAACATGATTTAAGATGACGTCATACCAAAAAATATAAACAATAATGTAGGCAGCAGTAGAGTATATAAATTGTTCTGTCAGGGAAAGCGAAGTTAGAGCTTCAATTGGACGTCTTAGATTCATTGAAGAATAATTTCTCCCTCTTTCATCACAAAGATTACTGACTCTAAAAGAGTTATATCATCGAGCGGATTTCCATTAGTGCCAACAATATCAGCAACATAGCCCTCTTCTATTCTTCCAATATCATTTACCCCAAATAATTCAGCTGTATTTATTGTGGCAGCCTGAATGGCTTGCAATGGGGTCATGCCCCATTCCACCATATATTTAAATTGCTTCTTATTTTCTCCATGGGGAAAGATGCCCGCATCGGTTCCAAAAGTAATTTTTGCTCCAGCCTCTACGGCTTGCTTAAAGTTCATTCTTTGAATCTTTCCAACAGTTCTCTCTTTTTCTAGAGACTCTTCCAAGATACCTTTTTTAGCACCCTCGCCAAGAATATAATCCGACACGTAAATATCCATTGATAGATATGTGCCTTTTTCAATAGCTAATTGAATAGTCTCATAATCAATAAAACTTGAATGCTCAATGGAGTCTACTCCTGCTCTAATTGCAGTTTTGATACCTTCTAAACCATGTGCATGGGCGGCAACTTTCATGCCATGGTTATGCGCCTCTGAAACAATGGCTTCCATTTCTTCATAAGTAAATTGTTTAGCATTAACATCTGTATTTTTAGACATCACTCCGCCTGTAGCACAAAACTTAATCAGGTCGGCTCCAAATTTACGATTGATTCGTACAGCTTTTCTTGCATCCCAGGGATTGTCTACAATTTGATGAGGAGTATTTTCTAAAGCGGTTTTTGAGTAAGGAAACAAATTACTATCACAATGTCCGCCTGAGATTCCTAACGGTGGACCAGAAACTAACAACCTGGGTCCTTTTACAGTTCCTTCATCGATTGCTTGTTTTAATGCGACGTCAGCAAATTCTGGAGCGCCCACCATCCTTACCGTAGTAAACCCACTACTAAGAGTTTCATAGGCATTTTTTACTCCATGAATAGTTGAAAAATACGTGGAATTACCGATAGATGCATAGCCCTTTTTGCTGGTATCACCAATTAAGTGGACGTGCGAATCCATGAGCCCAGGGATTAATACAACATCTTTCAATTGAATAACTTGGGTATCCTGTGAGGTTTTGATGTTGGGCCCAACTTTAACAATCTTGCCATCTCTGATCAGAACATCTGAAGACATGAGCTTGCCACTAACAACATCCAAGACTGACTTTGGTTGCAAGAGAATGTCATTGGCGAAAAGTGAGGAAGAGAGAAGAATTAATCCAAGAAATCGAAGCATAGGTAGATCCTTTTTAATTACTCTATTCTATGCAGTTAAATGCTTAGTGCAAAGAAAATAATTGGTGGAGCCAAGGGGGATCGAACCCCTGACCTCAACGCTGCCAGCGTTGCGCTCTCCCAGCTGAGCTATGCCCCCACGTAGAGCTTTGTTGGAACCTGATGAGCAGGTCATTTTTGGAAGTGGCGTCCC
>JALRBL010000106.1 GCA_023257795.1 Gammaproteobacteria bacterium
CCCACTACTAAGGTTTTTTTATTATTCATAAGATTAGCTCAAGCGTCGTCCATATAGTCTTAAATATTATAGAAATTAGAGTATAATTCACCCCAAATTTACAAACTAACAACTACGTATTATGGCTTATAACAAGATAAAGGTTCCTACCGAAGGTAAAAAAATAACAATTGATTCAAATGGAAGGTTAAGTGTTCCAGATAATCCAATCGTTCCATTTATCGAGGGTGATGGGATTGGGATAGATATAACTCCAGCAATGCTAAATGTTGTAGATGCAGCAGTTAACAAGGCCTACTCAGGCTCTAAGAAGATTTCGTGGATGGAAGTATACTGTGGTGAAAAATCTACACAGGTTTACGATAAAGATACTTGGTTACCTGATGAAACTATTGATGCTTTAAAAGATTTCGTAGTCAGCATAAAAGGCCCATTAACCACTCCTGTTGGAGGTGGCATTAGATCTTTAAATGTTGCATTAAGACAAATCTTAGATTTGTATGTATGTCTAAGACCGATAAGATATTTTTCAGGAGTTCCTAGCCCAGTTAAACATCCTGATCATGTAGATATGGTAATTTTTAGAGAGAATTCTGAAGATATATATGCAGGGGTTGAATTTTTAGCCGGATCTGAGGAATCAGATAAGCTAGTTAGCTTTTTAAAATCAGATTTCGGAATTGAAAAGATTAGGTTTACAAAAAATGTTGGATTAGGCATTAAGCCAATTAGTGAAGAGGGTACCAAAAGACTTGTAAAACAAGCATTTGATTACGCAATACAAAATGATCGCGAATCAGTAACCCTTGTTCACAAAGGTAATATTATGAAATTTACTGAGGGTGCATTCAGAGATTGGGGCTATGAGCTAGCTGTTGAAGCTTATGATGGCAAACCTCTCGATGGCGGTCCTTGGCATACTTTTACTAATCCAAATACTGGCAAACAAATTGTTGTAAAAGATGTTATTGCTGATGCATTCTTGCAACAAATTCTTACAAGACCCAAAGAATACGATGTCATAGCAACTATGAATCTAAACGGGGATTATATTTCTGATGCATTGGCTGCTTGCGTTGGCGGAATAGGAATTGCGCCTGGCGCTAATATTGGAGATCAGGCTGCTTTGTTTGAGGCTACCCATGGAACAGCACCAAAGTACGCAGGTCAAGATAAGGTCAACCCAGGATCATTAATACTGTCGGCTGAAATGATGTTACGTCATATGGGTTGGGTAGAAGCTGCCGATCTTATTATTTCTTCTATGGAAGCTGCTATATCAGACAAAATGGTTACGTACGATTTTGAAAGACTCATGGATGGCGCAAATCTTGTTTCATGCTCTGGCTTTGCTGAAGAAATGATTAAGAGGATGTAATTATAAGATTACATGATTCCTGAAGATCACAAATCTATTTTTGATACGGATCTTCTCGTAGATGAGCCTGAATTAAAGGAACCTCCGCTATATCAGGTCATACTTCTTAACGACGACTATACTCCTATGGAATTTGTAATCTTTGCTTTGCAGAAAGTTTTTGCATTGAATTATGAGAGAGCTACTGAAATAATGTTAGCAGTTCATACTAAAGGACTTGGAGTATGTGGTATATTTCCTAAAGAGATTGCTGAAATGAAGGCTTTGGAAATGAATCAACTAGCCAAAGATCATCAGCATCCACTACTAACAGAAATTGAGCCTTTACAAGATTAATGTTTTCAAAAGAACTAGAGCAATCAATCTCCAATCTCTTTGATGGAGCTAAGAAAGCAAGAATTGAATATCTTACCGTAGAGCATCTTTTGCTCATGATTCTAAACGATTCAGATGTAAGACTTCTTTTTAAAGACCTAGATGTAAATGTTCTTAATTTTCAAAACAATCTAGAAGAATATCTTAAAGATACTAATGTTTATCAATCACCGGATAAAGAAACACAGGTTCAGCCGACCCTTGGTTTCCAACGAGTGCTGCAAAGAGCTGTTTTTCATGTCCAGTCGAGTGGCAAAGGAGTTGTTAAATCTATTAATGTTTTAGTAGCTATTTTTTCAGAGAAAGAGTCTCATGCCGTATATTTACTAGCAAAAGCTGGTATTTCAAGATTAGATGTAGTGACCTATATCTCTCATGGGTCAAAAGAAAAATCTACAACAGAGGAACCAACTGAAACCCTTGATGATCCTAAAAGTCAGACAACATCCGATGAGAATGATTATCTAATTAATTTAAATAAATTAGCAGGAGAGGGCAGGCTTGATAATTTAATTGGAAGAGATGAAGAGATTGAAAGAATATTACAAATTCTATCCAGAAGAACAAAGAACAATCCTTTATTAGTTGGTGAGTCTGGAGTAGGTAAAACAGCTATTGTAGAGGGCCTCGCGAATGAAATTGTTCTTAAAAATGTGCCTGAATCGATACAAAATTGCGTAATCTACTCATTAGATATTGCTGGATTGGTTGCTGGAACTAAATATCGTGGTGATTTTGAAAAACGTTTGAAGTCAGTAATCAATTTCCTTGAAAACTCATCCAATGGAATCTTATTCATTGATGAAATTCATACAATCATTGGAGCTGGATCTGCTTCCGGTGGATCACTAGATGTATCTAATATCCTAAAACCATTGTTAGGGAAGGGTGGATTAAGATGCATTGGTTCAACTACTTACCAAGAATTCAGAGCAATTTTCAATCAAAATCAAGCCTTATCAAGAAGATTTCAAAAAGTAGATATACTAGAACCAAATTTAAATGAAGCAGAGCAAATACTTGAAGGCTTAAAACCGCTCTATGAAAAGCATCATAATGTTATTTTTAACAAAGAAGCTATAAAAGCTGCAGTTACACTATCTGCAAGATTTATATCTGATAAATTCCTTCCTGACAAGGCAATCGATCTAATAGATGAAACAGGAGCATTACTAAATCTCAAACGTAAAAGTGATAAAAAATTACAGTAAATCAGATAGATATAGAAAAAACTATATCTAAAATAACTAAAATACCTGAAAAAAATATCTCTAATAATGAAATAAAAAGCCTTAAAAATCTAGAAAAAGACCTTCAAACAGTTATTTTTGGTCAAGATCAGGCCATAGCATCACTTTCTAATGCCATAAAGCTATCTAGAGCAGGTCTCAGAGATGATAATAAAACCATAGGATCGTTTCTATTTTCGGGACCAACAGGAGTAGGTAAAACAGAGATATCAAAACAGCTTGCTAATATCTTAGGAATTGAACTTGTAAGATTTGATATGTCTGAATACATGGAAAGACATACAGTTTCTAGATTAATTGGTGCTCCTCCAGGTTATGTAGGTTTCGATCAAGGTGGGTTATTAACAGAATCTATCTCGAAGCATCCACATTGCGTACTGTTATTAGACGAGATAGAAAAAGCAAACCCAGATATTTTTAACATATTGCTTCAGGTAATGGATAACGGCGTATTAACTGACAATAATGGAAGAAAATCAGATTTTAGGAATGTAATACTAATTATGACAACAAATGCAGGGGCTGATCTGCTTGAAAAAAAATCTGTAGGTTTTAATGAAACATCCAATCAATCAGATGCAATGACAGCAATTAAGAGGTTATTTTCACCAGAATTTAGGAATAGACTAGATGAAGTTATTCAGTTTAACTATTTACCTAAGAAAGTAATTCTATCAATTGTTGATAAATTCTTAGTAAAACTTCAAGCGCAACTTGATGATAGATCTGTTGAACTGATTTTTGATAAAAAAGTCTGCCAATGGATAGCTGACAATGGCTATAACAAAGAAATGGGAGCGAGACCAATGGAACGCTTTATAGCAGATAATATAAAGAAACCTTTGGTTAATAGTATCTTATATGGAGATTTAAGTTCAGGTGGCGAGCTACAAGTCTTCTTGAAAGGAAATGAGATAGCTTTTAAGGAAATTAAGAAAACAGCTAAGGTTAAGTAAGATTATCTACCTCTAAAAGTTATTCGTCCTTTAGAAAGATCATAAGGCGTCATTTCAACTTTTACCTTATCTCCAGTAAGAATTCGAATGTAATGCTTGCGCATTTTTCCTGAAATATGAGCTGTGATAATGTGCCCATTATCTAACTTAACTCTAAAAGTAGTATTAGGAAGCGTTTCAATCACTTCGCCTTCAAATTCTAAATTGTCTTCTTTTGCCATAAGTCGCGTATTTTACTACATATACATCTAAATATTCTCAAATTAAAGATATATAATATTTAACATAATATATATTATGCGAAGTAGTATATTAGGATTTACTCGTTATGCTCTCTCTTGGTATAAATTCAAGAACTGTGGCATTTATGCAATATCTCGGCATTCCATTGGGACCATCATCAAAAACGTGTCCTAAATGTATATTAGTTGATAGGGATTTAACTTCTGTTCTTCTCATACCATAAGAATTATCAGGTAACTCATAAGTAGAATTTGGTATAGGAGCTGTAAATGATAACCAACCACTTCTAGAAACAAATCTATACCTGGTATCAAACAATGGCGCTCCGCTTAATTTATCAACAAATATTCCATCTGGAGTATTCTTGAATATTTCATATTCCTTGCAGAATCTTGTATCCGTTCCCTTATTAAAAGCAACATCGTATGCTTCGGTATTACCTAATTTAAATTTCCCAAGTCCTTTATAGAATAGCTCTGCATTCATGTATCCTTGATATGAAAACTG
>JALRBL010000025.1 GCA_023257795.1 Gammaproteobacteria bacterium
CCAGTTGCTGAATTTCTGATATTTAGATTATTGGTATTACATTCAGGACAACTTAGAGGAGTAATCACAGGATTATTTCTTCTCATACCATTGAATTCATCCATTGCCTGATCAAGATCATCTTGGAAAGCTTTGTAATATTCGTTAAGAACTTCTAACCAATTTGCCTGTCCATTTGCAATATCATCTAACCTATTTTCAAAACTAGCAGTGAAGTTGTAATCCATGATGTCATCAAAGTTTTCTAGCAACCTATCTGAGACAATCATGCCAATCTTATTTACAAAAAATCTTCTATTAATAATTGCTGCATAGCCTCTATCTTGAATTGTAGAGATAATATTTGCATAAGTTGAAGGCCTGCCTATCCCTTTCTTTTCAAGTTCTTTGACAAGGGCTGCCTCTGAAAATCTAGCAGGAGGTTTTGTAAACTTTTTATCTAGTTTATGGCTATCAAACTCAAGCAAATCTCCTGAAGTTAATGATGGTAATTGTTGATCTTCATCAGATTCTTTTTGTTTGTAGACTTTAAGAAAACCATCGAACAATATTTCTCTGCCTTTAGCTTGAAATTGATAAGCTTCAAATTCAATGAAAACGCTTGTTGAAAGAAAATCAGCATCAGGAAGTTGACACGCAATAAACTGCTCCCAGATGATTTCATAAAGCTTTCTCTCATCATCCTTCTGATCATGAATATGCGCGACAGTTACATGTGCATTCGTTGGCCTTATGGCTTCATGCGCTTCTTGAGCATTTTCTTTAGAAGAATAAATTCTTGGTGCATTGGTAAGATACGCATCACCAAAGTTCTTTTCAATATATGCTCTTGCATCCAGAATAGATTCTTTTGAAAGAGAGGGTGCGTCTGTTCGCATATAGGTAATGAGTCCATTTTCATAAAGCTTTTGCGCTGCTCTCATTGTTCTGGATACAGAAAAACCAAGCCGAGTGCTTGCAGCTTGTTGTAAAGTTGAAGTAATAAATGGCGGTCTTGGCTTTGAGTTAGTAGGTTTTTTAATAACATCCGAAATCTTTAAATCTGAATTTAATATGAGCGATTCAATATGTTTTGCTTCCTCTTCTTTGAGGAGTGGATCAGACTTTTTACGAGATAAAGAAAAATTGATCGGTTGGCTGTTTTTTGATCCAGTAAAGCTAATATCCCAAAACTCTTCAGGCTTAAACTCTCTTATTTTTTTTTCTCTTTCAACCAATAATCTCAAAGCAACCGATTGAACTCTTCCAGCCGAGAGGTTTCTTGCAACTTTAGCCCATAACAATGGAGATAATTCAAATCCAACCACCCTGTCCAAAAATCTTCTAGCTTGCTGTGCATTAACAAGATTCGTATCGATGTCTAAAGGTTCTTCGAATGCTTTTTGAATAGAGTCCCTGGTAATTTGATTAAATCTAACGCGGCTAAAGTTTTTATTTTCTTTAGTTAATGATTCTCTTAAATGCCAAGCGATTGCTTCTCCTTCTCTGTCCAAGTCGGTAGCCAAAATAACTGAATCACATTTCTTAGCAATAGACTTAAGCTCTTTAATTACTTTTTCTTTTTCAGGGATAACTTCATAAGTTGCTGCCCACGAATTATCGGGATCCACTCCCATTCTTCTAACCAGTCTTTTTCTGTCATTAATTTTCTTTTGAATAATTTTTTCTTCTGGAGATAGACCTTTTGGTAGGGTTATTTTTTCTTTAACATTTTTTCCTTTTTTTGGCAGATCTCTTATGTGACCTACGCTGGATTTAACAACATAATCAGATCCCAAGTACTTAGAGATGGTTTTGGCTTTTGCAGGAGATTCAACGATTACTAATGAGCGCGGCATTTAATTTAATACAGATTTGATATTCTTAAGTATTTCAAGATCTTCATTCTCTTTCCAAAGAAAGGCTATATTGGACTCAAAAAAAATAATTTCAAGTATAGGTTTATCAATTTCATTAATTTTTTTGATTTGTAATTCAAAGTTTGCACTGTGCTTTAAAGTGATTGGGTCATAAAGCTCCCAACCAAATTCACCATTAATAAAATGACCCTGTTTAAAAGAAGAAAGGTTTTTTAAAGAATAAATTTCCATGCCAGGCACATAATTTTTAAACTTTTTTTTAAGAGATGTGGTTTCAATTTTAAATCCATTTCTTAGAGCTAGCAGCCTAAATTCAGCAAGTTTTCTTGTTTTCTTTGATGGAATGGCCATGCTTATGCTGCCAATCAAAAAAATTAGAATTGTAAGAACTATGAATAGCTTCAATCAAGTTGTCCTAAAATTTTTTTAATGATGCTCGGTCCTTGATAGATAAAACCAGTATAAATTTGAACCAACGAAGCTCCCAACATTAGTTTTTCATCAAAATCATCTTTAGAAGAAACGCCTCCTACCCCAATAATTGTCCCTGAATCTAGACTAGCTAATTGTTTAACTATCATATTAGATTGGTCCTTAAGCAACTCCCCGGATAGCCCGCCTGGTAAGTTTTTATACTTATCAGC